>SYDY01000054.1 GCA_005801425.1 Bdellovibrionales bacterium | reverse complement strand
GTATCAAAAACCAGTGCCTTACCAACTTGGCGACGCCCCATCGCTTGATTGTGGGCACGGAGTTAACAGGATGGTGGGTTGTGTGTCAACGAAACGATGGATATTGCTTTAAAGCGAATACCCTCACCCGCCGCTTGATATTACTTTGATTCGAACACCCCCACCGTTTGCTTCGCAAACGACTCCCCCAGAGGGAGAGTTTTCTGCAAAAAGAATCAATCGATGCCCGGGCGGTAGGCACAGAAAGTGCGATCGATGGCCGGGGCGTGGTAGCCGGGGTCGCGTTTCGCAATATCGCCGGAGCTTTGCGGACTTGAGGGACACCCATCACGGCTGTATTCGGACTCACCGCCGGGGGAGGTGCTGAGTGAGCGGAGATCGAAGATGCCGGAGTCCACTGTGCCACCCAAACCGCGGCATGTGCTTGCCTTGGGCAATACGTAGGTGACTTCGCCGGTGGTCCAAGGAACAGCGACGACGGCTGATGCATCCGCTGGATTGATGCAAGAAGTAGCATCCGTTGTTGGGAATGCCACGTTGGCTGCGCAAATCACTTCTGTTTTTGATGATGTGGGGGCTGTGGCAGGATTTTCCAGGGGCGTACACAAAGCCTCGGAGGTATTGGCCACCAATACAACGCTGTTGAGTCCCATCATTGGCGTTGGACTGGAGGCTTTCTTCTCAAAAAACACCACAGCGCCACGATGGGCGGTGTTTTCTGCAAGAGTGCTTTGATTTACAACAATAGCACTCAACGTGCCAGCGCCATATAAACCACCGCCCAAGCCTGCATCGTTGCGAGATAACTGAACCTGCTTCAGCGTAATGGAGCCCACAGCATCACCCAATGCAATACCACCGCCTTTGAGTGCGGCATTGTGATCGATGACCACATTGCGCAATTCCGTGGCAACGACACTGTACAATGCACCACCATTTTGGTCAGCACCATTGTTGCGGAATGAGCCACCCTCAATGAGTGCGCTCACGTTGGTATCAATGTGCATACCACCGCCATCCATTCCTGCACGGTTGTCATGCATACGCACGTTGTAGGTGCGCAAATTGAAATTGATACTTGGATTGCTTGGTAGCGCCGATGATGTAACATAAACGCCACCGCCTTTGGATGCCGCGTTGTGATAAATATCAAGTCCGTTCAACAGTGCTGATGTGGTGCCTGTCATGGAGAGAGAAACACCGCCACCGTTGCTGTTGGATGCATTGCCGCCCGCAATGGTCAAACCATCAAGCGCAATATCGCCTGCGTTGGTCACCACATGGGTGCTGTCTTCGGCGGACCATGCACCACCCCCATCGATGTCGCCATCAAGAATGGTAGTTGCGGATGCAACACCATGGCGACGTTGATCTGGATTTGTTTCACGTCCGAAAAATCCACCGAACACCGATACGCCTGCGGGAACATTCAATACTGTTCTATTGGACGATGTGGCGCGATACGTGCCATCGGCAATCCAAATGGCGTCGCCTATTCTTGTTGCTTTTGCGATGGCATCACTGAGGAGTGGGCAAGCAGTTGCCCAACTTTTGCCACAATCGGTACTCGAAGATGCCGATGCATCAACGTACCAAACGCGATCTGGTGCGTGATAACCGAAGTCTTTGCGACCCACGTCCCAGAGTTTATCTTTGCGGGTTGAACCGTTGCGAGCGAGGCCAGTGTTGGTGGGAACTGCAAGGCTGCAAGACCAAGCGAATGGCGATGCAGCAGCAGAGAGACAAATACGTTCGGTGCCTGTGCTATCTACACACCAACGAGATCCTTGTGATGAAGTTTCTGTCGCACCCGTAAGTGGACACGGTGGCAGCGGCTGCACTTCAATACTTTGTGTTAAATCGGTGCGGATTGGGCGAGGATGGGATGCTGTTGTATCAAGCAAGCTTGCCACCGTACCTGAGGCTAGTGATGTTACGTTCCAAGCCAAATTAGATGTTGCAACTTTGTTGGATGCATCTTCACGGAGCAAGCTGTTTGCAATGAAAAGTGTGTTTGAATTGATTTGAACACTCTGCGTGCTCGCAATTGCCGTCAGATCCAATACACTCTCTGTGATATAAAGTTCCGGTGCGCTTGCGTTGGTGATGACGCTATCTTTCAGCAATTGGATACCGAGTGCTGTTGCCTCTGTCGTCACAGTTGCATTGCGAAGCCATACCTGAGACGCGCTCGCTGTGGTACTTGCGCTCTTAATCGTGATCCCGTACGTCAGTGAGGCGCCAATGCTACTCCTCCTGGCTGCGACATAGATATTGTCAGCGACGACCTTGGCATCTTGGGTCAAAATCGCCGATACGCCGCCATCGACTGCTTGATCAACAACCACATTGCCCAAAAATACATCGGTGGAATTCTCGATTCGTAAACCCGATGCTTTGGTCTCATTCGCATCTATGTATATATTTTGAACAATGACATTTGATGCCTTATAAATCGTCAAAGCGGTCGCAGCGGTTGAGCCTTCTGCGCGGTCCCCTTTTTGTAGGCGAAAGCCATCGAAGACAACGGCCACTCGCGTGGTCGTTGTGGTGCCGGCAATTTCTGCCCGATGAAATGCGATGTTGCTTGTTGTACTCAACACCGAATACGTGATCGGCATAGGACGTTGATAAAGTTCTGTTTCAGTGCCCTCAAAGCCACCATACCATTTAGAGCGATCTGGTAATGAAAGCGTTGCCGTTTCGTTATATGTTCCTTGCTTCACCCACACTTCGTAGTTTTCGAGAATCGTTGTGCTTGATGTGATACGCGCAAACTTGTTGATGGCGGTGATGGCTTGGGATGGAAGTGTGAATGCATCGGCCCAACTTGTTCCATCGGCTTTACCCGAAGCACCAACCGCAACATACATGCGACGCGTTGCTACTTTGTAGTGGCGGCCGGGGAAAACTTTATCATTCGCTCCATCAGCATCTTCACGTATCAGCGATGATTGCGAAGACGTGGAGCCAACACAAAGGTATGTTGGATTTGTCGATGTGGAGGAACAACCCATCCAGCCACTGGCAGCAGCAATCGTCGCATTTGTAGCCGTGCCCGTGCATCCATCGGAATCAGTAGTGGGGGTTTGAAAAAAGTATCTACCGTTGGGATCTACAGCCGTTAAGGCGTTAGGAGAGACACATACAGCATCAGCAATAACTGCTGTCACCCCCGGACTTGTAGAAGCAAAAACGGATGCTGCTTTATTGAATACTCCTCCAGTAACGCCTAATTGGTATTTATAATCCGCCCCAGTTCCCGACGCCCCTTTCGTGTTTCCCACAAAAGTACTCAAATAGACATTAATCGTAGCTCCATATTGGACAATGGCGCCGCCGTCTGCATCTGCGATATTGCCTACAAAAGTGCTATTCACGACGTTAACGGTGTGTTGTCCATTTAAAACACCAATCGCACCACCAAATCCGGCCTTTGAGTCCGTTGCTTCTGCAGCATGGCGATATGCGTGATTATTGAGAAACGTACTGTTGCGAACCGTAGCGGTATAAGTATTACCAGTGGCACCATTATAGAACAGAATGCCCCCCCCCACACGTCCTGTGTTGCCTTGAAATAAAGAGCCCTCAATCACAACCGATCCTGTATTCATATTAAGATGAAGAGCACCGCCTGTCTCTATGTCGACACCCTTTGATGCATTGGTCACGTTATCTATAAATTTGCTATCTACAATACTCAGCGTACCACTGTTGGTGCCCGCCACTAGCATCGCTGCGGCGCGACTCGCACTGTTGCGCGCAAACGTGCAGCGCTGCACCAGTAAGCCACCTGCTCCCATATCCCCGCTGGAAATTCCTGCCGACACTCCATTGGTAAAAACATTGTCTTCAAAACGTGTATCTTCAATGCGGAAGGGTGCTGCTTTATCGCCTATTTTTGCGTTGAAATGAATCGTACCGCCGTAGCCATCGACTGGGGATGTACCATTAAACGAACTTCCCACATGCGATCGAAAGGTAGTTCCGCGAATGAATCCAGCACCAACAGAACCCGTCATCATTGCCAAACCACGTTTACCATCATTGACGCGCGTCGAGAGACCATTACCAAAAAAATCAGAATCTGTGATTTCTAAAACGTTTATGGAAGCATTTAAACGTATCGCACCACCATATCTCTCGGTTCGGTTGTATGCGAACATACTGCGGGCGATTTTGAGGCTTTCCATTGTATTGCCGTAGATGGCACCGCCTTCGGCCGGCCCATTATCTTCAGCATAGGAACGATTGCCTGAAAATTCGGAATCGGAGATATCTAATGACGTGGTAGAATCGGCAAAAATAGCACCGCCCAAACCACCTGCTGCATCGCTCAGGCCATCATTGCGTGCAACATTGGTTCGAAACAAACTACGTCTAATCGTTACCGAGCTGGGCGCAGGGCCAGTCAATGAAATGGCCCCACCCGAGGTGTTGCTTGCATTGTTTTCAAATATCGCATCATCGATAACAATACGCATAGGCGAACCAATATTCTCGGTAACGAGAAACAGAGCCCCACCATTCCCATTGTCGCCAGTCAACTCCGCAGCGATGTTCGATAGGAAACTGCTATTTCGTATCTGAACATTAAGACCGCCCCCTGGCCTAGCGCCATCAGTTGAGTCGTATAAATACATCGCACCGCCATTGTGCCCTGATTTATTGGATTCAAACGTGTTGCTATCCAACGTCACATCGGCATTCCGAACATGAAGCGCACCGCCATCAACATTGACCACATTCCCGACAAAACGACTCTCTGCAACGAGGAGTGTTCCGCGCGATGCACCCGCTGCTAAATAGACAGAGACTGCGCCACCTCGCCCGCCATTATCCCCATAATATGAGCTGTTGTTTTCAAAAAGAGAATGATTAACGCGTACCACGGGACTTGGACTTGGTACGACGCCGTATAAATCATGGGCCCCAATAGCACCCCCGTAATATGCACTGCTGTTATTTCGGAAAACACAGCCGGACACGTCAAGGAAACTATTATGGGTCAAAGAGATGGCGCCACCATAGGATTCTCCGGAATTATTTTGGAAAAGAGAATTAACAACAGACACCGCAGTATTATTCCCTTCGAGAGAGATGGGTCCCGTCTCGCTATAAGAAGAAATAAAGCCATAACCACTGCCGTTATTGCGCACTGTCACCGATCCAATATACGCGGAACTTCCTAAATTCGCAGAAAGAACCATCCCCTTGCCGGCATCATTTCCCATAGCCAGTCCGCCACGCCATGAAAGGCTACTGCTGCCACCTGTGAGATAAATTGCGCCGCCAAAAGCATGGCCTACAGTCGCACTCCCGCCAGTCGTATCTCCGGCAAAACACTCCAAAAAATCGACATTTTCAAGCGATGCACTCGCACCACTTTCAATACGCAAACATCCACCACGGGATACGTCTGCATTCGTACTCATCTTCCCTGAACGAAAGACCACATCTTTTAGTGTTACCTTGCTGCCTAAACCCTTAAGAGTCATCAAACGCGACAAGTAACGACCATCGAGAATTGTTCTTGATTCTGTCGATGCCGGATTGGGAAATCCGCCTACAAAAGTCACGGAACCTGTGCCCGTAAGCGTTAATGAATCATCTTTGGTGGCGGTAAGACTGGCATCGGTGCGATTCACAAAGTGAACACCGGTGGTCATGCAGATGGTTTTGTTGTCGAGATTCTGCGAAATCGTCGAAAGGTTGCAAGTGGCTCCTGTTACGGTTGGGGCAGTTAAGCTTGCGCACGTACCTGATAGCGCGCCAGATGAAGTACAAGTGAACGGTGCAGTACATGTTTTTGCTGTTATCGATCCCGTGCAGGCGGCAGCACCAGATGCCACGGTGGCATTTGCACTCGTAGCACCATTGCAAGTGCCAGCTCCAGAACAACTAAACGAGTTACCAGAGGATCCAGTGCAGTTGTAACCGTAAAGGTCCACAAAGCGCATATACAATGAGTCGGATGGCGTTGTATCTTCTGGATACATTGAGTCACTGGGCCTCATCCCATCAGGCGTAATATAATGAGAACAAGTGGTCGCTGTTGCCGGCGGAGGAAATGATGCGATGGCCATCACTGTAACAGGCACGGTACCGGTTGCAATCGTCGTTTCGCCGCGTTTGCATGTTACAGCAATATTTGTTGAGGCGGTCAAACTGCCCTGCCCTGTAAATAGCGTACCATCTCGAGTCAATTCACCCCAGGTGTTTGAAGTACATTGATCGCCATTTTGTGCACCGTCGATAGTTACCTTGATTGTTATATTTTGGAGATAATCGACACGCGTCGCCGTCACACCTTCCACTGTCGTCGCGGCAGGAACCGTGACAAATGCAATGCCCGAATCTTCGACACTCACGGCCACAGGGCTGCTCACAATCGCCGTTGTGCCGCGTTTGCACGTCATGACAATATCAGTATTTCCAGACAGCCGGCCTTTGAATGCAAACTCTCCTGGTTGGGTGTCCAGAACACGACCCCATCCGGTATTCACTGTGCAGGTATCGCCCTCTTTTGCGCCCGTTATCGTCGCAGTGATCGTGACATCATCGAGATATTTTTTGACACCCGTCGAGGGTGAAGCTGTAGGCGTGTTCTCGAAATAAAACACATCCACATCGACGGTTTTTACGTCGGTGGACGTTGAACCAAAATTATTGCACGTCAGTTTGTAGGTTGTCTTGGTGATCGGTTCTACATTTAAGCTGCCTGATGTGCCTGATTTCAATTCAGGTGCGTCCGTTACATTTTCTTTAAGTGAACATCCCTGCGCCCCTTGTGACCCCCATGCGACGGTACTGGACCCACCCTTGATGCTAATAACAGAAGGTGTTGCAACCAACGTGCTCTTAAGATCACCTGCCGCATAGAACAAAATAAGTGATTTGCTGGCAGTGTCGGGGTTGATGTTGTTCCCTGTACAGTTCACCGTGAGCTGGAGAATCGAATTGCCGTTGAAATCTGGAACGGTATATTCTGCAGTATACGTGGTCGGAATGCTTTCGGAGGGCGTGAACAATACAGGTGTGCTGTTGCGGTCATCGGTCAGGGTACAGGCATCGCTCGTTTTTGCGTCGATTGCTGTGATGGTGAGGATAATCGAAGAGGCTGCTGTAATTGCCGTACTGCCTGAGCTTGACGTGAACGCTGTAATCGCCACATCGACCGTTACTGCAAGGGGTGTTTCCCAAAGAACATCTCCGGTATCTGCGGCATTTCTGCATTTCAAAACATAGGTTGCATCATCTGTCGCTGTAAGTGTGGTGAGTCCGTTGGAAGCCAAATTGGACTTCACGGAAGTATTGTTTCCATCATAAATCGCACACGAATCTGGTTTTGTATTTGATGTTCGCCACGCGAATGTCAAATCACTTCCACCCTTGGGGTTGGACTCTCTGGGCGAAACAGTAAAACTGTTAATGATGGCCTGTTCCGTTCCCTGAAGTGAAAGAAAGGCACTTGCGGTGTTATTTCCCTTCTGACATGAAAGCTCCAAAGTAAGCTGCTTGTCAGAACTTACAATGGCGGTTCCTGATGCAGCCATCGTGCCTGTTTGATTATTTACAGAAAAGCTGCACGAAGCATTGCTAACCCACTTGCACCCATTGCCCCACAAATCGCATGACGTGGCGTTGTCGACATGCCACGTCACCTCGCAAGAGCCGGTACAGCTAGGTACAGATTTTTCAAATGACACAATACGCAACACATCGGTTGTGACTGTCACTTCGCGGGTCGTGTGTGTGCCGTTGGTACCAGTACAATTAAGAGTGAATGTTTTTGTTGAAGCAATGACAACATTCGCCTTGGAACCTTCAACTGCCAAATCATCTGCAATGATTGTTTCTCCTGACTTAAGTACGCATCCTGTGGTGTTTTGTGATGCCCATGTAAACGTCACTGTTCCGCCGGGATATGTGTTCGTGGGCGATGCCACAAACGAAGGAATACCCGGCGCGCCTTTCACGCCCACGTACAACGACTTGGTTGCAGTATTGTCCTCTGAATCGGTGCATGTAAGGGTCAACATGGTCGATGCGGTTGCAGTCCACTGCACCGTACTTTCGGTCGTATCTTCAACAACACTATTCTCTTTGGCATCAACAATCGAGCATGTGGTTGCATTGAGCGCAGACCATTCGAGCGTCACGGTTGCATCTTTTTCTACATCGCCAGCGACAGGTGTACTTCCCAATTTGGCCGTAAACGACGCAATTTCAACAACAAACACCGAAACATACAACGATTTGCTGGAAACATGCCCATCCGCATCAATACAAGAGAGAACCAGCATGGTGGATTTGTGAGCAGTCCACTCGAACGTACTCGCTGTGGTGTTGGATACAACACTGACGCCATCACCATCCACGATGGAGCACGCCACCGCATTGGACGCAGCCCATGTCAACGTCACTTCATCGCCGGGTATCGCCCGACCACTGCCAACATCGGCGACAAATGATGCAATACCAACAACCGGAGATGCCGACGTGGATTCCTTGCAACCAACCATCGCAATGCAAATCAACGCCGTAACAACTGCCTTAGAAGCACAACGAATCATTGACGACCCCCGGATGGAGCCATTCTATGTAAAGAAGAGTACGTCCGCGAATTTTATGGATTGATAATGGCAGGATAAAAGCGGGCGACAGTTATAGATCAATGCCGGGGCGATAGGCGCAGAAGGTACGGTCGATGGCGGGGGCGTGATATCCGGGGTCGGGTGAATAGGCGGTACATGTGTCACGGCTGTATTCGGATTCACCGCCAGGCGACGTGCTGCGTGCACGCAGATCATACGCCACGCCTGCACCCACGGTACCTCCCAAATTGCGGCACACACTGGCCTTTGGCAATACATAATTGACTTCACCGGTGGTCCAAGGAACGGCTACGACGGCGTTGCTATCAATGCCGTAGATCGTGCCCTCCGTCGTGCTTCCCGTAAGATCTACGCATGACCCGTTATACGAAACAGTCAACGCAGCATCTGCCAAAGCGAACACCTTTCCATCGGAAGAAAGGTTGCCCGCAACGATGCTTTGAGTGACAGCAACCGTTGTACCACCATTAAAGCTCTCTGCAAAAATCGCAGCACCTTTGTTTGCGGTATTTTCGGCAAGCGTACTTTGAATGATCGCAAGCTTGAAGAATTTTGCAATGTAGATGCCGCCACCCAAGCCACCATCGTTGCGCGAGAGCTGCACATTGGACAGCGTGGTGAGTACATCATTGGCAAGCGCAATACCGCCGCCATTAAGAGCAGCATTGCGATCAATCACCACGTTGCGCAATTCAACCTGGCCTGCGTTATACAACGCACCACCCGATTGATCGACGCCATTGTTACGCATCGACCCATCTTCAATAAGCGCATTGACCTTGGCGGCGAGATATACACCACCGCCATCGACAACAGCGTGATTGTCGTGCGTGCGCACATTGTAAAGCAATACGTTGGGCGCAGTAGGTCTATCATACGAAGAGGTGATATACATTCCAGCGCCACTTCTCGCCGTATTGCGCATCACTTCGAGATTACTCAAAAGCGCCGATTGACTAGACGCCAAAGCAACGTAAAGACCTGCGCCATCGTTTGAACCTCGTCCATTGCCTCCTGTGATGCGCACACCATCAAGTGCAATATCCCCTGCGTTTGTTGAAACGTTGGTGCTGTCCTCGGCCGACCATGCCGCGTCGCCATTCATATCACCATCAAAAATAGTGACAGTGGATGTTAAACCACGACGTCTGTGGATGGGACTTGATTCATACCCCGCAAATCCACCAAACACAGAAACACCTGCGGGAACTTTGAGCACAGCATCACGTACATTGGTCGCACGATACGTACCGCCGGTGATCCAGATGGCGTCACCTGCTGTTGTTGCAGCCGCTGTTGCACTTGTGATGGTTTGAAAAGCTGTGCCCCAACTTTTACCATCACCACCAGCATCAGCTTCTGGATTGACATACCAAATACGAGCAGGCGTATGGAAACCGAAATCTTTGCGCCCAACATCCCATAGTTTGTCGGTGCGGGTGGATCCATTGCGAGCGATGCCGGTGTCCGATGGGATCGTTGCCGTTGCGCAGGTCCAAGTCGTGGTAGAAGAGACCAACGTACCGGTGCAAATACGTTCGATCCCCTGTGCATCCATACACCAACGCCTACCGGTTGCAGTCAACAAAGGCGTTGTTGCGCCTTCATTGGGACATGCAGGCAAAGGTTGTACTGCATCGGCGCAAGCACTCGCAGGGTTTAACAAATTATCGGTGCTCAAAGATGTTGCTGGGGTTATGATAACGTTCCAGCTTTTGTGATCTGTGGGTGGTGTTCCGCTTGCTGCAGCAAACAAACAGGTATTGGCCAACAGTAGTTGACCACCCGAAGTGACATCGCTGGATTTTCCTGATGCTGGGTTGTACACCACACTCTCGCTCAAATACACTTTGGCGGTTGCATCCTGCTTGATGCCTGTATCATCGACAATTGCACCTCTCAACGTCAGATTACGGGCGTAAAGTGTTGATATGCCTGTCACCGAAACGCCTGTTGCTCCTCCTGTTGCTGAACCATGATCAATATATACATTTTCCAAACGTGCATTGGGCGTCACGTTGAATGTGAGAACGGCAGGTGTACCGGAGAAATTATTGCCTTTTGCCTGCACATTTTCAAGCACCAATGCACCGGTGACATTGCTGGCTTCAAACCCCGGCTTTGCGCCAATATTGCCTTCGAGCCGCATGTTGCGGGCGGTGAAGTCGGCTACGTATTCAACTTTAAGTCCGGTCACTGATGTTGCCGTTGCATTTGAATTGCGAGACAAAATAAATCCATCGACACTCGCCGGGGTGGTTTTCGGGGTACTACTTGTCCCTGCATACTTCATCACCTCTCCGGCATTAGCGCTTGTGTATTGGATTTTGCTCCACCCTGCATCAGGAAGCCTCCATAGAGCCGGACGGTGGAACCGCTCTTTTTCTTCTACCACGCCTTCAAAGCCACCAAACCATGAGGTACGCTCAGGAAGAACAAGAGTAGCGGTCTCATTGTAGACCCCTTTTTGTACCCACACTTCGTAGTGTTCGAGGATTGTGGTGCCTGGCTGAATGCGAGCAAATCGGTTGATGGCCACAACGGCATTGGAAGGACACGGAAACGCACTCTCCCAACTTGTGCCGTCCATCGTAATGGTCCGTCCGCTAACCGTCGTATTTTCCAACGTGCAGGTATTGCCAGAATTGGGCTTCACATAAAGACGTCGTGTCGAGACCTTGTAGTGTCGGCCAGGAAAAACACTCGCGCTTGACCCATTCTCTTTAATTGGATTGCCGCTGCCGTCAGTGCCATCGTTCCCTTCAAGCGTGTAGTCTGCAAATGCTGACGTAAAATCCAAACAAGTACCCGAGCAACCCATAATGAGAGAAAGAGCACTCGTCGTCATCGTGATGTCACTCGAATTACCTTTGCAACCACTGTTTGGCCCCAGTGATGCTGGCTGAGTATAGAAGTACTTATCCCCCACCAGTGTGACAGCCGAGGTTGAAACACAAATTCCGTTCGCGCCGTTCGTACTCTCCGCAACACCGGAGCTGGCGGCCGACGATGCAAACACAGAGGCCTTAATGGTTGCACCTGATTGCTTCACATCAAAACTGGGCGTTGTTGTTGTTGTTGCGATATTGCCAGTAAACGTCGAAAGATAAATTTTAAGCGTACCAGGACCGGGCGAACTGAGATTTTGATAAATAGCGCCCCCATCCAAGGCTTTGTTCCCTGCAAAGGTGGAGTTAACAACGTTCAGCGTACCAGAATACTCATATATCGCACCACCAAAATTGGATACTTCGTTGTTGATAAAATCACAGTCGCGCACTGTTGTCGTTCCGCTGTGATGCCAAATAGCGCCGCCATTGTATGCGCCTTTATTGTTTTTGAATTGTACACCTTCAAGCGTCGCTGTTCCTCTTAGGTAGACTGCACCGCCATTTACAGTGTTAATCCCATCAACATAGATGTTCTCATTCAGATTATCGATGATGCGCGAATTAACAATGGAGTACACGCTATTGTCTCCATCAAACTCAAGGGCTGCAAATCGCCCTGCTGTGTTGCGCGCAAACGTACTGTCTTCAATCGTCATGTACGCCGTAGTATTTGCGGAAAGCCCAGCAGAACTGCCGGTGGTGTGTACGTTGTCCAAGAAATTGACGCGTTCAAGACGAAATGGTGTTCCCGACACGCCCACCGTCGAATGGAAATAGAGAGAGCCGCCAAAACTCTGCGTGCTTGCTCCAGGCCAATTTAAAGCGCCTACATTTTCGCGAAATGAAGTATCTCGAATGAAACCCGCATTCACAGTAGCTTTCATGGAAACCGCAACACCTGCAAAAGTTCGCGAAGCAGATGCGTCGGGTGAGTATAAACTATTGCCAATAAAAGTCGTATTGCTGATTTCAAGCTGCTTGAGCACATTGCCACTATCATTGCCAACGGTAATGGCCCCCCCGCCTTCTGTCGCACGATTGTAAGCAAAATAGCTTCGATCGATTCTAAGTCGATTTTGCCCCTGCTCCAACATAAGAGCGCCGCCCGCTCCATACCAGGCAACATTGCCCGTATGATAGGCCCGATTCCCAATAAACTCACTATCTTCGATCTCTACATCAGCAAGTGAACCCTCATAGGTAGAGATGGCTCCTCCACGCGCAATGGTATTCACACCATTTCCCTCAAAACTGCTCCGCTTAATAACCACTGAGGATACCGCACTATTCATACGTACGTCGATTGCTCCTCCCCAGTTGTTGCCTGTATTGTATTGAAATCGGCTGTCTTCAATTCGAAAATTAAGTTTTTGAGAAGACACGGAGATTGCGCCACCAAACCCATTACTTCCATCATAGACAACGGGATAAGACTGATTGTAGGTGAACTCCGTCTCAAAAATGCCAAAACTTAACAACTGACTCGTTGTGGATTCTTCGAAATAAACAGCGCCACCTCTCTCGTATGAACTGTTCCCATCAAACCGACTCTGGGAGAAAATGACATCACTGTCTTTTGCATAAATAGCACCACCAGTACGTGCGGTATTGCCAGAAAAAGTGCTACCACTTATCAATAAATTTGCACGCGCATTGGCCGCAGGGCCTGAAGAGATCAGACTGATGGCTCCTCCATATGTAACAACGGAACCCCAGTTGGTCGTATTTCCATTAAACAGAGAGTGACGAACACGCACTACGGGTGCAACTCCATTCCCGTAAATTGCGCCACCATAATAATAGCTTGCGATGTTGCCTAAAAAAGAGCACCCAGCGACATCAAGGAAACTATTGTTTTGTAGATAAATAGCACCGCCACCAGCACTGTCAGAAATATTGCTTTTAAAGATACTATTTTCAACGCTCACTGCAGAAGTATCGCCATAGACTGCAATCACTCCGCCACCCGACCCTCCAAGACCAAGACTCCCATTGTTTACAGCGGTAAGATCAGAGATCTGGACCGTGCTCCCAACGTCAACCATCAGTACACCGCCCCGAAATGCATCATTGCCCTGGGCCCAACCGCCGCGCCATGCGAGCTGGGAAGGTGTCGTGCTGGCGGCATTGACGGTAATGACACCCGCAGTTGACACACTGGTGGTTTTTCCCACGTAGATACCGCCGCCAAAACCATCGGTGGTATGCTCCGCCATGCACTCGACGAAATTGACATTCTCCATGGCAACGCTCGCGCCATCGGTGATAAGCAAGCAGCCCCCGTAGTTGGCTGCCGATGTCGTTCGTCCGGCGCGAAATGTGAGATCTTTTAAAGTGACAGATCCACTCCGGATGGTCATGAGGCGTGTTAAGCGATGGCCATCGAGGATGGTCTCTGAGGCTGAAGGCGTGCATATCGAAACTGGCGGTGTGTCTGTAGTCACAGCATCGGCCACACACCCGCCCTTAAACGTCGTTTTGGTGGCGATTGAATTGCTTGCCACAAGAACATTCCTATCTTCATTCACCACAGAATCAGGATCAGAATAGACACCTGAGGCCATGCATACTTTTTTTCCACTCAGAACAGCAGAAGCAGAAGCCGCAGGAGAGACCAAAGCGAGAACTGGAGACATGCTGTCATACGCGTTGGTCCAGGAAGACCCATCCTTGATTGTCGCTCCTCCTGTCGTCGTCACATAATAATTGCACGTAGGTGTTTGGTCTTCGGCTGAACATGTTGTCGTCGCGCCTGTAGATGTACAATTTTTCTTCACCGTCAGGTATCCTGGAATGCTGCTTGGTATACTGACACCAACGCCAGCACATACGGTTTTGCCGAGTAAAGGACCAAAAGTTGCGAATGCCGTACTCCAAGACGTGGTGCCGTTATTTGAACTATCGCTACCACCCGTCTTCACATAAAAGTGACACACGCCTGTATCACCGCTAAGGCACGAAGTACCGTTCGCAACCGCTGACTGTGTACAATCCGAACGCACACGTACATATGCTGGAACAGTCACGCCGGTGAAAGAGAAACCACTTGGAACACACACCGTTTTGGCCTGAATGGGAGCGAGAGATGCATATGCCTTGGCCCATGTGGTGCCATCTTGGGGGCTGCCTCCACCAGGTTTTACAAAAATATCGCAGGTCTCACCCGAACTCGACGAATTACTGACACTCGCTGCCGACTGCCTCACATTCACCACTAAGCTCGCCGAAATACTCGCGCTGGGCGTTGCTTGCGTGCACGTCACCGTGATGGAAGTTGTTTCTGCCAAGCGACCTCGGAAGGTAAACGTGTTATCGCTCTTTGTAACGGACCAACCTGTACTGGCCTCGCATGAAGTCGTTGGCAATCCTGATGAGACTGCTGTGAGAGTCATGTCCTGGAGATAATCAACTGTCGTGACCCCAGATACCTGTGCAGGTGTGGTCGTGATGGCAATGGCAGGCTGTGTTACGATAACGGGCACTGTGGCGGTGGCAATGATAATATCGCCGCGCTTGCAGGTCACCGTGATGTTACTGTTCTGAGCCGACAAGCCAACACTGGTACCACTGAATACATTGCCCGACCGACTTAATGAGCCTCCTGGATCCGCAGTGCAGGTATCGCCATCTATTGTACCTGCTACCGTTGCTGTAATGGTCACGTCCTTGCGATAATCAATCCTCGTCGCCGTCACCGAATCCACCGTGGTCGCAGCGGGTGTGGTAACAAATGTGATGCTTGGGGAAACATTCGGGTCCGTGACAGTCACTCTCACTGCATCGCTAACAATCGCTGTGGTGCCGCGTTTGCACGTCATCACCACATCGGTAGTTCCTGATATGGGGCCTGTCGCAGTAAATACGCCATTCGTAGGATCCGATACTATCCAACCTGTATTTACTGTGCATGTATCGCCTGTCGTTGCTCCTGTAATTTTTGCACTGACAGTGATGTTCTCAAGATACTTCTTCACTGATGCTTTATCGACCGTAGGCTTTAGGGGATTGCTCGGATCATTCACGTTATCAAAATAAAACACATCCACATCGACGGTTTTTATGTCGGTGGACGTTGAGCCAAAATTATTGCACGTCAGTTTGTAGGTTTTCTTGGTGGTCAGGTTTTCTACAGTCAAACTGCCTGATGTGCCTGATTTCAATTCAGGTGCGTTCGTTACGTCTTCTTTAAGTGAACATCCCTGCGCGCCTTGTGAACCCCATGTAATGGTGCTGGGGCCATCTTTCACAGTAATTAGCGATGGCGTTGCAATCAATGTACTGCCAAGCGTTCCTGCTGCATAATACAGAATTAATGTTTTACTGGCAGTGTCGGTGGTGAGGGTATTGTTGCCTGTACAATTAACAGTAAGCTGAAGCACTGAGTTACCATTGAATGCTGGGACGGTGTACGTTGCAGTATATGTCGTCGTATTTTCAGAATGCATGAATGATACCGGTGTGCTGTTGCGATCATCGGTCAGTGTACAAGCGTTGTTCGCTTTTGCATCAACCGCTGTGATGGTGATAGTAGGCGTACCGGCTGCTTCCACGGGCGCGCTTCCTGAGCTCGATGCAAAAGCTGTAATTGCAACGTCCACCGTTACGGCATGTTCATCTGAAACAATCGTTTCACTTTCCGTTAAATTTTTGCATTTCAAAATGTAGATTGCATCGTCTGTAGCGGCCAGTGTGGTGAGTCCATTGGAGGGCAAATTTGTTTTTCCATTAACCGCAACATTGCCTGCATATAAATCGCATGTGTTTTCTTTTGTATTGGATGTTCGCCATGCAAATGTCAGTGTCTCTTCACCTTTAAGGTGCGAGGGGGAGACATCAAAACTGTTGATAATGGCCTGCGTACCTGAAAGTGCAAGATAGGCTTTTTTTGTATCACTGCCCTTGGTGCACGAAAGTTCCAGTGTGAGTGGTTCTGACGGCGTGACATTCACACTCCCGGAACCTGTGGGACTGCCCGATGCGCTGGAGAGGGCAAAGCTGCACAGATTGTTTTGTGCTGTCCACGCACAGTCATTGCCTTTCATGACGCATGATTCAGCATTGTCCACACGCCACGTGACGGTATAGGCCCCTGCATTGTTGGGGCCTTCTTTTTGAAACGACGCAATACGCAACACATCGGTTGTGACGGTCACTTCGCTGGTCGTGTGCGTGCCATTGGTTCCTGTACAATCAAGGGTAAAAGTCGTCGTTTCAGCAACGGTAACACCTGTCTTTGAGCCACTCGCAGCCAAGTTAGAGCCACCCGTGATGGCCGTACCGCCTGATTTCAACACACATTCGGTTGTATTTTGCGATACCCATGTGAATGTCACTGTTCCGTCCGGATATGTGTGTTCAGGAGACACTGCAAATGAAGGAATACCCGGCGCGCCTTTCACACCCACATACAACGATTTGGTTACGGTATTGTCTTCTGAATCGGTACATGTAAGCGTCAACATGGTCGATGCGTCTGCGGTCCACTCCTCTGTACTCTCGGTGGTGTCCTCAACAACGCTGTTACCCTTGGCGTCAACAATGGAACATGTGGTTCCATTGAGCGCAGACCATGCAAGCGTTACCGTCGCGTCTTTTTCTACATCGGCGGTGATAGGCGTATCGCCCAATTTGGCAGTAAACGACGCAATTTCAACAACTGACACCGTCATGTACAGCGACTTACTGGCAACATGACCATCTGCATCAACACACGAAAGAACCAGCATAGTGGATTTGTGTGCGGTCCATTCAAACGTACTCGCCGTGGTGTTAGACACAACACTGACGCCATCACCATCCACAATGGAGCACGCCGCCGCGTTGGATACGGACCATGTCAGCGTCACGTCGTCACCAGGATCCCTACCGGTGCCACCCTCGGCAGAAAACGACGCAATTCCAACAACCGGAGATGATGAAGAGCCCTTACAGCCCACCATCGCAACACAGATCAACGCCGCAACAACCGCTTTAGAAGCACAACGAATCATTCACGACCCCCGGATGACACATTTTCTCATGAAAATCGCATTCCCTACGAATTTTATGAGATCACATTTGGAGCGAGGGCATCTTCCCCGCGTAAATGATGTGCGGGCAGGATGCCCGAGTTCCAAAAAAACACAGAAATTGCCTCATCCTGACGCGCATCTTAGGGTCTGAGAGTGAACAATCAGAAGACATATCCGTCCCACGTAGCGCGTGAGCTTCCCGTTTTTCCATTGCCCGGCACTGTGATTTTTCCGGGTGTGGTGATCCCATTGCACGTGCAAGAAACAAGATATCGCGACATGATCAAAGATGTATTGGAGGTGGACGGTTTGCTCAGTGCTGTGATGATTAAACCAGGCCAAGAACATTCGCGACATCCTGAGTTATGTGACGTCGGTTGTCTTGGAAAACTGATTCATGCGGAGCGATTGCCCAGTGGGCGATACAACATACTGCTTGAAGGCACCGACCGATGCAGACTCCTTCAAGAGGTTCACAAACGCTCCAGCTATCGCTCGTTTCACATTGCGGCCATTGAGGCGCCGTCGCACGATGCTATTCTTGAGGCACGCAGTGAAATGGCATCGTTTCAAAGTTGCGTGGTGAATTTGCAAGCGTGTGTAGAAACCCACGATGAGCAATTGGCCGCCATGCTGCGCTCGACGGCTGACCCTTTGCGTTTGGCTGATATCCTAGGTGCAGTACTCGTTAACGATCATTTACGTCAGCAGGAGCTGCTTGCAACCACAAGCCTTAAGCAACGTCTCTTGCAGCTGATCGATGTCATTGCTGAAGCGATGATCAAATTTGGACACCCACCGGTGTATTCGAGGACGAATTAATTTTTTGTGCTGGTGCGAATACGCTCACCCGCCGCTACGCGACGATCTCCCCCGCAAGCGGGAGAGGTTAATAAGAACAACTACGGAGCGAACATCGCGTTTCAAATGGCATACCCAAAGCTTGATGCTGGGAATCACCACACAAAATATCAATAAATATAAATGGCGACCGGCAAATTGCCCCAGACAATGAAAGTCATTTTTTCGAGCACCCCGTCTCAGGAGGAGTATAATGGTTTTATGAGACATATTGTGCTTCGTGGGATCACATCTCATGACACGTATGCCTTGAGGAGTGCGTCGTTATGCACGTTATAGTCAAAGCTAGGCACATGAATCTCACCCAGGCGTTAAGGAGTTATGCAGAGGAGAAGCTGGGTGCTTCTTTGCGCAAGATAGCCGATAGTGATGCCATGCATCTGCTGGTTGAGCTTGACGATCTTGGTCAATTGCATCGCCATGAGAGCAACAAGGCCTGTCGTATTCATGTCTACATGCCACGGCATCGCCCACTTATTTTAAACGAAGTGGACAGCAACATGTACAAGGCTATCGATCTCGCCCACGACCGCATTCTTACGCTGGTGAAGCGTGAGTTGGAACGCAGTCGTACATCACGTCTGCGGAAAGCACATGCGTCCGCCCACCTTGTGTGATGAAATCATGGCGCAGCAAGCTGCGCCGCTACTTTTCTAACCATATTTTCTAACCATATCGGACCCATTATGCTTATGTAGCCATAGCGGACCTTTTCACCTTAGGAATATGGCCATGGCAAATGACATTGGAAGACATATACCCGCCGACATGAATCGCATCAATTCGGAGAATCGTTCCTCGACGATTACAACGAAAAAGGGCGACAAAGTCGGGAGTAACTTCCTCGTTCCGGGCGGTGATTTTACCCATTTGATGGGTAACGGTAAGGGCCAGCAACCCAAAAATCCAGATGCCTCGAATCTTCCTGGTGGCCAGGTCTTGGATCATGTCCTTTCGAAACAACTCAAAGAATTGGGTGAGCGAACAGCCAAAAACGGTTCACAATACCGCAATGCCTTTGTGAGTAATTTCAAAATAAATAATCAGCCTGGCGCAGAAAAAGACGCACTCAAAGAAATCGGCAATGCCGTTCACCGAGGCTACGAAGACAATCAAGACGGCCTTGGGGCCTTGGTAAATAAACCAGGCCTCGGTACCAGCGGTGCCATGTCCTATATGGACAAAATGAACGACCACATGCGCCAAGATAACTACAAATATCTTGAAGCCCAATACCGTGCAGAGTGGTTGAGCAAGAGCACAAGTCTTATCTCAACCATGATGAAAGCAAGACACGACGCCATCAAGCAATCGATTAGCAAACAAGGCTAACGTATTTATGCGGGTGTCCCGCCCGCCCTTCCAGGACAAAAACTTCCAAATACGCACGCATGATCCTATGAGGTTGGATCGTGTTACGCGCGTTTCATCTCCATCATTCCTATGCATCCGGGCAAGTTGCATTGCACGATGTTAATTTTCATATCGAGCATGGCGATTTTGCGTTGATCACAGGACCTTCCGGGGCTGGGAAATCAACACTTCTCAAGCTTATCTACGGTGCCATGCGTCCAAGTAGCGGTCAGTTGCTTGTGGCAGGAATTCATGTCGGATCCTTGAAGCCAAGCGGTATTCTCGCACTCCGAAGACGGATGGGGATCGTGTTTCAAGATTTTCGTTTGCTCGAAGAATGTTCCGTGCAAGAAAACATCGCACTGCCACTTGAAAGCATCGGTTTTGCACCACACGCCATTGCCCGCAAGTGTTTGCACATTGCCCATGGTGTGGGACTCGCACAGCATTTGCATATGCCTGTTGCAGCGCTCTCCGGCGGAGAACAACAGCGCGTGGCCATTGCCCGTGCGTTGGTGCATGATCCCATTCTTTTACTCGCCGATGAACCCACGGGGAGCGTTGATGAAATCATGGGTGAACAGCTGATGGCACTTTTGCGTCATGCCAACGTGCGTGGCACCACCGTGATCATGACGACCCATAATCCGAGATTGATCGCACAACATACGGGGCCTGTTTTGCGCCTTGATGTAGGAACCCACCACCCAACAAGGTGTGCTGCATGAGCCTCGTATGGCAATTCTATCATGCATGCAAACAAAGCCGACCATTCACGCGCATGGGCATTCTCGCATCGGTCACCCTTGGCATATGCACCTTGCTTCTTGGGTTCACACTGGCGTTGCTATCTGGATCGCACCTCGTTGAAACACGTCTGCGTGATGCAACCCGCATCGCCGTATATCTTTCGGAAGAAACCGATGGGGCTCTCGCAAATATCATTGCACGCAAAGTACAAGCACTCGAACATGTTTCTTCAGTCACCCATGTTGCCCCTGAAAAAGCATTGGAACAGTTCAAGCGTATGGGAAGTCCCATGGCAGATCTTGTCGATGGCGTTGATCCCACATGGATGCCACATACTTTAGATGTTTCTCCCCAAGCATCGGCGACATGGGAAGACATCCAACACATCGCAAACGAGATACAAAAGATAAGTGGCGTAGAAATGGTTGATACCGGCTTGCCCGATCATATGCATATCATCGCAAGCATTCATGCAGCGCGGATGACCGGCTTCATCATCACAAGCATTGTTTTTGGGGCAACCGCATTGCTTATGGCAATTATCATGCGCCTGACGATGCTCTCACGCACAAAAGAGTTGCAAATATTACGCATGATCGGTGCATCACGATTTTATATCACCATGCCGTTTATTGCGGCCGGTTGTGTCTGGGGATTTTCGGGATCTTGTTTGGGAATCATACTCTTGTGGCTATTTCGCCACATCGACACCCATATTGCACATCAATGGATTGGACCTCTTTGGGGTGATTTTCCTTTTGACATCCTAGCGCAAGGACATGCACCTATTTTAATAGCATTGGGCGTAAGCATTGGTTTCCTAGGAAGTGCAAGTGTTCTTCGTATGAGAGAAAATCAAACATGATCATGGTATGGATACTGACAAGTGCATTGGCAACCACGTCCAATGATCTTGCAAAAACTTCGGTACACAAAGCGCAAATCGCCATGGAAAATGCCCAACACATCAAGCAGTTTCATTGCACACTTCTCGCACTCACCAAAACCTCACTTCATCTCAAAAACGCAGCGTTTCAAACATCAGAACAAATTGACGAAGCCATGATGAAGAACCGCATGATGCGTTGGGCCAGTATGCGTGAACGCACTTCATTGCTGCGCATGCAAAAGGATATCGAACAACTTAGTCACCAAGAAAACATGATCGAAAGAAAAAACAGATCGACAAAAAAATCATCTCCCATAAGCAAGCCATCTTCGCTAGTGAATCATCACCCTCTATTGCCTTTTGCCTCAAGCAAAGGAAATCTACCATGGCCCGTTGAGGGTCGTATCCTTCGCGGATCTGGAGAAGCTTTGCTTGGCACACGAAGCGCCAACGATGGGATTTTCATCGAAGTACAACACGCACAATCGGTACAAATGGTTTATCCGGGTGTGGTCGTTTTTTCTGGGACACTGGGCGATCTTGGCAATACCGTGGTGGTGGATCATGGTCATGATTTTCATAGTATTTACGGACAGCTCGATCAAACGTTGGTCAGCGTAGGGCAAAAAATGTCACAAAACAGCGTTCTCGGGATCGTGGGCGAAAATTCAATTCTTTATTTTGAAATGCGGCGCAATACAGAACCGCTTGAGCCTATAATGTGGTTGCATAGGAAATGAGGGTGGTTCGCGAACCGCCTCTACATAAACTGGGTTCCCGCCTTCGCCTCATCATTTATCGCTTCTATAAATGTCAATACTGCGAACCGTTTTGAAAGAGATCCGTCATTGCGATCCCGAGTCATCGAGGGCGAAGCAACCCAGGCTCTAATATCTAGAAATTGGACATCACTCGTAATAAAAAGACGACTAATATCTCACGGTTGGAAAATAAAAATGAATCAACGTAATCCAGCAATTTATATCATGGCCAATAAACGCAACGGAACACTTTATACTGGTGTAACAAGTGACTTGATGAAGCGAGTTTATGAACATAAACACGGCGAAACAGATGGGTTCACACGCCAATACGGCTGCAAAACATTAGTCTACTATGAACAATTCGAAAATATGTTGAGTGCCATTGCGCGGGAAAAGCAAATCAAAGGAGGATCAAGGAAAAAGAAATTAGCGCTCATTGAAAGCCGAAACCCGGAATGGGGCGATTTGTATGAGGAATTTTACTAGAGCCTGGGTTGCTTCGCCCTCGATGACTCGGGATCGCAATGACGGATCTCTTTCAAAACAATCAGCAGTATTGACAAGAGACAAATGATGAGGCCTTCGCGGGAATGACATTTTATATAAACGAACACCGCACCATCAATCATGAATTGCAGCATTTTTGGGCGATGCCAACGACACACCCAACTGACCCGACAGTTTCATAATCGCCATCAAAATATTGTGTTTTTCGCGCACTTCGGAGGCCTGTTCATGAACATCAAGAGAAAAGGTCACTGAAACATCAAGCGACACAGCGCCTATTTTTGAAAAATACACTTCAATGGAATTTTTCTTTACAGAACGTTGTTCCAAAAGAATATTTCGTATGCCTTCAACAATACTTTGGATCTGCTCAGGCGACGTTTGATAATTTAGGCCCAAAACAAATTGAACACGACGCGGATCCCGTGCACTCAAATTATCAATGATCGAATCAACGATTTTCGCATTGGGCACAGTCACAAGCGTATGAGAAGCCGTACGCAAACGGGTCGAGCGAAATCCAACCTGTTCAACCGCTCCCTCTGCACCATTCAACACAATCCAATCGCCGATTTGAAATGGTTTGTCGGCAAAAATGGTCATAGTTCCAAACACATTCGCCAAGGTTTCTTTCGCCGCAAAGGCAAGCGCCAAACCACCAATCCCAAGACCAGCCATCAAACTGCGGACGTCGATACCAAGATTTTGCAATACAAAAACAGAGCCCAACGCAATCACCACCAGCTTGATGATCCGTATCGTTAAAGGCACCAGGTGATCATCAAGTTTTCTGGCCGTTTGTGCCGCTCTCTGGGCCATCCAGTCACCCAGCACATCAACCATGTTGGTGGAGGCCAAAACAAAGGCCACCGCCATGATTAATTTGGCCGAAAATTGCAACACAAAAACCCAACGCGAAGGCAAAGCCGCATGGGGAAGCCACAGCAGCAAACCCCATGCAATCAAGCAATACGACATCGGGCGCACAACGCGCCAAAACACTTCACGTCCCCAATGCATACTCATTCTTAATCCTCCGACTCATTGCATGTTGACACTTACGCTGCAAAATCCCTACTTAGCCACATGCATATCGACACTGTCGCCATTCTTGACTGCGGCGGACAATATACCAAAGTCATCGACCGTAAAGTCCGAGAATTACAAGTTTGTGCTGAGATTTTGCCCATTACCACCCCCGCAGAGAAACTGAAGGCGTTTGGTGGCATCATTTTGTCCGGCGGCCCAGGCAGCGTGTGGACAAAAGACCGACTTATCTACGATGACGCAATGCTCGACCTCGGCATTCCCGTGCTGGGCATTTGCTACGGCATGCAGCTGATCAACAAGCACTTTGGGGGTGAAGTCCTTCCATCATCAAGTGGCGAATATGGTGAAACAGACATCACCATCGATCCTGCATGTCCACTCTTTGCAGATCTCGAATCCAAGCAACGTGTGCTCATGAGCCATGGCGATTCGGTACGCACGTTGGCACCCGGATTCAAAGCCTACGGACAATCTGAAAATATCATCGCAGTGATAGGCGATCCTGCACGCAAAATTTACGGCGTGCAGTTTCATCCCGAAGTGGATCTCACACATAATGGAAAACAGATTCTCAACAATTTCCTAAAACGCATTTGCGGATTTTCTGGGAATTTTGTTTTGGACGATCGCATCGACACTGCCATACAAAAAATTCGCGACCAAGTGGGTGAAAACCCCGTGATCGTCCTTGTGAGTGGCGGTGTTGATTCAGCCGTAAGCGCGGCGTTGCTTCTGAAAGCATTGGGGCCTGAACGCGTTTATGCCGTACACGTTGATCACGGTTTGATGCGCCTCCACGAAAGCGATCGCATTTGCGAAGACTTAAAAAAACTTGGGTTTGTGCATCTTAAACGCGTGAACGCTACCGATGCGTTTTTTGACAAAGCCATTGATATTAATGGAAAATCTATGGGCCCACTGACCGCACTGGTGGATCCCGAAGAAAAACGACAAATCATCGGTCATGCGTTTGTGCACGTGGTACAAGATGCATGCGCTTCTTTGGGCTTGGACTTTGAACACACCTATTGGGCACAAGGCACCCTACGGCCCGATCTCATCGAAAGCGGCAACCCTCAGGTAAGTCACTTTGCAAGCAAAATAAAAACACATCACAATGATGTGGATCTGGTTCGCAAAGCACGTGACAAAGGCCTTGTGGTTGAAACCAATTGGGATTGGCACAAAGATGAAGTGCGCCAAGTCGCGCGCAAATTGGGCCTCGATGAAGCCGTGGCTGCAAGGCAACCCTTC
Source organism: Bdellovibrionales bacterium (assembly GCA_005801425.1). Lineage (GTDB taxonomy): Bacteria > Myxococcota > XYA12-FULL-58-9 > XYA12-FULL-58-9 > SYDY01 > SYDY01. The sequence goes on along the minus strand of SYDY01000054.1, from coordinate 17,274 downwards.
CCCGGACCTGGCCTCGCCGTTCGTATTATGTGCTATGACGGGCCCGAGCTCCCAAGCGATGCCGATCAACTCGCGACACAACAAGCATGTGAAAAATACATGCCTGGCATTGAAGCCCAATTGCTCGCACTCAAAAGCGTTGGCGTTCAAGGCGATTATCGAAGCTATCGCCATTTGGGGATCGTTGCGGGTGATATCAACACCATCAACACAGATCTCTTGTTTGGACTCGGACGATCGGTTCCCAACGACGTCAATTGCGTGAATCGCATGGCCTACGTGCTGAATACCCCTCACTTGAACGGCATCGTACGCAGCCACCCATTGCACATTACACGTCAAAATGCCGATCTTTTGCGCGCCGTCGACGACATCGTCACCGCACGCTTGAGCACCTACAATTTTAGCCAATACTTCGTGGTGTTATTGGGCGTGGGCATCACCAAAAAGCTCTCCGTGGCCATTCGAACCATCATCACCAACGACTTCATGACTGGAAGACCCGCCGAATTTGGCAAAGATATTCCAGCGGATGTATTGGTACATTTGGCGCATGACATCTGCGCTTCTTTCCCTGAAATAGATCTTGTGCTGTACGATGTCACAAGCAAACCACCCGCTACGGTTGAGTGGCAGTAAAAAAAGGGGATCCCACGATGTTTTATGAATACCTGTCGCAGATCCCGGATTTAGATCCGCAAGAGACCCAAGAATGGCGCGATGCCATTGAAGACATCGTTCGCGTCCATGGTGCATCGCGTGCCAGGTATATTCTAAGCAGTATTTTTCATCGCGCCCGTGAGTTGGATGTTCCCGTCCCACCTCAAGTTCAATCGCCCTACATCAACAGCATTCCCACCTGGGAAGAGCCTGAGTTCCCTGGCGACGAATGGATGGAAAAACGGATCCGCCGCATCGTTCGCTGGAATGCCATGGCCATGGTCACACGCGCCAACAAAAAATACGATGGTTTGGGTGGTCATATTTCAAGCTACGCCTCAAGCGCGAGCCTTTACGAAGTCGGCTACAACCACTTCTTCCGCGGCCCCGGTGCCCCCGGCGGCGGTGATCAAATCTTTTTTCAAGGACATGCTGCACCAGGTGTGTACTCACGTGCATTTCTCGAAGGCAGGATCACCGAAGATCAACTCGAGCATTTTCGGCGTGAAACCAGCGGCAAGGGCCTGTCGTCTTACCCTCATCCATGGCTTTTGCCTGACTTCTGGCAATTTCCCACCGTGTCCATGGGATTGTCACCCATCGCAGCCATTTACCAGGCACGCTTCAATCGCTACCTTCAAAATCGCGGCATCAAAGACACCTCATCACAAAACGTGTGGTGTTTTATGGGCGATGGCGAATCCGATGAACCTGAAAGCCTCGGCGCGCTATCCATTGCAGCACGCGAACAACTCGACAATCTAATCTTTGTTGTGAACTGCAACCTGCAACGCTTGGACGGTCCCGTGCGCGGCAATGGCAAAGTGATCCAAGAACTTGAAGCCAATTTCCGCGGTTCTGGATGGCATGTCATCAAAGTCATCTGGGGCCCCGAATGGGACAAGCTTCTTGCACGCGATACCGATGGGCAACTCGTCCGTCGCATGGCCGAAGTGGTCGATGGACAGTTCCAAAAATATGCCGTTGAAAGTGGCGCATACATTCGCAAAGATTTTTTTGGTACCAGCGAAACCTTGCTCAAAATGGTCGAAGATCTCAGCGATGATGATCTGACCAAACTATCCCGTGGCGGACATTCCTATCGCAAAGTCTTTGCAGCCTTCAAAGCGGCGACCGAGCACAAAGGCCAGCCCGTGGCCATTCTTGCAAAAACAGTCAAAGGTTGGACGTTGGGTGAAGGCTTTGAAGCAAGCAATGTCTCCCACCAAATGAAAAAACTCGATCTGGCGCATTTACAAAAATTTCGTGACAAGCTCGAATTGCCCATCAGCGATGATAAACTTCCCGATGCACCCTACTACCATCCAGGCCCCAACAGCGACGAAGTAAAATATTTACGCGAACGCCGAAGAGAGCTTGGTGGCGCTGTGCCTTCGCGAAACCGCAATATGGTCAGCATCCCGATTGAAAACACTGCACCCTTTGACGAATTCAAAGCAGGCAGCAAAGCGGGTGTTGCCGCATCAACCACCATGGGTTTCGTCCGTTTGATGCGTAACTTGCTGCGCGATAAAAACTTGGGCAAACGCGTTGTGCCGATCATTCCCGATGAAGCGCGCACGTTCGGTATGGATGCCTTTTTTCGTGAATTTGGAATTTATGCATCGCAGGGACAAAAATACGAACCTGTCGATTCCAATATGTTTCTCAATTACCACGAAAGCCAGTCGGGTCAGCTCCTTGAAGAAGGGATCACCGAAGCCGGTTCCATGGCATCGTTTCAAGCCGCAGGTACGGCTTACAGTACCCACGGTGAACCCATGGTGCCATTCTATCTTTTTTATTCGATGTTCGGTTTTCAACGCACCATGGATCAGATCTGGGCCTTTGGTGATTGTCGTGGCCGCGGTTTTATGCTCGGCTGCACAGCCGGTCGTACAACACTCAATGGTGAAGGATTGCAGCACGAAGACGGCCACAGCCAAGTCATGGCGGGATTGGTCCCTTCATGCCAAGCGTACGATCCTGCATTTGCCTACGAAACATGGGTGATCGTCAAAGATGGCCTGAAGCGCATGTATGAAAACAACGAAGATGTTTTCTATTACATCACGCTGTACAACGAAAATTACGAAATGCCACCCATGCCTGAAGGCGTTGAAGAAGGCATACTCAAAGGTGCCTACTTATTTAAAAGCGGCGATAAAGGATCCAAACACGTTCAATTGTTTGGTTCGGGTCCCATCATCCAACAGGCACTGCAAGCACAAAAAATTCTTGCAGATGATTATGACGTACGTGCCGATGTGTGGAGCATTACAAGCTACCCCCAATTGTATCGCGATGCACGTGCAACCACGCGGTGGAACAGGATGAACCCGCGGGAAACCAAACGCACGCCCTATGTCACCCAGTTGCTCAAGCACGCCAAAGGTCCCGTGGTCGCCACAAGTGATTGGGTGCAAGAGCTGCCTCAATTGCTTGCACCCTATATTCCCAATACGTTTATTCCGCTCGGCACCAACGGTTATGGACGTTCCGATACCCGAGAGGCCTTGCGTCGCCATTTTGAAATTGATGCAGCCCATGTGGTGATTGCAGCACTCAGTGGTCTCATCGATGAAGGCACCGTTGGGGTTGACGTCTTGGAGAATGCCATGAAACGATTCAACATCGCGCCAGACAGGCTTGATGCATTTCTGGCGTAACGCTGTTTTTTTTCATTAAGGTGGGTATCAAATGCATTTTTTTGCCGTTATTGCCCTCGCGATTGCTCCTGCTGCAAGCACCATTGATTTAAACCAGCAGCAGTCCAGCGACGTTCAAAAATTACTGACGCCTACGACCCCATCGCCCCATGCAACAGAGGGTCAGCCCATACGCGAGGCACCACCAAGTCCCGTCATGCGCGTCCAATTCATGCCCGAATACATCGCATTCGGCAGCATAGGCATGCGCGTATTAAGCTGGACCGGTGACGGTCTTCTCGAGCATACATTCAGTGCGAACTTCAAAGGGGGCATCCAAGGACCCCAAGGATTTTATGCTGGGCTCGATTTTTCATCGGGTGGATTTACCGGTCAATTGTCGTCTCTTCATTTAAAAAATCCCGCCTATGTCGATTTCGGTTTCTTTGTGGGGTGGAGCCCCATTCAGCTGGCCCTCGCTCCATTCGTTCCCTATGTCGAAGTCGGCACCGGTGGGCAGTTTTTTATTCTTCGTAGGAGTTGTTATGATGATGACTTTGGTGGCGGCAGCACGTGCCGCAACAGAGACACCCAATCCTTCGCCACCGTACGAGGTACAACAGGCCTTCAAGTTCTTTTGATACCTTTTGGCTCGGGAAATGGCGGATTGTACATGGATTTGAGCGGCACGGTAGGCGCAACCTTCGACAGCGACAACGCGCTCTACTCGGATAATCAATCATTGTACTGGGGCGTTCATGGTGCATTGCTCGGCAAGGTTGCGATTTTTTAATGAAACAAGCACTGTATGCTCATGTCTGATAGGCTTCTGGCTGCATGAATTTTATGACCATAGTTTTTCTAGCCACTGTTCCCAATGCAAGTGATGCAACCCAACAACAAACCGTCATTCCCGTACAAGTTCTACCTACACAAGTCGTGCCCGCACCTGAGATGGTCCCCGCACGCGCCATTGTCGTCCAAGAAGCACCCGAGTATGTCCTGTTCGCTGGCGTGAGCATGCGCATGCTGAATTGGAACCATGGCGGATTGCTTGATCGTGTCTGGACCGCAAATTTCAAGGGGGGGATCCAAGGGCCCTACGGATTTTATGGAGGCCTTGATGCTTCATCCGGCGGGCTGACCGGCGAATTTGCGTCCTTTGATTTAAAAAATCCCGTGTATGTCGATGTTGGATTTTTCGCTGGATGGAGCCCCATGGATGTCGCTTTGCTGCCTCTCGTGCCTTACATCGAGGTCGGCGTTGGCGGGCAATTTTTTATTCTAAACAGCCAATGTGATAACAATGGCACGCCCAGTGCTTCATGCCCCGATGGAAGAAATACTGTATCCTTTGCGACCGTACGAGGCACCGCAGGCCTTCAAGTCCGTGTGCTCCCTATCGGTGCTGGCCACAGTGGGCTGTACCTCGATGTGAGCGGTACAGCAGGCACAACACTCAACACAGGAAACGATGCCTTTTTCTCAGGCGACCAAGCCATGTACTGGGGTATCAATGGTGCGGTTGTGTTTAAGATATAGATTTAAGGTGTTTTGGTATTGATCGACAGGGCGTGCAAATCGCCCCCCACAACATCCGCAAAAAGAGCATATACTTTACGATGCCGCTCTAATGGCGCAAGCCCTACAAATACCGACGATACAATCGTCACCTGATAGTGGTCTTGTCCACCTGTAAGATCAATCACTTCCACTTGGGCATCTTCAAATGCGACACAAATACGACGATTGATTTCATCTTTTGGAAACATTCTAATCACTCCTCAATCTTGGGCAAGCGCACGCTGCAAACCCATACGCGTTGCCGCCAATGCGGGACCAAGAGCACCCCCAAGCGCTGCAAGCATGGCCACAGCGAGCAATAGTGTATCACGCGCCCACGTAAATGCGAACAGCGACGTGGGGTGAAATGGGAAGTCATCAAACCAGGATAAAACAACACCATCGACGGCCATGCCGCACAGACGACCCAATACCAAACCCAACACACCGCCCAAAAAACCCAATATCGCCGCGTGTAGCAACACCGAGGCCAGGATCTGACCGCGACGCGCACCCAATGCTCGGAAAATCCCAAGCGCATGACGCCGTTCCATCAAGGCCACCACAAAACTGTAAAAAATATGCTGAACCGACATAAGCAGAACAAGCACACCCAACAGCGACGCAAGAAAAGTTCCCATGCTGATCACACGGGCGAGTCGTTCCGCCGAATCGTCCACCGAAAGGCCCATGGATTGAAGCACTTTGAGCAATTTCGGCAATTGATCCGCCGAAGTGGCACGAACCCACAGGGATGCATAATGCGTCGGCAAGTTAGGATCGCTGCTGTATTGCGCAAGAAGCTTCTCTGCGACTTTCAAGGGCAACGTGATCCCCAAGCGCATGGCAAAGGGCGACATGCCTACAATACGCGCACTGGTACGCCCCACACCACGCGCACCCCGTTGTCCTAAAACAATCGATTGGCCCACGGTAAGATCAAAGCCAAGTCCCACCAACGCATCGCTCGACAATCGCGGCACACCAAGTGCCGGCGCCACACTGTGATTGAACATGGTGAGCAATTGCGGCGAAATGATCACAGGAACATCGAATGCGCCTGGCACAGCATGCAGTTGTGATGCTACAATATTGTCCCCCAGCAAACGTTCATCCACACCGTTGGCCACAACGTCCATATAGACCGATTTGCCGATAAGACGCTGCCCGCCTTGGACCCCCAAAGGCAACGCAATATCGCGCGTGGGGTAAACATCGCGCACCATGGCAAGTGCTTCGATGGAGCGTACGGTATTGGCATCAAGTTTGGAGCCACCAAGAAGAGATCCCGTTGAAAGCTCGAACATCCCGAGGGCCAAACGCCTTGGCACCACTTCAACCAAATCTACAGGGATCTCGCGTACAACTTCTTTTAGGACATGCACACGCATACCAACACCAAGTGCGATGATCGATGTCAGCACCGCAATGCCAGCGGCAAGACCGATGATGGAAAGCAAAGTTCTGGTTCGATTTCGCCACAATTCAAACCATGCGAGTCGAAACCAGAATGTGTTCATGGGGTTATTCTATGCGAAATAACCATGTGAAGACGGTCGGTACCATCGGGATAGCTTGCAAACATCACGTCACCTATACGTTGAAAAATCTGCCCTGCTTTCTTCACCACTTCGACCGTATCTTGTCCGTCTTGCCCAAGCAATTCTGCGCTCAACAACTGTGGACGCAACACAATCACCATACCGCCTGCTTTATCCAAATAGGGCTCAATCAAGGCTGATGGCTGAAAGCCAAAGGTGGTGAGGTCGGGTGCTGTAGGATCAGTAGGGGTACGCTCAAGCAACACGCCACGAGGCCCCACCGACAAACGCGCCTGCTTTTTTTCGCCGAGAATTAAAGGTTTACCGTCAACACGATCGGCCGCGGGTGTTTTTAAAATATCGTACAATGGGATCATGTCAGGCTTTGCAGAAGACGTGATCGTCATATTGATCATGCCATCAAAATTTCGTTCAGCCTCCGGCAAACGCACAAGTTCACGCACTGTCCCTCGTGGTGAAACGCTCACCGCCATGGGGCCAGAAAGTGTTTTCAGCAATTGCGCAACAGCGGCCTCGGATATTCCCAAATGCGATGCAACACGCGCGCGCGACAACGCATCCATGTGATCGGCATCAAGACCACCCGCGAGAAGAGTTAAAATACTGTCTGCAGGAGCGCTTGGCATGGCTTGGCGCGGCGTTCCTGTCATGGTTTTGACTTCACCGGCGGGTGTCGCGAGCAAACCATCGGCATCAATGCCCGTGGAAGCGACACGCACACGCAGCATACCCATGTAGCCGTCGCGACGTGTTGCAAACAGCATTCCGGATTGTTTCCCCATGGCCAAATCGATGGTTTGTACTTCAGGGAGTTGGAAAAACGACGGCGTCGTAGGATTGGCTGCCAGCAGTGCTTCTTTGGAAGCTGAAATACGAACAACATCCTTTGAAAAAATCCAATACAGAACAGGTGCAACCTCATCGCCAAAAGGTCGACCCAGCGAGTGACATTCAATGCCGTTCTCTGTTTTTTTGTCGTAGCGTTCGGCACGGGTTAAACCCTTGATAATTTCGATCAACGCTTCTTGTGCTTTTTTCTCGTTTTTAATGCCCAAAAGAATAACAGGCGCTGTTTGGTCCTGAAGGGTAAAGCTTAATAACCCTTTGTTAAAGTCAAAGCCTCGCTTTGAATATTCACCGGGCGAAAACATATCGAACGACAAAAGCCCTGGTTTTGCGATTTGCTTGCGAACATTCTCAGCGGTTTCACTGCCAAGCAACGCGCGCGCATAGGTGCCTACGCCACGCAATGTGCTCTTAAAATCGTCCACCACAAAAACGCTTTCAGCGGTGGATGGCACCAGGGTTTTGGGATCGACGCGAGAAAAAGAACAACCAGCACACACAACGGCCAATAGGATCAAATGTTTCACAGGGACTACCTCAAGTGTCCGACTTTAACGGCACTTGAGGTCACCCGGCAACAGCTCAGGAGCAACAATCAACTCTGGGTTGGCCAAGCAACCGTTTGTCCAAGTTGCATACGCATCACATTGCTCCAAAAATCCAAAGGATGCTCGTAAAACTGATTGACCTGTTGGCGGGTCACGTAGGGTTCTTGCCTGGTCACAAGGCCAAACCATGAAGTGGTGGCATGTGTTTGCCCTGCTGCCTGCATAGCACTAAACAACGCGCCGTATTCTGCCTTGGAAGCACTCGCAGGCATGGTTGGCAACGAATTCCATAAACGTCCAACCACTGGGATAGTCCAGCCTGTGCCCGCCTGTCGATCAACCCAACCATGGAAAGCAGATTGTGTCAGTTCGCCATTGTTCCAAGGCAATGCATCAAGTTTGGATAAATCGCGTTGCCCTTGTGCATTGTAAACCCCGGTACGGCACGGTGCGTGCTGTGGGGCTGTTGGACGCAGCGACATCACACTCATATCGGCCGAAAATCCACTGAACCAGCTGCCGGTCTGTGAATCTGGAGCCGAACCAAAATGAACAATGGCGCGTGCACCTATTTGCGCCTTAAGCCCCGTGGCCATACCCAAAGTTTCCAACACGGGCTGAAAAGCTGCAGACGTAATCACTGGGTTTATTCGAATGTTTTCAAACGAATCAGCGCGAGAATCGCGAAGAACACGGTCAGCAGGATTGAAAGTTGCTGCATTATATCCGCGTTCAGTTCGCGCTTGTTGTAACGCATTGACCACAAGCAACGGTGCAAACACATGCGAGGCCTGAGGGGCCAAGTCACCAAGACGTACCCGTGCAGTAGACATGGTATCTTTCTCCTGCGGCGCGTTGGCAGCTGGAATCATGAGCCCAACATATAGAATGGTCAAGAGCATTGTGTGTATTAATCCCTCAGCAATGGACAACTCATGCAACGCGGGCCACCGCCACCACGCACAAGCTCTGAGCCTGGAAAAGTAATCACAGTACGAACGCTCGGTGCAGCATCACGACGTAAAAAATCTTCACCTGCCACAATATCAAAACCGGCACCCTCAAGCGAACTTAGAGTTTCTTCATTGCGGGAATAAGCCAACACAATACCTGGCGCGACGCTAAGAAAATTACATCCGGACGCCCATAAATCCCTGGCCTGACTTTCCGGCGAATCACCGCCACACAACACCACGTCCATGGGTAAGCCCACACTGGCCAGGGCTTCTAAAATGCCTGTGCAGCGACGCAATGTGCCGCTTCCTTTGCGGCGATGAAGAACCGTGGCCCAGCCTGGTTGCGCAATCAAAGGTGGATAGGCCGCACAAAGATCATGATCGAGCTGTGTCCAAATCATATCGAGATGAATGGCCAAACAGCCTTCAGGCAACACCACTGCAATCACATCGGTAATTTTTGTACTTTCAAATAAAGTATCACTCAACATATCGAGAGCATTGGCTTGGGTGCGTTCAGAAAGCCCGATCATCACCACCTCAGGCGAAATCACGTGAATATCACCTCCTTCAAGGGTGAGATCACGATGACGCATGGCGCTGCCATCGTGCAAAACACGAAGATCAGCAAAAGAAGGGTGAAATCCAACAATGGTTCGCATCAAGGCTGCCTCAGGCCATCGGCTTAAATGACGCATATTGGCAATCACCACATCGTTTCCAAGCATCACCGAAGCATCACGCGGGAAAAATAAGTTGGGGAGCGGAGGCAGCAGATAGGCAGGACGCGCAAGATCCCTTGAGAAGGGCCCCGTGGGAACTTTCCATCCGCTGATAAATCGCTCTGAAAATGTTGAAATGTCCAGTGATTCGAAAGATCCAAGCAAATGATCCATGCCTGTGGCCTGCACCGATCGGCTAATTAAAAATTGACGCGCCTCAGGATAAAGCAACGCCTCATGCAACAGATCACGCAATTCGTGCACACGAGAAAAACGCTCCAGAACCGCCTTGAAAACGCCATGCTCTACACGCGCACGTTCACGTTCCAACAAGTCGTCGTACAGATATTCACGCCGGGTCGCTGGCGTGACTGCGAGAAGTTCACGACCTGGTGTATGCACCATGACATCACGCAAAACACCCACTTCACTGTTCACACGGAAACGATGTTCTCTTCCCAGGATTGGCATAAGACTCCTATTATCATACAAGATGCGGTGTGAACCCCAATATTTCGATGCCAACGTCAATCGTTTCTGCTTTGGATGAATTATGGAAACGCGTTCAAGAACGTCCGCTGTATGCACCACCCAATTTCTTTAAATACATCAAGCTGCGCGCACAAACCCGACTTCAAATCATTGACCCAAGCAGCGTTTCCACGTGTGCGCCCGTCGGTAAAATCAACGATTGCAGCAATTGTCTCAACAACTGCTGTGTTGGGCCTCGAAGTATCGTTCTCTTACGATTGCGAGATATTGCATCACTTATTGATGTTAAGCGTACTGATCTGATAACCCATGAAAAACCCACATTTTCTGAAGACGAATTGAGCGATAGGCCCGCACTCAGACGCCAAACATCATCCGCAGGCTGGCAGATCTTTCCTATTCTCAAACGAACCGCCTACGGCGCATGCCTTGCACTCACCGAAGAAGGACGTTGTTCCCTTTATCCTCACTGGCCTTTGTCATGCGCACGATTTCCCTATGCCTTTCATGCAGAAGACCGCGAAGTGTTCTACAGTCCTCGTTGCGACTCTTTCTGGATCCGAAGTGATGGACAAGAACGTGCCGAAGTTATGGCTGCCCATGCGGTCGTCAGCTACAATGAGCGCATTAAGGATCTGATTCTCATGGCGTACGCGATGGACGAACTCACGGCGTTAGGACTCACAAAATACTTGCGCATCGATGCGTCGCAAAGGGTCCTATGAGTAAAGTTTTAGTTTTAGTTTTTCTTGCTTCTTTAATTCTCGCGATCCCAGCAGCCTCTGCCCAAGACATGGCAACACGCATTTCCGCTCAAACAGGCATGCCCGGACTTCGAAAAACACAACGTGCAGTGCCTTTTATGAAACACGGACTCACCTTCGGTTACGGTCTCGATTTCACAAAAAGCTCAGATCTTATCCTCAGCAGTGATACGGTGGAACGCCATGCGCAAACCCTCAGCTTAACCTACGCTCCCCACGCACGATTTGCCTTGGGATTGCATCACCGCATTGTCACCACCAAAAATGCACTCGAGGCTGTGCAACTGATCGGCGATCCTGCCCTTGAAGCACGGTACAATTTTCCCCTGCTCACCAACCTCACCGTGGGTGCAGGATCTTCGCTCATGTTCCCAACATCATCCACAAACAGCTCCATCGCCTTCGATTCACCACGTTTTGATATTTCGGGTACCGCGACGTATCGACCGCGAACCTGGCTTGAAGCATCAACCACACTGGGTTATCGCCTCGATCGCACCTTGGGCTCAGCGCCTGCCACTGTTAATGCAACGCGACGTTTTGGCTTTGGATGGAGCGACAGCCAACAATTTACGTACGCCATGGGACTCACTGGGATCTGGGATGCACATCGTTATGTCGGTGTTGCACCTTTCGTTGAACTCAGTGGTGCCCTCACCAATCGTGGCAGTATGTCACGACAACCCGTCATCGCAAGCGTCGGCCTCAATACGCTTTTGCTGCCAAGTCGGCAGTTGGAGGTGGGGATAGGAACCGATGTCGGTCTTAACGGCGCACCAGGATCTTCAAATCCGCTAAGCGGTGTTGCGAAATGGGATCTCTTCTTTCGTATCACCATGCATATGTCTGCGGCACCGACTCCCATCGTACCCACACAAACCAAAACCGTGATCCAAGAAAAAATCAAAGAGATCGTGCGAAGTCCTGACACCTTTAAAATTCACGGAAAAATCGTGAGCACAGACACCAAAAAACCCATCCCCGGCGCTGTTATCGACATTGCGGGAGAAGCGACACACATCTCTCCAGATCCTGCAACCGGCGAATTTACCACGTGGGCGCTCACCATCGGTGAAGGATTGTACCAAATAAAAACAACTGCAGGTGGATATCTCATGAATGAAATCACTGTCGCGCCAGGGAAAAAGGATGAAATCAAAGAAATAGTCATCGCATTACAACCCGTGACAGGACGTCAAGGTGGCATCATGAAGGGCAGTTTAAAAAATGCGGAAACAGGCGCAACGCTTGCTGGCACTGTTTTCATTCCATCGCTTGAAAAACAAATACCCACCGATGCCAACGGTCAATTTCAGTTCAACGTTCCCATTGGAAATTACCCTGTCTTAATCACAAGTCCCGGTTACATCACGCAAAAGAAAGAGATCCAGGTTCGTCATGGCGATGTCATCATCATTAACATCGATCTCACGCAGAAGCCTTAATGGTTGGTTCCTGATCGTCGTATGCTTCTTGACCGATGGCTGTTCGAGCCCTAAGGTTGAATATCCTGCACATATCACGGCAACCCATGGCAAAGTAACCATCACCCACATCAAAGTAGCCTATGATATCCAAGCAAACCTCAACGATGGGCTTTATTTTGGCGACATCATTCAAACAGGTTCCGAGGCAAGCGCGACCATCACATTCCAAGGAGGAAGTGAACTTGCATTGGGACCCGACACCCGCATTGTGATCCAAGATAAATCACAATTTAAAGTAGATATTGGAGAGATACAAACAGGCTCCCAGCCTTCTCCAGTCATCATCGGCGCCATTGTTCTTTCGGGCAATGCACAAGCCAAAACGGTTAAAACAACCGAAAAATATGACGTCCAAGAAACACCACGCTTAATGATCGGCACGCCATTTGGATTGACCGAAATAGGCAGAACCACCTCATCCACAGTCCATATCAGTACCGTCACTGGGTTCAGTGTTTTGGTGGGAAATATTGATCTGATTGCTCCTGATGGAAACAAAAAAACCGTTCTCGCGGGAAACAGCATGACCTTGGATGGTCTTGTGATCCCTATCGCTTCGGTATCCGGGTTATCTTTCACGCTCAAGCCCAAACCACCACCGCCGCCTGTGGCACCAAGCCTCATTTTGCGAGGCGATCTTGCATATCTAAAAATAAAACCGCCTTCTTCAGACGGAAAAATCACTGCTGGCACAACAATCACAGCGACCCAAGCTGCGATCATCACTTTGGACAATGAGAGTTCAATCCTTCACATGAATCCCCTTACGGAAATAACTTTCGAATCGATAGAAAGAAATGCTGAACGCAGCAACAACCTATCCGTAAGCTACGCCCTCAAAGGCGGCATCACTCTATTCGTTAAACGCAGTGAAACATTGCATCGTCATAGGATCCGTGTGGGCTCAGAGATAGCGGAACTATCCAACGAACAAGACAACAGCCAGGTGACTTTTCTTAACACATCGAAACAAACGCGCATCACCACAACGCAAGGCCAAGTGACGCTCCGAGATAAAAAAGCCATTGACCCCGGCTATCGGTTTGAGCAAACCCCTGGCGGAAGCCCAAATATTGTACCTATTTTTCAAACCCATATCAATGCACATCCAGGTGAACACATCGACGTCAATTACGACATGCACGTCCCTAAAATTGCCTTTGATTGGTCGATCCTACAACGTACAGGACCGTTCACATTCACCCTCATCAACGAGACCACCACGCGCGATGTGATCCTCTCGGTCAAAACAAATGCAGAAACATTTAGAATAAGCCCTCTCGCACCAGGTAGGTATTTGTGGAAAGTGGAGAACAGTATCGGCCTCGTTGAAGGGCATATTGTTCTTCGGCAACATGCGGGTGGAACAGGATGTAAAAATTGCGCGCGAACCAATCGAGTCAGCGCCACCGGCGATCAAACCGTGATCTACTATCAGCGAACCCCCCCCGAGATAACATTTACATGGCCAGCTCATGCAGATGCCACACATTACGAATTCAAATTGTTTCGCGGCGATGCGCTAAGCCAACCCTCTCGCAAAGAACAAACGCCCATTCCGGAAATCACAATTCCAAGCGGGATCCTGCCTGAGGGAACCTATTACTGGTTGGCGGTAGGCTCAAACGCAAGCGGCCAGCAGGTGGGCACAAGCCCCATGAATACCCTTCTTTTGCGCCATGACAACACGCTCAGCGAGCTTTATATCGAAAGCCCTGCGGTCAATACGCACATCAAAACAAAAACTATCATCAGCCATGGAAGCGTACCCAATGGAACCCATCTCAAAATCAACGGAAAGACCGTCGCCATCGGCGCCTCGTCAGGTTTCTCCGAAAACATCGTCCTTCAAAAAGGCCACAATAGCATCACTTATCAGACCTGGCGTGACGAAAAACAAAGTACGTATCAAGTACGTGACATTTGGCAGGATTAGCGCAATTTAGATGGGATCTGTTTATTATAGATCCTGTAGGAGTTCACAATAGCCGTGGAAGTTCGTTGCAGCAGCTGCCATCGTGCATTTAATATCGACGATAGCCGTGCCAAGAAATATCCCAGTGTCCGATGTGTCTGCGGTGAAAGGCTGCCACTCAGCCCCAAATTTGCGCACCACCGTCGTCTCGGCAACTACGTCATTGAACGTAAAATAGCATCCGGCGGCATGGGTGAGATCTATTTTGGGAAACTGGGCGGCATTGAAGGATTTGAGCGTGAGGTCGCCATCAAAAAGATGCTTCCTCATCTTTCGGCAGATCCCGATTTTATTAACATGATGATCAAAGAAGCCAAACTTACGGTTTTGCTTCATCATCCCAATATTGTTCAGATCTATGATTTATCCAAAGACGGCAATGAATATTACATCGCCATGGAATACGTTCCTGGTTCCACGGTCGGAAAAATTATTCAACGCACGGTACAACGCAACGAAAAACTCCCCGTACCCATTTGCGTGCATATCACCATGCAGGTGTTGCGTGGCCTTGCCTATGCCCATGAACTTTGTGATCCGGCAGGCAACCCAATCCATCTTTTGCATCGCGACATTACACCGCAAAATATTTTGGTCACCTCCGAAGGCTGGGTCAAAATCACAGACTTTGGGATCGCCAAAGCACGCAACGAAATATCAACGACAAGCCCTGGGATGATCAAAGGAAAAATCGGGTATATCGCCCCCGAACAACTTGCAGGAAAACCCGCTGAACAAGGGGTTGATATTTTCTGTGCGGGTATTTTGCTCTGGGAAATGCTAGCCGGAAAACGATTATTCAAAGGCCCCACCGAAGCTGATACTTTTCGAATGATCAGTGAGTGCAATATCCCAGCGATGTCGACATTGCGGGATGACGTTCCTGAAGGCATCGAAAAAGTAATGCGCAAAGCACTCGCGGCCAATCCGCAAGAGCGCTACCCAAGCGCCGATGCATATTTGCGCGATCTCAACACAGCGATTTTTCCCGAAACTGCGGATGATGTATTTCGCTACACCAAACAATATTTTGCCAAATATCCCGATATGTTCGCCCCCGATGAAGCCCCCGAAGACAGCAAAGAAGCTGCAATCCCGGACACAACACCCATCGATAAAATTCCATCCGTCAAAAAAATTCTGGTGAGCAAACAAAAATCAGATCATTCACTGGTCGCTGCCTTAAGTATTGCTCTCGTCGTTCTTATTGCGGCTTCTGTAGCTGTTGGACTTTACGCGACCCAAAAGAAACCTGTGGAAATATCAAAGACCCCCATCGCGCCAAGCCCAACAGAAGCGCCTGAGCTGCCCAAACCCAATAACGAAGTAAGTCAGGACGAAATACAGCTGGCCGTTAACGCAGAACGCCCAAGCATTATAAAATGCTATGCCCGAAGCAATCACATATTTCGAACGATCCATAAACTAGATGTCGCGTTGGTGGTCGCTTCGACAGGTAAAATAGCCCAAACCACGTATATGCCATCCATCGCCAAATTCGGCCAAGTTGAAGCGTGCCTGGCCGATGTGTTTGCAGGCATGCAAATCCGTGCACATAATTTGCCCCGTTTTGAAACCACCGTTTCCTTGCCCGCTCCCGACAAAGAAGCGCCAGTACCACCACCGCAACCCACGCCTGTTAAACAACCGCCCAAACCACTTACAGGTGCAGAAATTCAACAAAGTCTCCAGCGGCAAGCAGGGAGCATTCAGGCATGCGTACAGCGCGCCGATGCGGCCAGCGTCGCACTCCCTTCGGCCAATACAAAGCTCACCATCAACACGGCAGGTGCGGTCACCGACGTGACATTTGATCCACCACTCACCCCCGGGCCCTTCCAGCAGTGCCTACTCAAAAGCCTACATGGTATCCACTTCCGCCCACAACCTGTGGATAATTTTTCATTTACGTTTCCGCTGACCTTCCAACGCCTATAGGGGTTGGGGCCTGGTACATTCACACGGAGAGTGGCAAAATTGATAGTCCTGGATGATAAGTGTACAGACGACAGATTGCGTAATCTTCCCCGTGAAATCTACTCAGTCCTCGAATTGACGAATGGCAAACCCAACCATCGATCCGGATCCAAGCCATCTGGTACCACTCGTAATCTCACCATTAGCAAAATTAACACCGCCTATCTGACCACTTCCACCATAGGTACTTGAGGTGACAATCGTGGTATCAACATTGGTGTAGTTGCTCTCCCCAACACGCGTAAACCCCTTAAGTTTAACCGTATCATAGAGTTTATCAAGCTGCATTGTCGCTGGTGAAAACCAGTCATCGTATATTCCATCGGTGAGATTTGCAACCAGGCTAATAATAGCCGTATCCCAGATAGATGACTGGCGCATCCATTCTGCGGTATTATTTGCGCCATCATTACCATCCGTGCACAGATCGTGCCCAGCACCATCTGTACATATATTAGTAACATAATGCTGGCCGAAGAATTCACGCGGGGCAAAAACCAAACCTATCTTCGTGTTTTCATCGTAATCAAACAGATATCCACCACGATAGAATACACCATATAAGTCAGCAGGGTTGAGTTCCGAATGCAAATCAAGCACTGATTGTAAGCTGGTCGCTGCATCGACAACGGCCTGATGCGTATTTGATACGCCTGTACAACGGCTACCAACCCTGGTGTTATCGGTATCAGGTACACGAGTAAGACCACTCATGCAAGATACGCATGTTCCATTCCACGAAAAGTTATTAGCCGTTGCACATGAGACGGCACAAATTGTATCGTTGCCCGTCGCAGAATCGCCGGCGGGCCGGATGGAACCCAAGGCGCAAGCAACACATGCATGATTCGAAACACGATAGTTCTCAGCACATGTCGTAATGTTGCAAATTGTATCGTTGCCCGTCGCAGAATCGCCGGCGGATCGGGTGGAACCCGGGACGCAAGCAACACATGCATGATTCGAAACATGATAGTTCTCACCACATGTCGTAATGTTGCAAGTTGTATCGTTGCCCGTCGCAGAATCGCCGGCGGATCGGGTGGAACCCGGTTCGCAAGCAACACACGCATG
>SYDY01000053.1 GCA_005801425.1 Bdellovibrionales bacterium | reverse complement strand
GAAAGGGCGATGTCCTAGGCCGGCTAGACGATGGGGACGCACGGCGAAAATTGTACTAGCCAGACAGCAAGAAAATGGCAAGCAAATTCGTGCAGATGTGTGACGTAACAGAAATCGTAATCCCATAATGACGTCATCCCCGCGAACTCCAGACAGCCCTTTGGGCCTACCCGGCAGTTGAGAAACTTGCATCGTGGCTTTGGAACGCGGGGATTCACAAAGGGCGGTTCGCGAACCGTCCCTACATATAAAATATAGGCCGATGACTATACGAACTCCAAAAAATATGGTTTTTTAGGCCAAATTCGCTTCAGCCTAGGATGATACGTGAGAAAAGATAACGATTTTGAGATAAACTTTGCCATGCAGGGCAATAGTATGATCGAAAATCCTCCGTCAGGTGCTGAAAAACTCATCGAATGCCTCAAAGCCGAGGGGGTCGAGTATATTTTTGGCCTTTCCGGCGGGGCCGCGATCCCTATTTTTGATGCGCTTGTCGATTCGGGCATCAAGTTGATTTTGGTGCGCCATGAACAAGGTGCCACCCATATGGCCGACGGCTACGCCCGTGCCACGGGCAAACCGGGCGTGGTCCTGGTCACCTCAGGCCCCGGGGCCACCAATACCGTCACGGGGCTTCTCACTGCGGTGATGGACTCAGTGCCCATCATTGTGCTGACCGGCCAAACCCTCAGCACATCCCTCGGCCTTGATGCGTTTCAAGAAGCCGACGTCACGGGCATCACCTACCCCGTCGTCAAACACAGCTATCTCGTGAAAGACACCCAGGAGATCCCCCAGGTTGTGCGCGAAGCGTTTCACATTGCAACCACGGGGCGTCCTGGACCTGTGCTCATTGATTTGCCCAAAGATATTACCTCGGGACCTTGCTACGCACCACGCGTCGAACATGTGGTGCTCCCCGGTTATCACATTCCAGGCGCACCCGATCCAGCAAGCATTGAGCGCGCTGCCAAGTTTCTTGAACGCTCACGCAAACCCGTTCTTTACATTGGCCATGGTGCCGTAATTTCCGGCGCAGGCGAAGCCATCTTGGCCCTTGCCGAAAAACTACAAGCACCGATGGTCAATACACTGCTCGGCAAAGGCGCGGTGGATGAAACCCATCCCTTGCATCTCGGTATGCTTGGTATGCATGGCACGGCCTACGCCAATAAAGCAGTGGTCGATTGCGACTTGATCATGGCCATCGGCGCCCGGTGGGACGATCGCATCACCGGAAAACTTTCCGCCTTCTGTCCCGACGCCATCAAAATTCACATCGACATCGACGAGGCCGAATTCAACAAAGTGGTGCGCCCCGATGTATGCATCGCAGGTGATGCCAAACATGCCATCGAAGCACTTTTGCGCGTCGTTCAGGGACCACTCGATACACGCGCATGGCGCGAGACATGCGATGCATGGCGCAAAAAATATCCGCTGAAATACTCCAAACACGGCGGCCTGCGTGCCCAGCATGTCATTGATCGCTTATTTCATCTCACCCAAGGCAACGCCGTCATCACCACAGACGTAGGTCAACACCAAATGTGGGCTGCGCAGTTTTATCGCACGCGCCATCCACGCCATTGGTTAAGTTCAGGCGGTGCTGGCACCATGGGATTTGGATTTCCTGCTGCCATTGGCGCGCAACTCGGCTGTCCCGACAAAGAAGTGTGGACCATCGTCGGCGACGGCGGCTTTCAGATGACCATGTGCGAACTTGCGACTGCCGCTATCCATAAGTTGCCCGTTAAAATTTTAGTGATCAACAATCACTACTTGGGCATGGTTCGGCAGTGGCAAGAATTGTTTTTTGAGAATCGTTTGTCGGGTGTGGATCTTGAAGGCAATCCCGATTTTGTCAAACTCGCCGAAGCCTATGGCATCAAAGCCTTTCACATCAAACGCGGCGCAGATATCGACAAAGTGCTCAAAAAAGCCCGTGCCTACAACGATGGCCCAGTGCTCGTCGCTGCAGAAGTGGTGAAATGCGACAACGTATTTCCCATGATCCCTGCAGGCGCGGCGTTGTCGGCCATGCTCATCGAAGCACCCAAATACAAACTCGACAAACCCACTGGGAGCACGTGAGATGACCACCACCCTACGCGATCCTGAAGAACAAAATTTTGATATTGAGAAAAGCACCATGCCTTCGCACACCATCAGTTGCCTTGTGCGCGATCGTCCTGGTGTTCTCGCACGCTTATCGTTGGTATTTGCTCGGCGCGGCTACAATATCGAAAGCTTGGTGGTCAGCCCCGGTGCCCGAGGCGGTTTTTCGCGTATGACCATCGTGTGCACCGGCGCCCCCGAAATTCTTGAGCAAATAATCAAACAACTGCTCAAACTCATCGATGTGGTGCAGGCCATCGATCACACGGGCCAAGCCGTCATCGCAACCGAAATTGCATTGGTCAAAATTTCTTGTGGATCCTCAGACCGCTCCGAAATTTTACAAATCGCCGAACACTACCACGCCAAGGTGGTGGATTTTGGCACCGAATCACTCATTTTGCGCGTGTATGGCGACAGCGACAAACTTGATACGTTTGTAGAGCTTTTGCGGCCGTTCAATATCGTAGAATTGGTTCGTTCAGGCAAAGTGCTTATGGCGCGTGGCAAAGCGGCCACGTAAAAGGGCGCTGCAAGCAACGCCCCTACGTTTGACTACCTAAATTCTTATCATCCCATCAAATCTGATAACCACAAGAACCGCCATCTGCCAAAGTAAGTGAAAGTTTTGCTCCGAAAAAAGTCGGAGCGATGGTTTTATTATATTAATTATTGGAGGTTTTCATGTCCGCTATTTCTCAGAATGCACCCATTAAAGATCAAGATGTTTCTCAGGCCCAGGCCGCCCAAAGTAATCTCGAAATTGCGGGTATGAACCTCAGCAACGTCATGATGATCTTGTCTGAGGCCCAAAACGACGCCAAAGATCTGGGCAATACCATCAAAGAAAAGAAAAAGCAGGAACCCAAACTCTCATCGGAGCCCAGCGATGAAGAGATCAACGCCCTCAAAGCATGGCAAGGCGAGGTCGCTTCTCTGCAAGCCGATCTCCAACAGCTGTTTGACAAAATCGCTACCATTGAAGGTCAATTGGCGGTTGCACAGCAAACTGTCGATCATATTCGCAATGTTGAAATGCCAAAAGCCTCGGAAAAAGATAGAGAGCGCCTGGAACAAGAGACCGAGCGATTGAGCAAATTTGTCGATAAAGGCAAAGCCAACATCGCCGCCATGACCGACAATTTGCAAGCCGACGGTGGTTCGTTGCTGCGCTCGGTGACACAAAAAACGGACATGGAAATCGATGTTGATGTAACCATTAAGCTCACCGGTGGTCGTACGACGACGTTCAAAGTGGACACCGACTTTCAACTCAGTGTCAAACGATTAAGCCTTGCACTCGACCAAGTGGGCGGCATGAGCGGCGCAGCACGCGGTGCCGGCGCACAAAGCAGCGGCTTGCTCACAGGGAGTGCCCAAAGCCGCGGTGTGTACCAGCCTGGAAGCGCCGCGGAAGCAACCGCGCTCAATGGGCTCAGAGACACGATTGCTACCAGTGTCCAAAACACCAATCTTAACGATCCGAAAGCAGTACAAGCCCTGTCATCGGATCTTGAGGCCAAATTTGCGAGCGTGGTTGCCAAAGCCAACGTCACCGGCGGTAACGTCGACGTGGCTGCTTTGGTCGAATATGTTTTGATGCAAGCGTACAATGCATCGACACAAGATATGTATGTTTTCGCCAAAAAGGTTGAGCACTTTAACAAAGTCAAGAAGGCGTTAAACGACGAGATCACCCGTGTCCGCGCACATCTGAGCAAACACACAGATACAACCACGGACTCCAACGGCAAAACCCCAGACAATCTTAGGGCGCCCTTTCAAACGACGAATATGGCCAGCGCAGCCTACGGGACTTTTGGGACAGACATCGATCCAAATGACAAGAGTGGAAACCTGAAGTCCTCATTCAAACAGAATGCAGCCAACACCAACGTCAAAAAAGATGTTGAAGCGTATCTTGCACGTTTGGAAGAAAAGAAAGGCACCATCGGTGACGATGCCCAGGTGGCCAATCTTGAACTGCAACAGTTTGTGCAAAAGCAACAACAGGTGTTGCAACTCATGAGTAACCTTTACAAACTGTTTCACGAAACAGCGATGGCGATTATCCGCAAAATTGGTGGTTAAAAAACCCCCCTTTGCTTGCAAGGGGGAGTCGCACGCAAAGCGTGCGGTGGGGGTCCGTACTTTCTCCTACTTTATCCTTTCAAACCGGTACCGCGCTGCTGGTCGGCCTCGCGTGCGAGGTCTTCCAGCTTTATGCCACCGGATGCCTCTTCTTCACCCAGATGTTTAGGGACCACCAAAGGCGGTGCGCGGCCTAAAAAAGCTTGGCCACGTTCGCCTTGGCTGGTGCCTGCATGCACCGCCTCAGAGGAACCTGGAACTCCACGAAGCAGCGTATCCAAAGCATGCATCAGCTCATCGGTTGAGACCTCGGGATCATTCAAGGTGGCTTGAAATGCATCGCTCACGGCGCGCGCATGATCGGCTGATAAGCGTTGTTCATCGACAAGCACAGCAAGCAGCGCCTTAAGCGATGTCTCGATATCCTGCGCGTTGCCCTGATCGGACCCCAAGCGTTGAATTTCTTCGCGAACTTTCCGTTGGGCGTCGTCGGTTCTCACGGGATCGATCTGCATGGAAGTATTTTACTTTATGCGCAAGCCCAGTTCGAGCATTTGAGCAATGTCGATGGGGCTTGGGGCATCAAGCATGAGATCGGTTTGCTTTTGCGTTTTGGGGAATGCGATCACATCACGGATCGATGGCGTTTTGCAAATCAACATCAAAATACGATCAATGCCAAGCGCAAGACCCCCGTGCGGCGGAGCGCCGTAACGAAGTGCATCCAGCAAAAAGCCAAATTTGGCCTGGGCTTCCACGTCGCCAATCCCAATGGCCCCAAAGACTCTGCGCTGTACATCAAGGTCGTGGATTCGGATGGAGCCACCCCCGATCTCAATACCATTAAGCGCAACATCGTAGGCACGGGCTTTAACTGCCCCAGGATCACTTTCAAGCTTATGCAAATCGCTCGCAGCCGGTGACGTAAACGGATGGTGCGCCGCAAAAAACCGCTGCTGTTCCCCATTCCATTCAAGCAAAGGAAAATCGGTCACCCAACAAAAACGATAAACATTATCATCCACAAGTCCGCGGGTTTTGGCCACATGCTTACGCAAATTACCAAGCGATGCATGGCACACCGATTGGGTGTCCGCGATAAAAACAGCCACATCACCCGGTGCCAACGCCAAACGCTCTGTCATCGCGATACGCTCGGCATCGGTCAAAAATTTGGCAATGGGGCTTTGCCATTCGCCATCCTCTTTAATTCGCACCCAGGCCATGCCTTTGGCGCCGTAAATTTTGACAAAATCGGTGTAATCGTCAAGGTCCTTGCGCGATAATTCTCCCACACCCGTGATATTGATCGCCTTCACCGCAAAACCCGGCTTGTTGGCGGCATCGGCAAATACTTTAAAACCACTGGTTTTCACCAAATCGCTCACATCGATCAATTCGAGGCCATAGCGCAGATCCGGCGCATCCACGCCGAAGCGCCGCATGGATTCATCGTAGGTGATGCGTTCAAAAGGCGTAGGCACCGTAATATTGAGCAATTCTTTCCAAGCACGGGCCAGAATTTCTTCGGTGACGTCCTGCACATCCTGCTCATTGCAAAAAGACATTTCAAGATCGACCTGTGTAAATTCAGGCTGACGCTCTGCACGCAGATCTTCATCACGAAAGCACCGGGCAAGCTGAAAATATCGGTCGTAGCCCGCCATCATAAACAGTTGTTTGAACAATTGCGGCGATTGGGGCAATGCAAAAAATTGTCCCTGATGCACACGGGAAGGCACCACGTAATCGCGTGCACCCTCAGGGGTACTCTTGATCAAAAACGGCGTTTCAAGTTCGAGAAAGCCACGATCGCTTAAGGTCTTTCGCGCAAGCTGATTGAAGCGATGGCGCAAAATTAAGTTGCGTTGCAATGTGCCACGGCGCAAATCGAGAAATCGATATTTCAAGCGCACTTCTTCGGAGGTCTCAATGCCATCGCTGATCTGAAACGGAGGCGTTTCAGATTTGGCGTAAATTTCAATGCCTGTGGCAGCAATTTCAATGTCGCCCGTGGCAAGACGTGGATTGATATTGCCTCCGCGACTGCGCACCACACCGCGAATGCCCACCACCCACTCAGAACGCAAATCACCCGCCAATGCATGGGCTGCTGCATCGTCGCTGGGATCAAAAACCACCTGAACGATGCCTTCACGAGCACGCAAATCGATAAAAACGCAGCCACCGTGATCGCGTCGATTGTCCACCCAACCCATGAGAACCACTGCGTTACCGCAATGCTCGCGTCTTAGGTTTCCACACATGTGGGTTCTACGAAATGTTTGGATACCGGTGCTCACGAGGATCTCCTGAAAAATGCGACAATAGGATGTGTAACAAAAGAAAAAACAGAGTGTCGAGAACGTTTTTCGTCATGAATGAACACGAAACCCTAAATTAACACAAAAGAAGCAGTGAATGGGGGCTAAAATTTCATCATGACGTCCTTTGAGACGCAATGAGCTTCCCTCCTCAGCCAAGCAGAGGCGCAAAGGCCACGGACGCTTGCATCTGACACCGAAACGACATCCGGAATGCCCCGGTCAAGAACACTTACAGCCAGGTTCTTCCCTCGCGGCGCGACTATCCCCTCGTACCCATGCTCGCCGAGGAATTTATGAGCGCACAAGAAAATCCGGGGGAAGAAAAGAAAAGCACATTGTTTCTTCTGTGCACCGATGGCTCTGGCATGATGGCAACATCACTTGCTGCCGAGATTAAAAAAGCGACCTATCTGATAGAAAGCTATCACCGCGATACCCCCAGGGGAAACCGTCCAAAATTGGCATTCCCTACGACGCCTGCCGATCAGCAGAGATATCTGCAACATATTATAAGCCCCCAATATCACACATTGTTCGATGGCAGTACGCTCCCTGTCTTAAGCGAAATAAGCCATTCAATGTGCACGCCGGAGTTTCAAAAATATCTCGAAAATTATCCAATCCATGAAAATTTTTCGCGGTACATTGCGCAAAACAACATCCAGCAGCCTCACCGTTCCGTTAAACCTATCCAAATCTACCCGGGGGCAGATCCGGTGTTAACTTCCTGCTTCTTCGATGGTGGTTTCACCGAAACCTTGCGGCTTCGGCCAGAGCCCCCATCTCCACAGGCTGTCGCCATGAAACTCACG
>SYDY01000052.1 GCA_005801425.1 Bdellovibrionales bacterium | reverse complement strand
GCGGGGATCCAGAATGTCACTTTTTAATTTGTTCCAATTTTTTGGGATATATAAACTGCGTCACAGTGACATCCCCATTTTTCTCCGTCAGCGTCATACGTTTTGGCTTTGTCTCTATCCCTTCAAACGCAAGTTTTTTTACCACAGTGCTGGATGAAGAGGGTTTTGGCGTTAGAATAATATGCCATTGTGATTTTTTAAACGTTGATTTTGCATCATAGTCTGCAAGAAGAAGACTTGCATCGCCTCGCAATAACGCAAGCATACCGCTTACAAACTGCAGCATATGTGGATATTGTTTTAAGTCGACGTGTTGTGTCTCTTGATTGTTGATGATGGTTATTTGGCTACCTTGCACACGCATGGTTGATGGATCAGGTGTTTCTATTGTTTTGACCAAGCGATCAGGGGCTTGAAATTCCATGGTGCCATGGGAAATCAGTGGCGTGCTTAAAAATGATATCTTTTTCGTCTCGGTAAATTGTGCTTGGAAATGGGTTTGTTCTGAAAAACGCATGAGCAAGCGCTGAAGTGCCGCGTCGCCTTCAGGGGGCAATGAGGCCAAGAACCATGCAAAGATTATATAGTGCATGTGAGTTTTTCTCTTATTTCAGTGGGTGTTGCATAAAGAAGCTTGCCGCTTGAGTCCAGCGTTGCAAGGGTTGTTGAAGCCCGTGCTGCGCGCTTCCCATGGGTGAGGTTGTGGATTTCGTAGCCAATATGCAAGCGGATATCGGCATCCAGAACAAAGGCATCGACACGAACATGATCTCCATAATGAAGCGGAAATGAGTGTCGACATTTACTTTCTATCACCACCATACGATAGCCAAGTCGAACAATTTCCATGACATCAAGATCGCACTTGCGCATAAGCGCTGTACGGGCAAGTTCAAGATATTTCAAATAAAATCCATGCCATACCGCATGGGTCATGTCGATGTCATGGAACGGTACATGAAATTCAATCGAAGCGCGTGCTAAGTTGCTCATCGGATCAGGTTCCCTGAAATGGAAGTTCTTGAAGCATGTCATGGATCATGTGGATCTCCAGATCCATGCGTCGGTCTTCGGTGATTGTGGGGACATGTTCACGTATGGCTTTGAGCATGCACTGTGTTCCATGGGTGCATTCATCAAGACCACGCAATTCTGCAGCTTGGCACATGGCCAAAAGTGTGATGACGCACGTGCGCTCCGTAAGTTCTAAAACGCGCAAGCAGTCACGTGCGGCAATGGTACCCATGCTTACTTTGTCTTGATTATGATTTTCTGTGCTGCGTGAGAAAACACTTGCAGGCATGGTGAGCTTTAGGGCCTCTGCCGCGAGGGCCGATGTTGCAATGCTTGCGGCTTTAAATCCATGGTGATGGCCTCCTGCTTCAGGCCGCACCAAATTGGCGGGAAGTCCGTTGTTCATCATGGGATTGCACACCATGGCCATTTGGCGATCTGCAAGATCTGCAATATTGGCAATGGCATTTTTCATGGTGTCCATCGCAAGACAAATATGCCCACCATAAAAATTTCCGCTATGAAATGCTTGGTTGGTGTCAGGATCGATAATGGGATTGTCATTGATACTATTTATTTCGATATTAATTAAAGGTTCCATGGCCGTTAATGTATCGAGAAGTACACCGATCACATGGGGCGCGCAGCGTAAGGAATAACGATCTTGTAGACGTCGGTCATCTGCATGTCGAAGATCTTTTTCTGCACCAAGTACTTCACGGATCAATGCTGCGGCTTGGATGGTTCCGGCATGGGGTTTAAGTTCAAAAATGCGTGGATGAAAGTGCTCTGCACGCCCAAGAAGAACATCAGAGGCCATTGCGGTGATCGTAGAGGCAAGTCGTGCGATATGCCTTGCGCGGTTTGAGGCCAAACATGCGAGACCCGTCATGACGCTGGTGCCATTCATGATGGCCAAGCTCTCTTTGGGCTCAAGACGGAGAGGTGTCAATCCTGCGTGGGCAAGTGCTTGGATGCTTGGGAGAATGTTACCTTCATAAAAAGCTTCACGTTCACCGGAGATCACCGCCGCAATATACGATAAGGGTGTGAGATCACCGCTTGCGCCCACTGAACCTTCACAGGGTATACAAGGCAAAATGCGATGGTTGATAAGATCGATCAAACGTTCGATGACGATGGTGCGTACTGCCGAATAGCCACGGCATAATGACGCGATGCGAACAGCGAGAATGGCAGAAGATTCCGTTTCTGAGAATAACGTTCCGGTGCCGCATCCATGAAATCTAAAAAGATTTTCTGGAAATGCGTAAAGTTCATCATCGTTGAGTGATGTTTCACACGAATCGCCAACGCCTGTATTTACGCCATAAACGCGTGAATTCTTGGCAAAATGATTAAGCAATGCCACACCGGCATCAAGTTTTTCACGATGTTGTTTCGAGCCGGTTAACTCCACTGCAAATGCATGTGTTGCAATGTGGACGATATCTTCAATCGTGAGTGATTTTTCGCCAAATACAATTTTATTGTTCATGTGGTTTAGGCACTCCAAAAATCATAGAAGTTGAACCAGTTGTAAGGGGCTTGTTTGCAGTGATATTCAATACGTTGCGCAAAACGCTGGACGTACGCTTTGCATGCCAGATCTCTATTGCCTCGTGGCAAATGGATGCGTTCTTCAAACATTTCGCAATGGAGATCGTATCTATTGTCGCCAAGATACAATCCAAAGGCCAGGAAAATTGGGCAATCTACCAAAGAAGCAAGAATAAATGGACCCGTTGGAAATGTCGCATGGTCGCCAAGAAATTCTACTTCGGTTGTGCGGGATGATGGAAATATACGATCCCCTAGAATGCCTACCAATTCGCCTTTTTCAATAATCTCACGGATTTTCAGTATGAAATCGACACTTCCTGGATTGATATCGATCAGTCGCACGGTATTGCTCTTGTTAACCGATTGTAAAATTTTGTTTATTTTTTTTGCGTTATGAAAGTAACCCACGATGTGAATGATACGCTTTGTTGTGCGAAGTGCTTCAAAGCTTCCTAGGTGTGTACCAAGAAGGATTGCACCTTGGCCTTTGGCTTGTAATGCATCCAGATGGTGGCTTCCGGTGCGTGTTATTTTGAATCGTTCGGTTTGCCCTGCAAGAAAAAAAATCCGATCAACAACGCAATAGGCAAACGTGCGTATATGAATGAATGTATTCCAAAATCCAGAAGATAACCCTATACGATGTAGATATTTTTTTGATGCATTTCGTGCCTGCGATGATGCGAGAACATAGTAAAATGCGACGACGGAAGTGATGAAACGTGCGGTAGCTCTACCTATGGTTAGGCATATCCACACGACAATGCGCATGCCTATGAGGGTTCCTGTTTCTTTGGCTTCGAGCCATCCATTGTTACGTGCCACGATGAAATACCCCAAGCACAAGGTGGACGATGCGCGTGATCACCAAGCGTGTGTGCATCCATGAGATGTGGATATTGTCGCGTACAGCACGAAAATGTGACACACCTCCTTCAGAAGCTGTGAGGTAGCGTACCCGTGTTGGAATATTGATGACGGGCGTTCTGTTCCAGAGCATGCGAACGAGAATTGCATTGTCGAAATCCATACGATTACCGCAGTTAGAAGCAACACGAAGTGCGGCGTGAATGGGATAAATACGAAATCCGCACATGGGATCGGTAATAGCAGTACTTCCGGTTTCGAGGTGAGTCCAAAAGATAGAAATTTGTCGTCCCCAAAGTCGGGATTTTGGGGCGGTGCTATCAAAGTGGGGAGCACCTAAGATCATGGCATAGGGACCGGTTTGGGCGGCATGGAGAAAGTGGGGGATATCATGGGTCTCATGTTGTCCATCGGCGTCGATTTGAAGTGCATGGGTAAATCCTTCATAGGCAGCGATGGTGAGTCCATCTTTTACAGCAGCACCTTTACCGCCATTGATCACCCGATGATGCACACGCGCAATGCCTTCGTGTGCAAGTGCATTGCATAGATCATGGGTTACAGCACTGCTTGCATCGTTGATAATGATGATCTCGGGAATATGGGTTTTCACTCGAAGTACAACATCGCGGAGCGTTTCTGGATTGTTGTACGTTGGAATGATGGCGCAAATTCGAATGCTGATCATGGGATCTCTCCCGCGAAAGTCATGGTGCCTGAGGCGCATGGGCCTTCTTGCCCTGTGATGGAAAAAACAACACGATTCGCATTGCACTGCAGTCGTACTTCAAACGCATTGCCTGGTTGGATAATTTTCGTAAATTTGATTCGAGCGGCCCCAGTGGTGTGTTGTAATTCGGGCCACAGTGCAATGGATTTTTCGGCTACAGCATAGTGTAGCAGTGCGGCGCCCGGTAAAATAGGTCGTGATGGAAAATGCCCTTCAAAACACCATGCAGGATGGGGCACTATAGCAGATCCCACAAATAGACGGTTGTTTAGATCTTCATGGGTGAAGACCAAGGGTGCATGAGAACGGTCGCGTGCATCGCAAAGTGCTGCGATGACTTTGTGTGAAATTTTCCCCGTACTTGAACGTGGCATGGAATCAACCATGCAAATTTTTCTAGGTATAACGGCTGGTTCAAAAATTTTTTTGATATGATGTCTGATAGTCTCTGGTGTACAGCCTCTGCTTGCAACAACAAGCAATATTTCGTTGTTGTGCGATGTGCTTACGGCTCGTGCACAAGCGGCGGCATCTGTCACGTTGGGTATGCGTCGTACAGTCTCGATGATCTCTTTAAGCTGGACTCTCTTTCCCGCAATTTTTACAACATCATCGATCCGGCCGTGATGAACAAACGTACCATCACTTTGCATGGTGATAGCATCATTGGTTTGAAACAATGTGCCTGCATAGAACGATTGGACACAGAGGAGGCCTTTCGGATTGGCGTGTACCGCCACGCCAGGCAAGGGCTTCCACGACGTTTCAGGTGCGATGCGTGTTGCGATGCCCCCTGTTTCTGTAGATCCGAAGATCTCATGAGGTGTGTGGCCTGCAATGGTTCGATAGCGCTCTGCAACCTCCGCTGACAATGCAGCACCCGATGAAAAAGTTTTCTTGAAATGAAGACGGTTTGGTACGAGCACCCGAAGGCCGTCGAGATGGGCCGGTGTACTCACAAAAATGGTGGCCCCATGATCATGGGCAAGCTGTGCCGTGGCTTCTGCGTGGAGTGGTGATTCACGAATGATACCTGCACCCGATCGTGCAGGCAGAAGGATACTAAAAAGCAATCCATAGAGATGATATGCCGGCACAGTGGCTAGAATGGTATCTCTGGGGCCGATGGAAAAATGTGTGGCGTGCATGTCTACTTCTGAAAACAATTGCTCGGCGGTTTTGGTGATCTCGTTACTTTTTCCTGTGGTGCCTGACGTATGGATGTGAAGAACAACCGTGTGTGCCTTGGGCTCAATCAATGCGGGTGGAACGCCCGTGCTCTCCAAGCGGGTGCGCAAATTGATCCCGTGCGGCATATCGAGATCATGCAAAAGTGCAATGATATTGGGTTGTGATGCGATGGCGTCAACGACGGTCGTGTTGCCTGTGGGCGGAAAGTGCACCACCTGTTGTTTATTCCAAGCGGCAAGAAGACCGACCAAGATGCAATATCGATCAGATCCAATGAGCACACATCCTGTGTTCCATGTACCCATAGGTAATTGCTGTGCGATAGCGTGCACATCAGCATGAAGATCTGCCACGGTTCGGATCCCGGCTTGGCCACGTGCAATGATGTGGTTTTCATTCAACGACGATAGCATTGAGGCAACCATGTGGGCTTTCGTTCAGGAAATTTTTGCCAACGAATGAGATGTTCAAATCCAATCATGAGCCCAATCAAGACATAGGAGATCACGTTGGCATAAATCGCCCACCAAAGAAGGGGTGCGCCCAATGCGAGCACGATAGTTATTAGAATATTTACGATGAAAAAAATGCACCATGCTTCTGTGGCTTGTCGGCAATGGATGATTTCTTGTTCCGATAAATCGGGATGAAATCGGCGTGCGATGCGCGCAACGAATGTGGGTTCATGCTGCAAAGATCGAGCAAAGAGAGCCAATCCACCGATGCTGTACAACACAGGGACAAGAAGTGCGATCTTGGCAACGATGTAATGGGTATGGGTTTGGATCTTTATATTTCGTTCCAACAGATAGATCCCAAGGGGATAAAGAAAACCGAGTATGGGAAGAAATTTACGCATTAAGGTGACGATCGACCAAATTGATAACGTCGTTTACTGTGCGAAGTTCACGCAAAGCTTCTTCTTCGATACGTTTCCCGATGATCGCTTGCAAGCGAACGGCCACGTCGATGGCATCGATGCTATCCAAGCCCAGATCATGATTCAGCGTGGCTTCAGGCTTGATGCTGGCTTCATTGATCTCAAATTCGCCGACCAAAATCTCGGTAATTTTCGCAAGAATTTGTTCTCTGTTCATGATTGCTTGCCTCGCGTTTCTACGATGTATTGTGCAAGTGTTTGAACGGATGCGAAAATACGCCGGTTGGTGTCGTCATCGGATTTCATTTTGATACCGAAATGACGCTCAAGCGCGACAGCCAATTCTAAAGCATCAATGGAATCCAGACCTAAGCCATCGTTAAATAGCGGTGCTTTCGAATCGATATTTGTGGGATCAACATCTTCCAGACGAAGCGCGGATACGATGAGATCTTTAATTTCCTGTTCAAGGAGGAGCAACGGATCATTGTTTGGCATGGTCTATTTTCTTGCAACTGCTCGGTTAAAGGTTCCTCGAAGACACGTTCCATCGATCATAACAATCCTGAATATTCTGAGCAAGTTGTGATGCAGGAATACGTGAAGATGTTTGTTTGCAGACGCTAAAACAGAGCATGGGATGTATGCGCATAAATACAGGTTTGTCTGGAAATTTGAACCATGGAACGTTTTTACTGAGTGCCGGTGTCGTTACGGTAACGTGCAAGGTGCAGAGGGGTACACCGGCCCGTGCCGCGAGGCGAAAGGCCATGGGATCAAAATGGCCGATAGCGCCTTGAGGCGATCGTGTGCCTTCGGGGAAAATCAGGATACGTGCTCCATTGTCCAAAAAACGCAGTGCTTTGGCTATCGCTTGTGTCCCATCTGCTGCAGAAATATGCCCACAGCAACGCAAAAGAGGTCCTGTGACGGGATTTTTAAAAAGGCTCGCTTTCACGAAACAGTGAATATCGTTGTAGCGGGCCATGATGGCGGTCACATCGACCAGGGTTGGATGATTGGCGATGATGACACAGGGGCCGTCGATAGGTAAATCGGGGGATGTTTGGGGCCGATAGTTTATCAGTCCAAACCAACGCATATAGGCATGAAATAGCCTAAAAGCATACTGGACGACTTTTTGGCACAATCGGTGATCACGTTTTGAAAAAACGAAAAGCAATGGAAGAACAACCCACGAAAGTAGCAGCCCTCCGATGAAAAAAAAGAAAAACGATGATCCAACCGCTGTGATGCGAAAAATACGCCGAATGTTGTGTTGGATCGATTGCACCATGAGAAAATAGTACGGATATTACTTCCAAGTCCCTAACTTTGCGAAGATCTATCTTGTAGGGGCGGTTCGCGAACCGCCCTTGAGGTTTCTATGCACAAATACCCAATTACAGGAATTGCTGTTCGTAATGGCCTGGGTGTTGATGTGCGTGCTGTTGGGTTGGCATTGCATCAAAATGTCCATGGGCTCAAGCGTCCCTCTGTGAACTTACCTTTTGATACATGGGTGGGTGAACTTGATCCCTGTGATCTTTTGCCACCCTGTCTTCGTGCCTATGATTCACAATTGACCCGTTTGGCGGCCTCGGTATTTGATGACATCGCAGCCTCGGTGCATGGTGCGATAAAAAAATATGGTGCAGATCGCGTGGGCATTGTTTTGGGGACGAGTACCGCCGGCATGCCACAGTCAGAAGAAGCCTATGCGCATGTATGTAAGTATGGAGATCTTCTACAGGATTTCTCAGTGTGGACCCATCATGCATACCATGGCCTGATTGATGTAATTGCGGCGATATCGGGTGCGCGTGGCCCTGCCTACGTGGTTTCAACTGCATGCACATCAAGTGCAAAAGTTTTTGGATCTGCGGAGCGCATGATGAAGTCAGGCAGTGTCGATGCGGTATTGGTGGGTGGTGCTGATGTCCTGTGTCGCATGACCATGCTTGGGTTTCATTCTCTTGGTATTTTATCAGAAACACGATGTCGACCTTTTTGTGCAGAACGTGATGGGATCAACATCGGAGAAGGTGCGGCATTTCTTTTGTTGGAATGCGAAGGGGAAGGGCGTGCGTATTATGCATCGATTGGAGAAACATCCGATGCCTATCATATGTCGTCACCGCATCCGGAAGGTCGTGGTGCGATTGCCGCTCTTCATATGGCCTTAGATCGAGCCGGTATTGCAGCAGAAGATGTGGATTGCATCAGCGCCCATGGGACAGGAACACCGCTGAACGATCAATCGGAAGCCATTGCCATTCGTAATATATGGCCTAAGAACATTCCGGTGGTTGCCACCAAAGCACTGACGGGACACTTGCTCGGTGCTGCTGCGGCCAATGAAGCGGTTCTTGCCATTTTGGGCATGGAACAATCGGTGTTTCCTGGGATGGCATGTGCGGATGTTGTGCTGGATCCTGCATTAGGACTTGATGTTGTCAGGCATACGATATCAAAAAATCATTGCAATGTTGTAAGTAATTCATTCGCATTTGGCGGCAGCAATGCCGTGATCGTGTTGACCCTATGAATACAATGTTTGTGGATAGCGTGGCCCTGCGTCAATCGGGTGATGCTTTGATTGGGATCCCTTTGGCATTGCGTGCACGGGGACGCGCAAGTGTGTTGTGTAAAATGATTCTTGATGTAGTTCATGAGGTCGCCCACGTTGATCGTGTGCATACACCTTTGGTGATTGGATCGGCGCTGGGGGAAATGGAAACCACCCATGCGCTTCTTGAACAAATATTTTCGGAAGATTCAGCCTCGCCCTTGCGATTTCAGAACAGTGTGCACAACACGGCCTGCGGCCTTTGGTCCATGGCCTGTGGACAAACAGCACCATCTATGGCGATTGCAGCGGGTCACGATACATTGGCGATGGCGCTCTTGGAGGCTTATGGCTATTTGTATGAATACGGTGGAAAAATTCTTGTGGCGGTTGGGGATGAAGCCGCATCTGGCGTTCTTTATGGCGCCAATACATGGGATGCCATGGCAGCAGGATTTCTTGTGACATTGGAAAAAACAGATAAATGCATGGCGACGATCCATATGCCTCAAAGAGTGCGCGATGAAGACCATGCACCCAACGAAAATCCATGTGCCGCTGCGGTCGATCTTGCTTTGAGGATCCGTGAACATCGTTCGGGCGATATCCATATAGGGAGATGGCGTATGCGTGTGGAGTTTTGTGATGGCTGATGCGTGGCCAAGTCTTGATGTTTTGCTACCCCATGCAAATCCCATGATTTTGCTTGATCGTGTTGTTGCTTTTGATGCTCCTGATATTTTATGTGCAACACAGGTGCGATCGGGAAATTCGTTTGGATTGATGATCGCCCTTGAATGGATGGCCCAGGCATCGGCAGCCTACGCAACACTCAACAAAGAGGAACACTGTGCGCCGAAACAAGGTTACTTGATTGGCGTGCGTGATTTTAAGCTTTTTGTAGATCATTGGCATCATGGCCATACCTTGTTTGTGTCGTCACGCCATGTCTTTGGCGATGTCCATCTTGGACAGTTTGAATGTTCCGTATTGCATGAAAACAAATCCATCGCGGCCCAGGCGATTCTAAGTGTGTACGTACCCTCGGAGGAATTATCGTGAAACCACGTGCATTGATTACAGGAGCCAGCAGAGGCATTGGACGTGCGATTGCGTTAGAATTGGCACGTGCAGGCCATCCTGTGATCATCAATTACCGACGTGATGACGATGCTGCACATGCGACACAGGAAGAAATTATTCAAAGTGGTGGCTCGGCAGTTTTATCATGCTTCGATGTGGCAGATCGCGAAATGTCCCATGAAGCGATTGCTCGTTTGTTGGAAGATCCAATGCCCATCGGCGTGATCGTCAATAATGCCGGTATTGCCCGTGATAATGCTTTCCCTTCAATTTCTTCTGAAGATTGGGATGCTGTGATCCAAACGACACTCATGGGGTTCTACAATGTGACGCACCCCTTGGTGATGCATTTGGTTCGTCAGCGTTGGGGACGGATTGTTAATATGGCCTCGGTTTCTGGGGTGACCGGAAATCGTGGACAAACCAATTATTCGGCAGCCAAAGCGGGCCTTATTGGTGCAACCAAGGCGCTTGCGCAAGAATTGGCTAAACGACGCATTACAGTCAATGCAGTTGCACCAGGCCTTATCGATACGGACATGCTGCAAAGCGCGCCTGTTGATGAATTATTGAAATATGTGCCGATGCATCGTTTGGGAACCGCACAAGAAGTCGCAAGTCTTGTAGGCTTTTTGGTCAGTGACTCAGCGGCATATATTACAGGGCAAGTGATTGGTATCAACGGAGGTCTCGCATGAAGCGTGTGGTTGTCACAGGCGTGGGCATTCGATCGCCCATCGGCAACAGCATTGCAGAAATGCAAGCATCGATTGTTCATCAGCAATCGGGCATACGTCGTATGGAAGATTGGAATGATGTCCATGATCTTCGAACCAAGCTTGGTGCACCCGTTGCCAACTTTGATATCGCGTCATTTCCGCGAAAACGGATCCGAGGTATGGGGCGCGTAGGTGTGTTGGCATTGGCTGCAACCGACGATGCCATTGCTGATGCAGGCTTAAGCACGGAGATGCTTGTTTCTGGACGACTTGGTCTCGCATATGGATCCACCCATGGTTCATCCTCAGCCCTTGCACAATTTACGAAAACGCTTGCGGATACAGGAAGTTTACGTGGCCTTGAAGGCAGCGCTTACCTCAAATTTATGAGTCATACCTGTGCTGGAAATATTGCACAGGCGCTTCAGATCCGAGGTCGTGTGATCCCAACGGTGGCAGCTTGCGTGAGTGCAAGCCAAGGGATTGGTATGGGCTATGATGTGGTAAGGCATGGCCAACAAGAGATCATGTTATGCGGTGGTGCCGAAGAATTGCATTATCTGCATGCGGCTGTGTTTGATATCATGTTTGCTACATCCACTGCCGATGCTGCCACCACGCCGAGGCCATTTGATGCACACCGTGATGGATTGGTGGTGGGTGAAGGTGCTGGAACGCTTGTTTTGGAATCGCTTGATCATGCCGTTGCCCGTGGTGCAAAAATTTACGGAGAAATTGTCGGCTACGGCACATGCTGCGATGGAACACATATTACGTCACCCTCGGTAGAGGGCATGGCGAATGTCATGCGTTTGTCGCTTACGGATGCGGGTTTGCAACCTTCGGACATCAACTACATCAATGCACATGGTACTGCGACCGATATTGGTGATGTGTGTGAGTCCACAGCGACGCTCGAAGTGATGGGTGATCAGATCCCTTTTAGCTCGACCAAAGGCCTCACGGGGCACACTCTGGGCGCATGTGGCGCCATTGAATCGGCTATATGTCTTGGGATCTTCGACAGTGACCTACTCCCTATGAACACCCACTTGGATGAGGTCGATCCGCGTTGTGCACCTTTAAATTATATTCGTAATGAATCTCTGCGAGTTCAAAGTGATCGGGTGATGTGCAATAATTTTGCGTTTGGCGGCATCAATACGTCGCTGATTTTTCAACGATTGGATGTGTGATGGATGATGTTTTAATTTGCGGTGGTGGTCCTGCGGGTTCAACAGCAGCGACACTCTTGCGTCAATATGGACATTCGGTTCGTTTGATTGAGAAAGAAAAATTCCCACGTTTTCATATTGGCGAATCCTTGTTGCCCGCTGATCTGCCTGTCTTTCAACGCCTTGGCGTTGAACTCCCAGCCAGCCAATATTTGCGCAAAGATGGTGCCATGTTTGTGAACGAACGCACAGGTGAAGAGGCCACCTATTTATTTGCCGATGCGTTGCCTGAGGCTATTCCTCATGCATACCAGGCTGAACGTGCGATTTTTGATGATTTGCTATTGAAGCGTTCACAGCAATTGGGCGCTTCGATCCATGAAGAGGAAAAACTTGTTTCTGTGGATTGTGATGCAGCTGGTGTGGTTGCGGTAACGGATAAAGGCACCTACCATGCCCGCTATTTTGTCGACGCCACAGGTCAGGATGCATTTTTAGCACGCAAAGCACGGACGGTGGATCCATTGAAGGGCCTTGGTCGCGCCGCGGTTTTTTGTCATTTTTCAGGATTAAAACCCGAAGTCATTGCCGAATTGCATGAGAGCGGAAATATCCGCGTGCTAATTTTAGAAGACGGCTGGGTGTGGCTTATCCCTTTGGCCGATGGTCGATTGAGTGCGGGTGTGGTGCGGCGTGATGTGGCCATGAACGAGAAAGTACTCGAAGAAACATTTGCTGCATCGCCGATGATCACACGCTTGACCGAAGGTGCAACCCGTACCCATACCCGTGTGATCCGAAATTTTAGTTTTAAAAATACTATAAGCCATGGTGCTCGTTTTTGCTGTATCGGCGATGCTTCATGTTTTTTGGATCCTGTTTTTTCATCGGGCGTCACTTTGGCACTGATCAGTGCAGAGCACATGGCTGACA
This sequence comes from Bdellovibrionales bacterium, assembly GCA_005801425.1. Taxonomy (GTDB): domain Bacteria; phylum Myxococcota; class XYA12-FULL-58-9; order XYA12-FULL-58-9; family SYDY01; genus SYDY01. The sequence goes on along the minus strand of SYDY01000052.1, from coordinate 558 downwards.
CATTGCACCCGGCTCTTGTGAATGGGACAGAAAAAGATCCTGATCTCATGATCCCCACGCGCAAGCATATGGATCGTGGTTATGCTGCCATGGGCGGTTTGGTTCGTCGATTCTACGAATCCAATCTTGTGGATCATCTTTTGTTTGCCAAAGACCCTCCTGAAAAATTCAGGAAAGGTCTTATTTCAATTTTGGCAGCCGATTTATGGCGCGATGATAATGTCTTTCAGGACATGCTTGAGAAAACATCCCGTTATTCATTGTAGGGGCGGTTCGTGTGTACGGACCGGCGACATAGGTAACAGATCGTACCGGTACATAGGTGACACTGATTGGCATAATGTAATTTATGCCTTGGGAAGAATCCAGTGTCATGGACGCGAAATTAAAATTCATATCTTTGCTTGATAAAAATTGTTTATCCTTCACCGAAGCGTGTCGGGAGGCAGGAATTAGCCGAAAAACTGGCTACAAACTCCTTGCACGCTACGAAGTACAAGGAATCGAAGGACTCGTCGAACAAAGTCGTGCACCAAAAAATCACCCTCATGCAATGTC
>SYDY01000008.1 GCA_005801425.1 Bdellovibrionales bacterium | reverse complement strand
GGTATAATGCACGGCGGGGTAGATGCGCATGGGCATTTTATACGGATTTTCACCGGTAATTTTTTCGTACATGTGAAACAAATTACCGTAGCGTTCGCGGATCGCATCTTCGCCTAAGCGTTTGATGGCATTGGCAAAGTCCAAGTACACACCAAGTTTGCTTGTCCCTACGCCATGTCCCTCATCGCAAACGTTCTTGGCATTGCGCGATGCGACGTCACGGGGCACGAGGTTACCAAAACTTGGGTACCGACGTTCTAGATAATAATCGCGCTCACTTTCTGGAATATCGGCTGGCGCACGTGTTTCATTGGCGTTTTTAGGCACCCATACGCGTCCATCGTTGCGAAGTGATTCGCTCATCAAGGTAAGTTTTGATTGGTGATCGCCGCTTACAGGAATGCATGTGGGGTGAATTTGTGTGAAGCACGGATTGGCAAAACCTGCGCCACGTTTGTAAGCGCGATAGGTGGCCGATACGTTGCAACCCATGGCATTGGTTGAAAGATAAAATACGTTGCCATAGCCGCCTGTGCACAAAAGAACGGCATCACCGGCCCAGCGTTCTATTTTTCCTGTGGATAGATTGCGGGTGATGATGCCACGCGCATGTCCGCCCACAAGCACGAGATCGAGCATCTCAGTACGCGTGTGCATTTTGACGTTGCCGTCGGCGATTTGGCGATTGAGTGCCGAGTATGCGCCGAGCAACAATTGTTGTCCCGTTTGGCCTCGTGCATAAAAGGTTCGCGAAACTTGGGCACCACCAAAAGAACGATTGTCGAGCAATCCGCCGTAATCACGCGCAAAAGGGACGCCTTGGGCGACGCACTGATCAATAATATTGGCACTTACTTCGGCCAAACGGTGGACATTGGATTCGCGTGCACGAAAATCGCCACCTTTGACGGTGTCGTAAAAGAGTCGGTGCACGCTGTCACCATCGCCTTGGTAGTTTTTTGCGGCGTTGATGCCGCCTTGGGCTGCGATGCTGTGGGCGCGGCGTGGACTGTCCTGAAAACAAAAACAATGCACGTTGTAGCCAAGGCCCGCGAGTGTTGCGGCAGCGCTTGCGCCTGCAAGTCCGGAACCCACCACCAAAACCGTGAATTTACGTTTGTTGGCAGGATTGACGAGCTTTAAATCAAAGCGATGTTTGTTCCATCGCTCTTCGATAGGACCGGTCGGACATTTGGAATTGAGTTCCATGTTAGGCCACTCCCAAAGGCAAGGTGATAAATCCAAGTTGTACAGCAAGGGGCATGGATAGATTGCCCAAGACGATCATCGTTGATGTAACAGGCCCTATTTTGTCGATGAACGGCTGATATTTTGGATGATTGAATCCTAAAGTTTGAAACATGCTGGATGCGCCATGATTCAAATGCAATCCCAAAAGGATATTGGCGATGGCGTAAAACATCGCAACGACCGGTTTTTGAAATCCGAGTACGAACATGGAATATACATCCTGCCGTCCTGCAGCGTCGACCAATTGAAAATGTTCGGGGTTGGTGAGGCCCAATGTAAAGTGCGCCAAGTGATAAATGATAAACGCAAGCACCACACTGCCTGAATACATCATGGTTCGTGATGCAAACGATGCCTTACGCCATGATTTTTTGGTGTACGCGATGGGACGCGCTGCACGGTTGGCCAAAGTCAGTGTGATGGCAGTGGTGATGTGAATAATCACCGAGGCCAGTAACACAACACGCGTGCCCCACAGGAGCAGGGGCGTGTGTTTGAGAAAATGCGCATAGGCATTGTAGGTTTCTTGTCCGGCGAAGACCTGGAGATTGCCGGCCATGTGCCCAATGACAAAACCAAAGATGATAAGCCCTGTGAGGGCCATCCATACTTTGGTGCCGATGGATGAGAAATGGAAATTACGAAAGAAGAGCATGAATGAAACCCCACAAATGGCTTGTGCGCGTAATCGTAGGGGCGCAGCTTGCTGCGCCCTGAGTTACAGACGTTTGTCTACTTCGAGCACAAGATCACGCACATGTTCTGCACTTGCTGCCAGTGCGGCTTGATCGCTGCTTGAAAGTTTGACATCGAGAATGCGTTCGACACCGCCCGCACCGATGACGGTTGGGACGCCAACATGCAAACCATGCAATCCAAATTCACCTTCGCACAGTGCTGCTGCGGGCAGCACACGTTTTTTGTCGCGCAGGTAACTTTCGGCCATGCAGATGGCGCTTGATGCGGGTGACATAAATGCACTGCCTGTTTTAAGCAACGCCACCACTTCGCCGCCAGCTTGACGTGTACGATTCGCAATGGCGTCAATTTCGCTTTGTGACAAAAGTTGCGTAAGTGGAATGCCGCCTACGGAGCAGAACGGAACCACGGGGACCATGTCGTCACCATGACCGCCGAGCACAAAAGCGGTGACATCTGCCACAGAGACACCCAAACGCTCAGCCACAAAGAATCGAAAACGGCTGGAATCGAGCACACCGGCCATACCCACCACAGGGGTTTTGGGGCGGCCTGTTATTTTGGCCATGGTGTACACCATGGCGTCGAGGGGATTGGAGATCACAATGATGAAAGCATCGGGGCAGTACGTTTTGACGTTTTCTGCCACGGACTTCATGATTTTAACATTGGTATCGAGGAGATCATCGCGGCTCATGCCTGGTTTGCGCGGAAGTCCTGCGGTGACGATCAAAACATCGGATCCTTTAAGATCGGCGTAATCCGATGTACCGCTGATGCGTGCGTCGACACCTTCCACAGGCAATACATGGGAAATGTCGAGTGCTTTGCCCTTGGGCATATCGGCGGCGATGTCGAACAATACGATGTCGCCCAGTTGCTTTTGCACGGCCAGCAGTGCCAGTTGTCCGCCGATTTGTCCTGAACCAATGAGTCCAATTTTAGGACGCTGAAATTTAGGTGTCATGGGAAAGATCTCCAGAAAACTGTAAGGGCGACCGCCGGTCGCCCCTACTAAAATTTAAATCATGTGTTGGATGATGGCACGCCCGAAGCCGCTACAGCTTACTTTGGTTGCACCTGCCATTTGTCGTTCAAGATCATAGGTCACCGTTTTTGCATGGATGGCACCTTGGATACCATTTTCGATAAGATCGGCCGCTTCTTGCCATCCCATGTGACGCAACATCATCACGCCAGATAAGATCACGCTGGATGGATTGACTTGATCGAGGCCCGCATACTTGGGCGCGGTACCATGGGTTGCTTCAAACACCGCCGAAGTATCGCCGATATTCGCGCCTGGTGCGAGTCCAAGGCCACCCACTTGGGCGGCGCAAGCATCAGACAGATAATCACCGTTTAAATTGAGTGTGGCGAGCACGCTGTATTCGTTGGGTCGCAACAAGATCTGCTGGAACATGGCATCCGCGATGCGGTCGTTGATGAGGATTTTTCCGGCAGGGACTTTGCCGCCATGCTTGGCGTAGACGTCTGCTTCGGTGATGGTTTGTTCAGCAAACTCATCGCGGGCCACTTCGTAACCCCATTCGGCAAAAGCGCCTTCTGTAAATTTCATAATGTTGCCTTTGTGCACCAAGGTGACCGAAGGCAAACCTTGCTCGATGGCATGTTTGATGGCGCTGCGTACCAAACGCTGGCTGCCCATTTTGCTGACCGGTTTGATACCTATGCCGGAATCTTCGCGGATGTGTTTTTTGAGTGCTTTTACGGGGCCGTTGTTGAGATAGTCGATGATTGCTTTGGCCTCATCGCTGCCGGCAGCCCATTCGATGCCACAGTATACGTCTTCGGTATTTTCGCGGTAAATGACGACATTCAGTTTTTCGGGTTCTTTTACGGGCGAGGCCACGCCGCGATAATATTTGACAGGACGCACACATGCGTAAAGATCGAGTTCATGGCGCAAGGCCACATTGAGTGAACGAATGCCGCCACCGATGGGTGTGGTGAGGGGCCCTTTGATGGCGACCACATGGTTTTGGATGGCATCAAGGGTATCTTGGGGAAGCCACACGTTCTCGCCATAGTTTTTCACCGCAAGCTCGCCGGCGAATACTTCAAACCACACGATTTTACGCGTGTTGCCGTAGGCTTTGGCCACTGCGGCGTCGAAAACCGGTTGAGACGCGTTCCATATATCGGGGCCGGTGCCATCGCCGCGTATAAACGGGATGATGGGGTTGTTGGGGACATGGAGTGTGCCGTCGGCGTTGATGGTGATCGACGTGCCGTCGGTGGGGGTGTGGAGTTTCTGATAACTCATGGGCGCTCTCCTCGCGGTTCTGGCAGCCTTATCGCAGAAAAGTGTGCGATCTCGCAACGGCTGAATTATGATAACGCACCGTGACATAATGCATCGATCCAGTTACACTGGGGTTGTGTCGGTGGATGATGTCACAACATTGAACGACGAGGGTGTGCTTGAGCGGCTTGAGCTGGAAAACAGCACATTGCGCCAGCAGCTCGAGAGTGTCCGATGGGAGCTTGCGGCGTTGCATGAACGGGTCGCGTCGCTCGTGACGGATAGGGTGGTTTCCTTAGAGGCTGAAAATGCCTCTCTTGCGCAGCTTGCCCTCACCGATGAGCTTACGGGGCTCTACAATGTTCGTTATTTGCGCCAGCGTCTACCTGAGGAATTTGCCCGTGCACGGCGCTACGGGCATGCCTTGTCCATGGTTATTATCGATGTGGATTATTTTAAATCGGTGAATGATACCCGAGATCATCAATTTGGCGATCGCGTGTTGCAGCGTTTGGCATTGGTGCTGGAGCAAAGTGTGCGCAGCAGCGACAGTGTCGTGCGGTATGGTGGCGATGAATTTGTGATTATTTTGCCGCACTGCGATTTGAGCGAATCGGTACAATTTTGTGAGCGCTTGCGACTTGCTGTTGAAATGGCCGATTTGGGCGATCTTGACGACGCGTGTCCGATAACCGCCTCTATAGGCGTGGCTTCGCTTGAATATTCCAGTGCCGAAGTATGGACTGAATTGCTGCTGGCCGCCGATCGGGCGCTGTATCAAGCCAAAGATGGCGGTCGCAATCGTGTGGGTATTTGTCGCGGTCAAGGTGCGGTAGCGGTGGTCGCTTGATTAAAAAACGGGTATAGAGGCTCCTAAAATATTTGGGAGTGTCCGCCATGCCTGAACCCGTGATCCTTATTAAATGTCTTCATCCTCAATTGGGACAATCGTTGCCGATGCCTGAGCGTATGAGTGTTCATGCGTCGGGTATTGATGTTGCCGCTGCGCTCGATGAGCCCGTGTTGCTTGCACCTATGGGCCGCGCGCTTATTCCATGCGGTTTTTCCATGGCAGTGCCTGAAGGTTATGAAGTGCAGGTGCGGCCTCGCAGTGGTTTAGCATTAAAACATGGGATCACGGTGCTTAACACACCCGGAACCATCGATGCCGACTATCGAGGTGAAGTGAAAGTGCTGCTTGTTAATTTGGGTTCCCAAGCGGTGTGCATCGAACCTGGTCAGCGTATTGCACAACTGGTGGTTGCGCCGGTGTGTTTGGCACCTATTCAAGTGGTTTCTGAATTGCCTGTCACCATGCGTGGTGAGGGCGGGTTCGGCTCGACGGGCCGGTAGCCTGCGCTTTTTGTTTCGCAATTTTTTCTTCCTCATACCAATGCACTTGAAGCGCCCCTGCGACACGTGCTTCCACAATGACCATCACGCGTTCAAGTTGATTGACTGGAATAGAGAGCGAACCATTATGGTTGATCACATCGTTTTCTAATCCAAGACGTTCTGCGATGTGCTTTTGTGCAGCGGCACCATGGAGATTGGGTTTTGTAATGAGGCCGATGATATACAGGGGAGATCGTTCAATGCATTTCGACTTCAGTGTATACGCCTGGATAGGTTGTCCTTCCATAAAAAATTCATGGCCATCGGATGTTCCTGTGTGCCAGTTCCAGGGTTTGTGGCAATTTGGACAACCTCCGATAATTTGTGCGCACATCGTGTCTTTTTCGTCAGCATGTGCACAATGCGGACATTCCCGGGTAATGTTTGCGCCATTGCATGTGATGCCGATCAATCCTGTGACCAATCGGTAGATTTGGCGCTCAAAGGCTTGCCTGCGTGCTTCACCTGTTTCTAGCGTATTCATGGTTTTATCACATAAGCAGCATCGTGTTTCTTCCCGTGCTTCTTGCAAAAGTAGCGCACGCTGTGTGGCGCTTACGTTCAGTTGTTTTGCATCTTTGTGTTCGACGATGGCACCCCCAATGCACGCGATGTCCGTGCAAGGTTCATAGGGGAGATCTTGGTGATATTGGGCCATGAGATGGCGGCCTGTGAATGCAATCCAACGTTCGAGTGAATCGATGTTGAGGCCATGGCTCATCCATTGTGTGGTCGAAATGGCTTGGCCTGTCTGTGCATCGATGACATCGATGGCTGAGCAATTACCAGAATCAATATATCTTACCAAACATGTTGCATGGCATATAGGCGATGTTTCTGTTTCAGTGTCTTTGTACTGAACGATGCATTCGTTTTTTTCAAAGGTATCTTTACAAATAGAACATGCATCGATGATCATTTCTTCTGGTGGTTGTGCTGCAATAGGTTGGATGGACGATAGAATATTGCCAAGCAAACTATTGCGCCAATCGTAAAGTGTATCACCGGTCCAGTGTTTTCTGAATGGGTGCAAAAGTTGGATAATAAATGCTAACTTCTTGTGGGGCGCATCCTTCATCGCAAGAGGTATGTGAGGTTGCAGTGCATTCCAAAAATGGGTGGGTCGATGATGTGTGATCCATAGGGATGCAACTTGGTTCAATGCCGCATCGACTGGATGAAAGAGAGCATGACGTGTAGGACCTGCTTTGTGTGCATTGTGAAGTAACGTGGTGAATCGCGCTAAGACCTCCGCATTGCTTTCTCTGAGAATTGGGATGACAGTGTGAATATAATCAAACCACATGTCATTGTTTGTCTTTCTTAATTCTTCTGCGATCTCCAAAGAGGTGATGCATCGTTCCGCATTGGATGAAGAACTTTCAAGAGCACGATGTGCGAAGTGCCGAATACGGCTTTCGTGTGTGTCGTCTTTCTCATAGGCATCGCTGGTCATGAAAATATCAATAATGCGTTGGATTTCATTGCGAAGCGTCGCATCATCGGCCTGACGTACGGCATTGATGAATCGAATTTGAGCCACGCATGCTTTAATCTTTGCGAGTGCATTCTCAACCTCTGTGGATTCGGGTTGGAGATGATATGCAAGGTCGATGACGCCGTGGATCACACGCCACAATTCATCGCGTGTGCTTGCATAAAGTGGTGTTGGAAATATGCGTGCAATGGATGCCATGATATTAATAAGTTGTTCTTCTGCCGAAGGATGCAGATATTCGTAAATCGCCAACGTGAGCGCGTGAAATGCGTCATGGCGGGTTTCTTCTAACGCTATTTTCCCATAAGCTGTCCTGTTGGTTTCTATGGCAAATATGCGTTTCACGGCGAGGTGCAGTGGTTTAGGAACATTAATATCAAGAAGTCCTGGAAGTACGGTGAGGATGTAATGGTGGAACGAAGACCCCATGGCGGATTCTTGTATCAAAGACCAATATAGAGCATCGCGTGCATAGACAGTATGCTGAGGAGTATTTGCGAATTTCTCGAGCGCTGTAACGCATATATCGCGTTGCAGAGGGGAAAGATCAGATGAAAGAGGGATATTGGGGAGACACCCGTGCATGAGCAAGGCGAGTGCTTGTTGGTTTTCAGGTTTCCGATATTTTTTGAGAAAATTACCACGTTCGGCTGTGTTGAGTGACAAGAGGTGTTGGATGCTTGCTTCAGCGCATAGCTTCTCAGTGCAATGTTCAGAAAAATTTAACGTGAGATTGATGGCCGAATGATGTGGAGCCGAGGAGGTAATCAATATTTTGGAATTGACTGCATACCACCGAAGACCATGAAAATTCGGCAATACAAATGGAACGGAAAGTTTTCCCCATGGGAAGTTGTTTTTCTTTTCATAAAACCACGAGACAGGTTTTTGTTGCGTTGTGTTGTCGTCAGGATAAAGCACCGCAAAATGATGGGTATCAAGAGGGACAATGGTTAACGTATGCTCATTGCCTTTGACATCTTTGATGGGTGAGAGGGTGTATCCATTCACGGCACCCTGAGGGCCGTGTGTCGCACCAAAGTACATCGCAGGGGATTTGTTTTGGGCGCCGAGCAGGGAAAAGCTTCCGTCGCTGGCGATACATGTATGATTTCTGTAGTCACCCCAAATAGTGCCGTCTTTGAATTGAAATCGTGTGCTGTTTAATTCGCGATGCACAAAATCATATTGCCAGAGTGTAATATTGGGTTTCGCAAATGTTCCTCCCATATTGAGATACAGAAGACTTCCGCCTGGCAGGGCATAATAGCAGCCGATTGCAGTATTGTATGAATTGTTGAGGTCCTCGCTTCGCATCCACGTTCGTGAGGAAATGCTAAATGTTTTTATGCATGCTGGTCCGCTGTTGGGGTTGTGTGGATCTTCGATATGTTCACGAACAATAAAACGACCATCGGTGAGCAGCACGTGTGGGGTGGATTCTGGTATTTCGAGGGTGTTGATTTGTAACCAGGCGTTGGGTCCACGGGTCTGAAAAATACCGTAGGATGTGGCGTTGGGTTGTTTTGTGCCCAAGGGGGCAACCAGGAGGCGGTTGGCGGTGATCCCAAACATGGGTATGGACGTGCAGAAATATTGTTTTCGCCATGCCTTGGTATTTACCGCATCGGGTATTGGGCGTATCGCGCCGGTTGGGTCTTGTATCTTGTAATGCGGCGGGTCTTTGCTCGTACTTTTTTGTACAAGCAGCAATGACCCCGTGGGTGTTTGATACAGAGCGAGGCCTTCGGGACTTGGTGCGGCCTGTACACATGGAAGAGTCGTGGGCGTTTGGGTGCCCAAGCAAAGTTGCGTGATGCTTTTTTGGGCATACGTGACGTTGGGGGACATGGGCACGCCTTTTTTAAAAGGGCGGCCGCGAAAGTATTTCTAACTTAAAGCGCGATGTCAATCCGTTGCTGGATCGTCATTTCCGTGGGCGTAAAATGCACACGATACGCCAGTGCTTCAACGCCTGCATGCATGGCCGACCGCAAGAGTTTTCCGTAAACCGGATCGATTTCATCGGCAGGGCGAAAATGCTGCACATCGGATCGTCCGACAAAAAAGAAGATCACGCCGCGCATGCCTTGCTCAACCACATGTTGAAGCTCCATCAGATGTTTTTGTCCTCGGGTGGTTTCTGCATCGGGGAAGGCTGCGTAATCGTCTACGCGCATGGTGGCGTTTTTGATTTCAACATAACAATCGGGGCGATTGGGATCTTGCAGAAAAATGTCGATACGTGACCGCCCGCCGATGCCATATTTTACTTCGCGTTTGATGCTCCCATAGCCATCGAGTTCGGGGATTTTGTGCTCAGCAATCCATTGGGCCACGGCAGCGTTGGGATTGCTCGTGTTGACGCCCACCCATGTGCCGTCCATGCAGATCATTTCCCAGGTGTATTTCAATTTGCGATCAGGATTTGTGGCTTCGCTGATCAACACAGGACACCCAGGTTCGGCGCAGGTGGCCATGGAACCGCTGTTGGGGCAATGGGCCGTAACGATGTTTCCATCGGCAAGTTGTACATCCGCCAAGAAGCGTTTGTAGCGTTTGATCAACGTTCCGGGGATGAGGGGGATGGAGAAGTGCATAGACTGGCTATAACCTATACATGCATTGGCAGCACTTCTTTACGGCGTAAATATCTGAAGATTGTCGATCACTTGATAGCTGTTTGTTGTATTATTGACGCTTGAGATCATCATCGTGGCATCATTGTTGATGGCAAACACGGCATTGGCTTCAAAACCATCCTCATGCGAACTTCCGATGATATCGTGGTGTGTTAATGGATAAACCCCCGGCTTCGCGTAATAGAAAAAATGCCCATCGGCACCGATCGTTAAACCCAATGTCCACCAGCCTTCTACGTCCGGAAGGTCTTTGATTATATCAATATCTTGTCCCGGCACATTTTTTTGTGGGCCGCGCAAGATAACCCGTAAATCGCTGTATTTTCCTGTGACATTATCGAAATGGGTAGTGAGCCAAACGCCAGGATAAAGTTTGTGACGTACATAATTGGGTCCGGGCTTTTGAACTTGTGTTGTATTGGAACTGGCAGGAAGGGAAGGATCGTCAACATCGCCAATCGACGATGGCCAATCTGTCCAAGTTGTGCTTCGCAATGAAATCGTCGTATTTGCGGTTTCATCAAGTGAAATATAGGCATGCATGACCATTTGGAAACCGCCATCTTGTCGGCGAAATCGTGGTGCGCGATACCAAAAAAAGTCATCTTGAACTTCTTTGTCGGCCGTGTTGTAGATCGTATTGTCAGGGCTCGACGCGATGAGATGTTCGTTTTTCCATGCCTGCGTGCGCTCTTGGGGGCGAAATGCAAGTGCATAATCGCCTGCAGCGGGTTGATCCAACGTGCGCATCATTTCTTCGGGAGCGCCACGTTGGGTGCCGGAGAGGCCAAAGCCTCGGCCTGCCCACCGGGCTTGATAGTCAAAAGATGTATCAGGCCCGCATATGCCGGGTGCTTGATCTGGGATCTCAAACAAACTTCCGTTTTCAAAGGTCATGTTTGCCAATACTTCGGCTTGTTTAAGTAATGTGATGCGTGCAATGTTTCCGCTGCCGGGCACGGGCTCGGACAGTCCCTGAAAGGGGACCACTGTCACAAGCACGTCGTCGTATGCTTCACGGTTTGCATCGTCTTTCACGGTGATGCGGAACCGCAGGTCCAACACGCGATTGGTTTGAGGCGCTGCAATTGAAATCGTGTCGGTGTGCAAATCAGAGGCGATGATGACTTCGGGCGTATTGGCTGTGAGGTCTTGTGAAGCCCATTGCCAATTGACCACAGTACCACCGGAAGCGACGGCAGTAAGAACGATATCGTCGCCAGGGGCAATATACATATCCTGATTGGTGCTGACGCTAAGTGGCGTGAGCACGGGATGTGTATCGGATCCCCCGGGTGTTGTGTCGCCCGGGGGTGTTGTGTCTCCGGGTGTTGTGTCGCCCGGGGGTGTTGTGTCTCCGGGTGTTGTGTCGCCCGGGGGTGTTGTGTCTCC
>SYDY01000051.1 GCA_005801425.1 Bdellovibrionales bacterium | reverse complement strand
CAAGTCAGCAGGGACGGGTGGGACCATAGCACTCGAAGAAGCAGCAGAGAGCGAAATGGGTGTGTTCGATACGAGTGTTGCCATGCACCACGCTGCCATCGGTGAAGCTGGATTTTTCTGTGCATAGGCAAATGCATCGGCCACAATGGCATTGGTAGGCAGCAGCTGCGCGATGTCGGGTGGAATATTGTACGCCGAAGCAGCGCTGCGAAGCAGGGCAGATACAGTGGTCATACTAACGCTTCTAACATCGGTCTTTGTTGAAAAAGAAAAAGAAAAAGAAGTGGGGCCCTTTCATCGGCCTAACTCAACCCAAAACTTCCATCCCCCACAAAACAAAATATTCGTTTTGTGGTAGGGGCGGACCCCTGTGTCCTCCCTTGTTAGAACGAGGGCAGACACGGGGGTCTGCCTCTAGGTTTTGAACGAATTGGTTCGCATGACTCAGCAACCAAAACATACATTTTGTTTTGCGAGGGTTACCCAAACAACTTTGCGAAGAAATTTCGTAGCATCTGGAAAAACGAAGATTTCTTCGCAAGAGACGTCGGGGCGCGTCGTTGCGCCGATGCACCTTGGGATTGATGGCGCGGACGACGATCACGCTCACGACCGCCACTGCGTTCTGGTGAACGTGCGGTTTGATGCGATGGACGCTGCCCTCCACGTGCGTTGCGGTCCATTCCGCGCTCTGCACCGCGCTCGCTATTGCGCTCTGCGCTACCGTGACGTGATGTGCGTGGTTTGTCGCGTGAGGCGTCTTTTTTGTTTAAATTGCGTGGCACATCGATAAGTTCAAACGATGGCAAATCCATGCCATCGTTGCCAAGGGCTGCTGATTGCGTGGCGGATGATGCGGTGCTGCGCTCACCATTGCGTCGGCGACGTCGGCGTCTTGGGTTTTTGTTGGTGGAACTTGTTTCTGTTTCCATATCACTTTCCTTTTCTTCGTCCGCGTCGTCATCCACGTGATCTTCCGGGAACACTTCGTCACCCTCAGGGCGGGGAGCCGGTCCAAAATTGGGTTCTTCAAGCGGCATGACGACCGCATTGGGATCTGTTTCAAAGGTAAAATCGTCGGCGCCGGGCACCATGGTACGATCAATCACAATTTCAACGTGAAGATTGTAGGCGGTTTCGAGTTCACGAATGGCATTCCATTTTTCGGTGCGCAAGAGCTCACCCGCTTCTGCGCCGATGCGTACTTTGGCTTCTTTAAGATCGCAGCGTGCAGCGCGATCACGCAGACGTCGCAAAACGCTCACCACATGGGATGTCGCACTTTGTACGCGGCCTGTTCCTTCGCACGCCGAGCATGTGTCGGAGACACTGGTTTGTAAGGCCGTGCGAATGCGCTGTCTGGTGACTTCCAACGTTCCGTTGGGCGAGATCCTGCCCACTTTGATGCGTGCTTTGTCGGTGCTGAGTGTATCGCGCATCACTTTTTCAACACGTTGTTGATTGCTGCGCGAATTCATATCGATAAAATCGATGACCACGATGCCGCCCAAATCGCGCAATCGCAGTTGGCGGGCTATTTCGCGCGCCGCTTCCATGTTGGTTTGTGTTGCGGTTTCCTCTTGGTCACCGGATTTTTGCTTGCCGGAGTTGACGTCGATTGCCACCAAGGCTTCCGTCGATTGGATCACCAACGATCCACCGCTGGGCAGTGTTACTTTGGGGACGTAGAGCAGCTCAAGTTGATCTTCGACTTTGTAGTGATGAAAAATAGGACGCCGTTCGACGTAGCGTGTAAGGACGCTGCGCTGTTTGGGCATCACCATATGCATGTACTCTTCGGCTCTGTCGTAGGCTTCGTCGGAATCAAGGATGATTTCGTCGGTGTCGGCCGTGAAATAATCCCGAAGCGACCGGATGATCACATCCTGTTCTTTAAATATAAGCGCGGGTGCCTTGGCTTGCTCTGATTCTTTTTGGATGTTTTCCCAAAGTTGCAATAGCACTTTGAGATCGCGATTAAGTTCAGTCCTGCTGCGATCTTTGCCTGCGGTGCGGATGATCACACCCATGCCTTCAGGCACATCCAGCATCGAGGCCGCTTCGAGCAGTTGGGTGCGGGCCTCATCGTCTTGGATACGACGTGAAACAGCCTGACGTCGTGATTCAGGGATCAACACCACATAGCGACCTGCGAGCGATAAAAATGTGGTGAGTACAGCGCCCTTGGTGCTGACTTCATCTTTGGTGATCTGCACAAGAATTTTTTGCTTGGGCTTGAGCAGTTCATCAATGCGATAGGGACGATCACTTTGTTCTTCCAAGGCGTTGATTTTCGGATCGACGTCATGGGCTGTAAGAAATCCTTGTTTTTCAGCACCATAGCTTACAAAAGCTGCGTTGAGCGCGGGTTCAACCGCGACGACTGTTGCAAGATAAATATTTCCTTTGTTGCGTTCTGTTCCCCGGGCTTCAATATCAAACTCTTCAAGTTTACCGTCGTTCACTACTGCGATACGAACTTCGTCCTGGTCGACGGCGTTAACGATCATTTTGCGTGTCATGGATCTCTACTTATCTGCTGGTTCGACGCATCTCACGCCAATGTCATTTGCCTGGCGGAGCGTCGACCGTTTTTGTTGTCCTTAAAAAATGCAGTGACACGAGGTCTCATCCATCGCGCCTGCGTTGTTCCCCCTACCACTATCCCAGGTTGACCCCGCTGTCACCATCCCGGATATGATACCCCTGTTTGAAAGCCCGTGACCTGGCGCTAAACCATGCTATAGGAAGGCGCTGGAGGTGGTCCTCATGTCATACAAAAAAAATCGTAAAGTGCTTTTGGGCGGAGAAGATACCTTGGGAAGCTCCGCAGTGGCGTCGGTAAGCTGGGTTGGGGACCATCGACGTCTTGCAGGCCTTACAATCGGGGTGCTTGCCGTTATTTCTCTGACAACGGCTTTATGGTCGCATGTTCGAGATGAGGATCGGGCCGAGGCCAACGAACTGTTTCGTATTGCGATGGAACATTATGACGCTCGTGTTGGCGCTGCCACAGGGGATGCCAAAGAGGCGCTCTTGTATGCCACAGAGGCAGAAAAATGGCAGGCTGCACTTCCTAAATTTGAGGCCGTCATGGCGGCAGGCGGAGATGTGGGGCATCTCGCGACGCTGTATGTGGCCGATGTGCGCATTCACCTGGACAACAAAGAGGGTGCGGTAGCCGCTCTCGAAGGTCTGATCAAAGCATTGGAACCCAAAGACAGTCTTCGCTTTTTTGCGGTGGAGCGTCTTGCCCAGCTCAAAGCTGAAAAAGGCGATGTCGAGGGTGCTACCGCAGCCTATGGGGAACTTGAGGGTGGCCTCAGCGAGAAAGATAGCGAATTTCGTCGTATGGCAGGGTACCGTCGCGCACGGCTGCTTGCCGATGCAGGGCGTGCCGATGAAGCTCGCACGGTCTTGAACGCACTGGGTGATGTAAGTGCAGAATCTTCCGTGGGTGGCTTGCTTGCCGGCTTGCGTCAACAGCTTGGCAGTGCTGTGCCTGCACCCGCACCTGTTGCACCTGCCCCTGTTCCTGCTGAGAATAAACCGTGAAAATATTTGTGACTGTTTTGGTTTGTCTGTGTGGATTCGATGTGGCCGCCATGTCGATGCCCGGACCCAGGCGCGAAAATCAGCAATGGCTTGATGTCAGTTCCCAGTGGGTATACGCAAAGCGCTGGCAAAAACCTGTCATACGCACCGGCGAATATCGACAATCGGATATTTCCATGGGGAACCCGGCGGTATCGGTGGCGCGCGGGCATGTGTATATCGCAACAGCCGATGGTGATATCGAAGCGCGATCCATCACGACCGGTGAAATCGTATGGCGTCGTCTACTTAAAACACCTTTTGCAAGTGCCTTGGGACTTGTGAAGGTCGGTGGGATTGAACGCCTGTTGGTGGGAGGACTTTCAGGATCTTTTTCTGCCCTTGATCCTGCCAGCGGCGAAACGTCATGGGAAATAGCACTTAAGGGATTGGTGTTGGCGCCTCCTACCGCCTGGGAGGATATGATTTTTTTGCAAACATCCCAGGGACGTGTGGTCGCTGTCGCGGGTGATACAGGCGAAACACGCTGGAGCCTGAATGGTCCAGAACCTCGTGGTTTAACGATTTATGGACATAGTGGGATCACGGTCTGTGGCGATCGTGTGGTGACGGGCTATGTGGATGGGTCTGTCAGTGCCTATGAAGCAAAAACCGGAACCGCCTTGTGGACGCGGCGCATTTCAGGCGAAGGCGAATTTCGTGATGTGGATGCAACCCCCGTGTGTTCGGACGATCGGGTGTATACGGCAAGCTACAGCGATGGCGTGGTTGCAATGGCATTGGACGATGGACGCGTAACTTGGCGTTTGCCGCAGCGTGCAGTGGTTGCGATGGCACTTGATGGTGAACGCGTGATTGCAGTGAGTGCCGAGGGAGTGCTTTTGCTTCTTAATGCCTCCGATGGACATAAATTGGTACGAACATCTTTTGCCTCGGGGCCGATTTCGATCTTGCATGTACATCGTGGCACGATCGCGTTTGCGGCGGGTGACAACGGTTTGCTTGTCTTTGACGCCAAAGAGGGGAAACCGTTGCAAGCGTCATTTTTAGGATCGCGTATCGAAGGTGGCATGGGCGCCGATGGCGATGTGCTTTCTGTGCTCGTTGGCAATGGAACCCTTGCGCTGTTTCGCTTGGGTGGTGTGCCTGAGATTAAAAAAGAATAAAACGCTTTGGATGCCGCACCCGTTCGAGCGCATGCAAACGAACCAAGTTTTTATTAACCAAAGTCGCAAGACTTTCGACGAAGCCTCGCTCATAATCCCGAAGGATCGTACTTGCCGTTGGCTCAGCACGAAGCATGGTTGTTATTTCGGTGAATAGCGCTCTTGCAAAGGGTTCGCCGTTCTCGGCTTTGATGGCTTTTTTTAAAATTTTTGCTGTTGTATCGTGACTTGTGGGATTGCTTAACCAGGCCATGATCTGTCGCTTAACGCGATGTTCTTCGTTTTGTGTTTTGGGATCTTGGGCAAGCTGCGTGACCAATTCACTGAACACGCGATACACGTCACACCATAGATCTTCTTCCATGACGCTTGCCAAACTTGCAACGATCTCACTTGGGTCGCGTTTTTGCTTAAGCGTTTCATTGAAAACCTTCTGATGGCTTCCAGGTTGCCCCGCACGACCTGCACGGCCTTGGGCCTGTCGCATAATGCGCATTTCGTCGGTATCAAATCCTACAATGACGTGAAGTCCCTTGGGCGCATGATCAAGATCGACTTTGTAATCGCTGCCGCGCCCGCCTAGGTTGGTTGATACAATCATATCGCCAGGACGAAGCTTTCGGGTCAACAGGTGTTCATCCGCGGATGTTTCGTAAAGTGCCACCGCACCAGGGCGTATTCTTTTAAGGCCTTCGAGCAAATAATGCGCATCTTCAGGATTTTGGGCAATCACAAGGATAGGTTGATCAGGATGTGCGAGGATCTGATCCGCAACGGCATTGATCCACATGTCGCGATCAGCACATTTGATCGCAGGCTCTTCTCGCAAACGCGACGCGCAAAATTCAGGAATACCGATGGTTTCTTCAAAACCCCATGCCTTTTTAAGAAAATGCAGTACTTCGGGATCACGATCGCCCAATGTCCCAGAAACCCCGACGACCTGTTGGGCGGTTGCCAGGTAAGATGAAAATGATCGCACGCGAAGTGACATGGAGGGTTCTGTTCGGATCTTACCGTCGCAGTACCTGTATTCGAGAAACTGATGGATCATGCCACTGAATTTCATTTTATCGATGATCTGACCCGTTGCCACGTCAAGATAAAGTACCTGGGGCTCTCGCATGATTTCAAATACATGGGTGCGTGGAACAGTCGCTTTGGTGCTGCGATCGATGAGATCATTGATGCGAATAATCTCGGTGATACGATCCTTAAGTTCAGTGATACGTATGGCGAGTGAGCGTTGTTCGGCCGTAAGAGAAGCCTTCACGTCAGATCCATCGAGTATTTTTGCGATAGCAGTCAGTTGGGTCACGATCGCTTTTTCATTGGCCGATGTGTGTATGGGCGATGCTTTTCCACCGCGTTTTCCAAGCTCTTCGAGAGCACTCGCAAGGGTGCCCAGTGATTTCTCGAGATGTTTTCGAAGGGCAGGTGCGGCTGTTAGTTCCATCAGTTCGTCAAGTGCGGGTCTCTGCAGAACGAAACTCACACCATCGCGCCATTCGTTGTTTGGATTGGGATCAAGCACCTCAAGGGCATTCTTGATCCATGTTTCGTGTTCTGTCTCCCAGCGGGTGCGTAGCAACGGATCTTCGCTGATGTGTCGTTCGACGAGGCTTTGGATCTTGGCATGCAATGCCTTTTCAGCACCGCGGATGTGTGCTTTGCCCTCGCTGTAGTACGCAGTAACTTCGGCAGCAATAATTTCAGTGAATTGCTTGATGGTTTCTTTGTCGGGATCGGGGTCGCTCATGCGTGCGCGCGCTGTGGCTTGATCGATCAGGTGATGATCACACTCGTCGATCATGACAAAGCGACGTCCATGCAAGCGGTTGCTGAGTACTGCGAGGGTATTAAGTGCACTGTTTACTTTGGGATTGCTTGAATCAGAAAGCGTGCGACAGCGGGCAATAAAAGCATCAATTTTTGTGTGATCTGCTTTTTGTAAATTGCATGCCGGTTTCCATGCGGGCACTGCATGCGCGAGCGCATCGAGGGCTTCATGCAACGCTGCCACCACTGCAGCGGCACCCTGGCTTATGCGCTTTATTTTGTTCCGTGGATCCATATCGCTGAGCATTGCCGATTCAAAATCAAACGACGTCCCATAGGACACGGCAAAGGGACCCCCTTGATCATCAAGAAAACCAACGCTGACGTTGCATGCATCGAATAATGTTTGCGTTTCTCTGGGGGCACTTCGCGCAAGATTTTCTGTCGAAGCCACCACATGAACTTCTGATTTGAGGATCTTCACTTGGGCAATGGCCGTCATGGCCGAAATAAGTGTTTTACCTTGGCCTGTTTTGATTTCAGAAAGACGACGCTTGCCATCGAGAAACTGTAACACTGGGATCATTTGCGTATCGCGGGGTTTGTGCCCGCCCGGAATATGTTCTGCGATTGTGCTTATCTTGGCAAGCATGAGGAGGCGATACATGTATTCTTTGGGTTCGCCCAAGCGCGGGTCATCGATGGAGAGTGTATCGAGGTTTTTATCTTGGCACGGATCGGATCTTCGGAAAATATCGATTTGTTCCAGATCCCTGGCCAGAGCCCGTTGCTCTGCATGAGGCATGTGTTTGCCATCGACCGTGAGGCGCGCAAGGATTTCTTCGCGCGTGTAGGGCGGAGCGTGATGGGGGATGGGTGGGGCATGGCGGCGGGGTGGCATAGGGGTAGCGCTGGCTGATGCCTGTGGAGGCAACGTGGGGCGTGGTGGAGGGATGCCTTTGGGTTTTGTGGGATCTACTTGGTCTTTGTCATGTTTAAGTCTTGGTGGAGGAGGTGGAGGATTTCCAGAATGTACTGGTGGAACGCTGGGATCAGCTCCCGTGATCTTTTTGGGTGGCACCATACACTCCACGGACAGATACGTTGTATCTTTATTATAATATCCTGCTGCGATGTTTCATAAAAACATGCTCTCTGCAGGTCATATCAACGGGGTCGGTGGATTTCAGGGGAGATTTCAAGCCAAGTGAGATGGAGGGGGAAGCTGAATTAAACCCCGTTTTAGCGATTGCTCCTGAATACCCCGGCATTAAACGCTGACCGTTCGTTTCTTTAGAATGCATCGATAAGCGAAATTGTTTGAGATGGATTCGGTGCTGTGCAGGTTTCTTCATCGCCACAAGCAGCCAGGCAAAATCCAAGTACAGGCAGAGTAGAAAACAAAGACAAATCTTGAAATCATTTTTGTCATTACTTCGTCCACGTCTCGTGGGCGAAGCGAACCAGGTTTTCTTTCTGAAATCCTTCGCGTGGTAACAGCACGAATCTTGCAAAAAATAAGCAATGACAGCGAAAACGATTTAACCTCTACGCAATCGTGAACAAACAAAAAAACTATCTACGAAGCATTGTTGTCAGCATCCTCTTAGTTGCAGCTTGTGGAGAAGATGAATCAGGCATAGCAATCAATGATGTACCTGTATTCCATTCGGAACAGGCTTCAAGCACGAACACCGCTCCGGTACTCTACAACGCAAAAACCCCCGAGCTAACCCCCGTTGTCACTGGCGCTGGTACTCCGTCAGGCGCAGTCGGTACGCGTGTTTCTGGGTTGGTTGATTTTGCAACACCGGATGGTCAAGTGGACAACGTAACTGATTCTGACTCGGGCGCACTCTTGGGAATTGCGGTTACCAGTACCGATGAAACCAATGGAACATGGCATTACACAATCAATGGCGGTACGACGTGGAATAGCATGGGGACTGTGTCGGGGTCGTCGTCTCGTTTGCTTTCGGCGGATTCAAACACCTCTCTCTATTTTGAACCCATCAGCGGTTATTCGGGGACTGTCTCTTCCGGAATTACCTTTCGGGCTTGGGATCAAACCAGTGGTTCAAACGGAAGTTCGGTCGACACAACAACCAACGGTGCCGCCACCGCGTTTTCAACCGCAACGGACACCGCGTCGATCACTGTTTTTCCAAAAATATCTTTTCGAAGTGCTACAGCAAGTTCGGTCGATGGAACGGGTAGCTCACTTACGTTGTCCCGTCCTACTGGCACGACAACCGACGATGTCATAATTGCGGCGTTAAGCCTCAGTCCATCGACGACCATTTTAACCCCACCAACCGGTTGGACACTTATTCAACGCATCGACAACAGTTCCTCCGAAGGCATTTCCATTGCAACATACTTTAAAGTATCCGGTGTTTCAGAACCCTCGACGTATATATGGACGATGTCAAATGGGACTTCCAGTGTGGTTGGCGCGATCCAAGCGTACATCCATGCCACGACGACGAACCCCATTGCGACCTACAGTGGTACAGCCACAGCAAACGGTACACAGCACACAGCACCAAGTGTTAGCACGACAGCTGCAAATATGCTGCTCACGTTTCACACTTTTGCCAGCTCCGCCCCATGGACACCGCCGCCAGGCATGACGGAGGAAGTGGATATTGCAAGCAGCTCGTTAGGAAGCCAGGGCGTATCCATGGAAGGAAACAACATTGAGCTCACAACAACGGGAACAACATCCACATACACGGCGACGGCGTCCAATAATGCGAGTGTTGGGGCAACACAAACAATTGTTCTTGCACCAACAAATCCGATTGCAAATAGTGCGCCCGTGCTTGACGCAAGCAGATCTCCCACACTTCCAGCGGTCAATCAAAATGCCAGTGCACCATCCGGTGCGGTGGGAACATTGGTTTCCAGTCTCGTCGATTTTACGCTTCCTTCTGGGGGAAACGACAATGTGACAGATTCGGATCTCGGTGCTCAACTTGGCATTGCGGTGACTGCGGTTTCAACCACCAGCGGCAGTTGGTTTTATTCGCTCGACAATGGCACCTTGTGGACAGCAATAGGCACGATGTCTCATACGAATGCGCGATTGCTTGCTGCCGATGCATCGACGCGGGTCTATTTTCAGCCTAACTCGGGATTCAGCGGTACGTTAACGAACGCGATAACATTTCGCGCTTGGGATAGGGCAACCGGAGTGAATGGCACGGTTGCTTCAGTGGCTCCAAACGGCGGAGTAACTTCTTTTTCCACGGAAACAGATACCGCATCGTTGATAGTCATTTCTCCAATTGGGGCAACCAATCTTTCGGCGGCTGAAACATATACCGAGGACACCACACGGAATCTGGTGGATATTGTGGTGTCTACTTCCAATAGTGTGGCGGTGACAGCGACCCTTACACTTTCCAATCCATCTGCGGGAGCTTTGAGCACGGCAACATCAGGCGCTGTCACGTCAACCTACAATGCTGGCACAGGGGTTTGGACAGCAGGTGGTGTCATCGCGGACGTGAATACACTTCTTGCAAGCGTTACTTTCACGCCGGCAACCAACTTTAGCAGCAGCTTTACCATCGCCACCAGCGTAAGCGATGGCGTGGCGGCTGCGGCAACGGGTTCGAAAGCGATGACAGGTATTGCTGTCAATGATGCGCCAACAGCGACCAATCTTTCT
>SYDY01000050.1 GCA_005801425.1 Bdellovibrionales bacterium | reverse complement strand
GGCTCAGTCTGGTAGAGCGCTCGGTTCGGGACCGAGAGGCCGAAGGTTCGAATCCTTTTACCCCGACCATTAAACTTACGCGAGCGATTCGTTGGGAGCGGGTTGGCCCAAGCTGGCTCCCCATGCTGCGAAGTAAGCAAGGTCGCTTTCTGTAATGCTGCCGGGCGAAGAAGTATTCAGAACCTGTACTTGAGGTTCTAATTTCTTAAATATTTCTCTTTGCTCAGCGAGTGGCTTGGTTTCAGTATCGAGGGAGAGGCCCGAGCCGG
Organism: Bdellovibrionales bacterium; assembly: GCA_005801425.1. GTDB lineage: Bacteria > Myxococcota > XYA12-FULL-58-9 > XYA12-FULL-58-9 > SYDY01 > SYDY01. The sequence continues at coordinate 37,849 of SYDY01000050.1, read as the reverse complement.
GGGTGATAACCAGAGATATTCTACCTAAAGGTGAATATTTGGGCATTCCCGTACGAAAAAGGCCGCAGGTTGATTTATGCGTTAGGGTAGCATCACTTTGATGACACAGGAGACTTACAAGATGTTGAGCCGCATTTTGTAATTCTGCTGAAGCACCCGGAGGAGTAACAGCTTTTATTCGGACCCATGGCCAGGCGGATGTATCAGGATTTGCAAGCATACGATTTGTTTCTGCTTGCCGACGCAGAATTTCCACTGAACGCTCAGACTCGTTCATGTGGTCCATGCCATTTGTAAGATCTGTTTTAACTCCAGTGTTCATGTCTACTTCTGGAGCCATTTTAAAAATGTAGCTACCATCAAGTTGTTTGTAGAAGAATGAATGTGGAGGAACCTGGGGATCGCCATCGGGAACAGTGTGCGATCCTATGTCCGTGGATTCTAAGGTGACACCAATATTGAGCTTACAGGCAAGATCTTTTGTTGGCTCCCCAGTTGTTCTTGCATTTACCACAGACTTAATCGCAAGCAATTGCTGGCATTGTCTTTGGGTCGGTGTCAGAAGTCTATCGCTCCCTACGTATTTGATGAGTTGAGATATGAGTGCATCGTGTTGATTTGGCGCTTGCCCTTTTCTTTCTGTGCTGCGCTTCCCTGCCAAGGCGTGAAGGCCAGCGACTGCTGCATCTTTTGTTTGGGCGTTTCCATCCCAGTTATGGACAAAAGCGGTAAACAGAGTAAGGGCTTCGTATGTTGTTTTATTTCCAGAAATTGAGATCCCAAAGAGGGTTGTTGGTTTGGCAACATCAAACGCATCTAAAACGGGTCTCATGGCTGCGGTTGGCTCCATGCTTCTGTCTTGTAAATTGTTGAAGAATGTTTGCAGCGCCGTTGATTGATCATTGGGAGTCGCGGAAAGATCAGAACCGAGAGTTGTTGTCGGGGAGGTGGGGTCGGAGTGACTTCCAGGGACTGCATGTGGCAGGCGGGGTGGTGGCCTCGATGGAGGGGCAGAGTGTGGTCTTGGTGCAGGATCTAAGGCCGAAATGATCTGTTGTAGATCACGTGAGGGTAATGTTAGCGGTCTACCTGCAAGGGCAGATAATAGCTCTGTAATCTCTTTCTTCGTACCAATTTTCGGAAGTTCCGTTGTTCCTAGGTTCGTTAGGGCTTCTAGCAAATGTTTTCTTAACATGCCCTGGCATTGCACGAGAGCTTCCCGATCAGCTCCTACGTCAGACGGATCCATCTTTAAGAAGGTTGCGTAGGCGGTTGCGTTGCTAGCGACGCGTGCCCATAGTTCTGCATGGTTTGGTTTGCTTGCTTCGTCCGATGACAAAATACTTAACAGGTCCATGACTTCGTGCGTTTGTGCCCTCGTTTGTGCTTCAGTGTCGATGGGCGGTGGGATAGCACTTGATGATGATGATGACGGTTTTGGTGGTGGTGGCGGCGGTTTTGCGCCAGGTGCTGAGATTAATGGTGGTGGCTGACTATTTGGATCTGCACCATCTACGACTAAAGGTGGTTTTGCAGATGCGGGTGGCGGGGCGGGGGGAAGTATGGCCAAGAGATCTGCTCGAATCGTTTTTCTAAGCTCAGCGTCTCTATCGAACTGAGTAGTCCTAGGAGCTGCAATTGGGAGATTACTGAAGGGGTTGAATTTTAGAAGTTCACCGCTTTCCAGCGCTGTCCTGAGCGCGAGTAGTGCCTCAGGGCGCTGCGGGTCTCCAAGAGGAGGGAGTTCGTTCCCTTGATGATCTTTCGTGATAGCATCCAATGGGCGTTGAGGGCTGCCCACGGCCCCAATGGGTGACCCCGCCGTTACCGGTTTTGAAGACATTCGATCCCCCAAATTTACTCTCTTAATATAGTATATTGAATCGTTGCTGTGTGCTTGCAGAAATTTATCTAGGAGTGCTGTGGGGATTTGTGGGGAAACCCCCGCATGACGCATCATTTCAGGCTCTGTTTAATCTGGTAGCGGATGCCCCGCTTGTATCATGGCTTGTTTGAGCCATGCGTAGTCGGCCTGTGAAATGGTGCCAGATTGAACGCCTAGCGCAAGGGCCTTAGCATGGGTTTGCAGGGTTTGTGCTATGGCAGCCGTCATGATGGGGGACTGGAGAATACCAGCCAACGTGGGTATCGATTGCACCGTCGCATTGAGTATTCGTCCGAGGGGTATGAAGGTCGGGCACCCCAGCACCTGTGCACTGGCATTGCGCATCGTAATAGGATTGCTGTTCATGCTCGTTGCGACGCTTCGTGTGAATTTCTCAGCAAGCGCAGTCGTCTCAGGGGCGCTGGCATCTGGCACGGCCAGGATCCAGCGAGCCGGCATTCCGTTGAGCAAGTGTGCACCTTCTGTTGCTTTATCCAAGACTTCAAAACCAATCGCTCCGCCCATTTGAGAGCTTTCGATCAGTCTTTTGAGCAAGGACACTTGTGCATCGGGCGAAAGTTTTGCTTGTGATATTTGTGCCAGTTGTTCGGCGCTGAATGCATACGTTTCGCCCACTTTGCTGCAGAGAGTTGCTATTTCGGCATTCGATCCCCCCAATCGAAAATTTACTTCGGCGGGGTTTTGTTCAGAGAGTCGTTGGATCAGTTGTGCCGCTGTCGTGCGTGTTTGCGTACGAAGCATTTGCGCAGGTGTTTGGTTGAGATCGAGGTGATATTGCGCGACCAAGAGCCGGATGAGTTCCATACGTGCTGTGTGTTTTTCTGAAGATTTTCCTGCGCTTTTGTTCTGCACTTGGGCTGCCTCTTGAAGCCTCTGGTGGCTTGCCGAAGTAGGGTCTTGTTGATGCGAGATCGCGAGGTCAATCAGATTGCGGGTTGTTGGGCTATTGGCAGGGTCGAACGCTTGTATCAATGCAAGTCGTGCTTTTGCGCGATCAGTGGGTGTGCTTTCCGGGTTTAAACTGTTGAGTGCGTGGCGTGCAGCTTCTATTTCGCGTTCTTTTTTTGGGAGAGGCGCTGTGATTGGCGAATTTGTCTCTAATATACGACCCAGAATGGTCGCACAGACTTGTGCAAACTCGAAATGCGCCTGCGCTGCTGCGGCATCTTGGAATGCTCCGCTTCGATGTTCTTGTTCTCGTGCAAGTGTGCTCTGGATCTGATCTGAGAGTTGATTGATGAGTTTTTGGGTGAGAGGGCTGGCATAAAGAGTGTCTCCCAGCGCTATCGCAAGGGCGAAAGTCTTATTGTATTTTTGGAGTAGGAACGGGTTGTCTCGTGCAACCAGTGCATCGACAAAGTGACGGCTATCATGCTGTTCCAAGGCATGAGCTACATGGGCATGCTGCCTAGACGCCTCTGTTGTGTGCGCAGGGATCTTACCGAGATATATTTGCAAATCGCCTCGAAGCGGGGGTGCTGGGGCAGCTCTGCGTGTTGCGTGGAACGCTACTGCTGCGTGCGATTCCGCGCCAGATGCCATGAAAGTATGAGATCCAGGCTCAGGGGCGGAGATTGATTGATGCGTGTTCGACGGTACACGCAATTGTTGTTTTGGCGGAGGCGGTCTTGGCGGCGGTTGTTGTTTTGAGGGCGCTGAGCCGACCTCTGTGGCGAGAATAGCAGGGTTTGAGGATGATTGAACGAGAATTTGCGGGGGGCGTAGTCGTGGCGCTGGAATTGGCTTGGCCAGGGGTTGCGTCGTCGATGTGGATGTTGAAACCGTCGTTGGGTCTTGCCCGTCAGCAGGAGATGCCAGTACGGGTTGTTTGTTGCGTGGTCGAGGCACGGGCTTGCCATTGACGAATGGTCGATAAGTTGAACTCGAGGACGTTGACGTCTCTACTGGGCTAATCCTATCATTGCTTGCCATCTCACATCTCCACACAATTTAAATTTAACTTCTCCTTGCAGGGTAACTGCGGTGTTTGAGCTTTTCATGGTGTTTCTTATGGCTTGAACGGCGAAACGACGAATAATAGTCAGCTTTTACGCGTCGCTTGCATCGGGCATCAATGAGAGTCTGTGTCTTTGTAACTCGTGATTGAGTGCCTTAATATTGAGTTCGCTCAATGCACCGAGGGCGTGCAGTTGATTGATTTGTTCCCGTACGGCGTAAATTTTTTCTGCAGCAACTTTTTGAAATGTTCCTGAGAAAACTTGGGCCATGTCTTCTTCGGTAAGTTCAAGCGGGCATGTTTGATTGATAAGGCCAATCGCATGATACAAGGGTGACAGTGCTTGCACGCCACGCCTCTCAAGTGCCTGGGTTGCGCTTCTATCGCCGAGTGCGGGTACAAATGCTGAGGGTCCTGGGTTGGTCGCATCTTGTGCAAATAATTTGCTGTAGAGCGCGAGAATTTTTTGTGCAATGTCTTGGCTTTCGGCGAGCACGGGTGCTGCAATGGCGATGGCATAAACTGCGCTTTGATTAACCGACAATTGTGTTGCATGTGCAGGGGGGACTGCGAAAAGTTCAATGCCGATGCCGGCCATGGGGGCGAGTTCTAGAATTAACTTTGCAAGCTGTGCTTTGTTTGAAGGCAGATCGCCGCGTTCGAGTCGGCTTGTTGGGCCCAGTGGAGTCACCCATCGAGTGACGTCTGCTGTCTCTGGCTGAACTGCGCGCCAAAATGGGTTGCCTGTTTTGTGGCTCCCTTCGGTTTGCTTCTCTAATGCTTCAATACAGGCACCCAAGGCTTTCGTAGCGCTTTCGCGTCGTTGTTCAAGCACGGGACCGGCTGCTGATATGGGAGTCGCAGAGAGTAACTCTTCGGCATATGCAACGAGTTCCATGTGGGCTGGTTCACCGCCTCTTGTGCGTTTTTTCTCGCATTGACTGGCAAGGGATCTTATTTCATCCGTATCTTTTTTTCCGGCTGCACGTTGTAGCATCGCCATAAGAATGGAGCGTGTTGTCACATTGTCGGATTTGATCTCGAAGGCAGCGGATAACTTGATCCTGGCATTGTCGATGACAGTGGTTTCGACATCGATGCTTGCTTTTCCTTTTTGCCCCTCGTCTGTGTCCGTATTGATTCTCTGAGCTTCTCGGAATTCCTCCATGGTGTGGCGGACAGAGGCAAGTTCTGTTCTCAAAATCTGAAGTCGACCTTCAGGAGTTTGTGGATTTGCATGTGCTTTGAAGGAGAGTGCAGTCTCCGGATCAATTGCTGCAACGGGCCACAAGGGTTGGAGTGGAAGTCTCTTGGGTTGTGATTCCGCAACAACAACGGGTGGCTGTGCAGATACTGCTGCTGCTTTCCTGTGTTCCAACGTACCTACGCGGTGATCCCGATGAGATCCGTCGGAGCTGACCGGCTTTTGGGTTGCCGGTGGAGGCGGGGCTTTTCTGCTGGGTTTCGGTGTGACCGGTGCAGATTGCGAATGCGGGAGCCTTTGTTCTTCTAACGGATTTTGTACTTCGGGATTTGAAACTGAGGCGCCAGGAACTGGAGGAGCGGGCCTGTTGAATTTAAGTGGCCCATCTTTTTTCGCAATATTTGGCATAGAAGACGAAGGTTGAGCTTCCTCTGCCAAAGCACTTCGACGTGGAAGTTCAGGATCTGATGATGAAAGCCTTTGGGATGCATCATGATGTCCGCGTGTTGGTCGGCGGTGCGCTATCTTGGGTCGGTCTGTTGTTAGATGCCGCAATGCCGTTGCACCTTCTGTGGGTGGCAATTCTAGTTCTCCGGCATTAGGGGCGGCTTGCTGTTGCGGGGGCTGAGGAATGCCTGATCGCGGAAGACGCGGCTTAGGGCTTTCTTTCGGCAATACCTGTGTTTCGGGTGCTGTTGTTATTGCGGAACTGCTTGTGCTTGGGTTTTTATCTTGACCGTCAGCTGCTGTTACTCGCTTTTGCCGTGGTTTTGCCACGGGCGGTATGACCTGGTTTGATACGACTGAAGCTGCCGGTACCTGTTTCACGCTATCATCTGATGCCATCTTAAATCCCCGTACGTATGAGGAATACTTCTCCTTCCAAGGTAACCCCTGTTTTGTGGCCCTGCAGGCTTTTTTTTGGGGAGAAAACATTTTTTGCTGTCGAAATGCTGTTTCGCGTTATTATGGGTCGCGATATAGGGTTACCCATGGCGGCTATCGATTTTCGTCCTCGGACCCCAACTTCTCAAGAATTCTCGCGGGACGATCTGCGTGACCATCTTGTTCTCATCGCGTATATTTTGCCAACTGACCTGTATTCTACTGTGTCGTCTGCGAATCCCATCGCGCTTACATCAACGAATGCGCGTGATTTTTCCGCAGAAATTAAAAGAATTCGAGAAGGCTGGCATCATGCCGCCGCGGGGCAGGGCTTTAGGGCCCTTGATGAGCTTGCAACAAATGGGCTGATGTTTAATTTGGCGCGTGATGGCGATGTGGAAAATCCAAGTCATGGGGCCATACGTGCTGCATTGAACACTTATGCAGCATGTCGTCAGCTGGACGTCCATATGGCTTCTGCAAAAGCGGCGCTGTATCCCATCGCTGCCGAAGACGGCCTTCCATCGACTCACAGCATCTCCGAGGTCGATCGGAAATTTGTTTCCAATTTGTGTCGTCGTCAGTTGTGGAGCACTTTGCCGACGAATGACAATGAATATTTAACAAAAATTATTTATGATCGTGACGAATATTTTTTCCGCTTGTTTTATGCAGCGCCGGACGCTGCGATGTTTTGGGTGAAAGCGTGCGTTAAAGAGCCGATATCGGTGGCAAAGTCCCTGCCTCCAGCGCGTATCTCAGAAGCGGTGATGTTGTTTCGTGCATGGGAACATGTCGGATACTTTTCATTTGCAGAAGTAAATCGCGACCGAGGATTAATCCTTCGAGACAATGTGCAGCGCTCTTTGGATGCACTGCTCCAAGGGCTTGCAGGGGATTCGTATGATAATGTTGCTGCGTGGGCAGGGCTTGTAAATGCTTCTATTCAAGCATTGCACACTTTTCCGCGTGATGTTTGGTTTGATGCGGTACCTGAGGATGAAGTGCCCACGCTTGATAGTGGATTTGGTGCGCTCTTGGTTTTTTTGGATAAATGGCAACGGATTATTGCGGCGCATATGAACCCAAGCCCGGTGCCGGTATCGTGTCATGCGTGATATTTTGCACGATGCATTCGGCGCAGCGAATGCCATCTACTGCGGCGCTTACAATTCCACCACCATATCCCATTCCTTCGCCACAGGCATACCAGCCGGGCAGTCCTTCCATTTCGCACTGGGCATTGCGTAACACGCGAATAGGCGATGCGGTTCTCGTTTCGACACCGATCAATTTCGCTTCATGGCTTGCGAACCCAGGCATGCGTGTTGCAAACGTGCGCAGGGCTTCTTGTAACGCCGAAATGACAGGTTCTGGATACAGCGCATGCAAGGGTGCCGCGGTGAGGCCGCGTCTGTAGCTTGTGTCGCCCATGTGTTGGCTTGCACGTCCCTCTAGAAAATCGTCGACATAGGAAGCAGGTGCGGTAAATGCACCACCGCCAAGTTCATAGGCAGCGCGCTCGGCGCGTTCTTGAAAATCAACACCTCCGTACAATGCATCGCCAAAATCCTGGGGTCCGACGGTGACCACCATGGCACTGTTGGCGAAGCGGCCACTGCGATTTGAATAGCTCATGCCGTTGATACACAATGCGCCCTGTTCTGTGGGTGTTGTGACAACCACGCCGCCTGGACACATGCAAAATGAATACACACCGCGTCCATCGGCAGTATTGTGGGCGAGTCGGTAATCGGCTGCTGGCAACAGTGGATTGTCTGCATGTTTGCGATAGCGTGCAGCATTGATCATCGTTTGTGGGTGCTCGATACGAAAACCCACAGAGAAAGGTCGTGCTTCAAGTTTGGCGCCAGCGGCTTCAAGTTGATGCCATACGCCACGTGCGGAATGTCCTGTTGCTACAATCACGTGCGATGCATCAATATCACCGAGATTGGTGCGTACGATGGGATGTGAAAAGGATTGCTTGACGGACTCCATGCGGCATCCAAACATCACTTGGCCGCCCGCATTGAGAATGCGTTGTCGCAATTTAATCAAAAGCTTGACGAGTTTGTCGGTGCCGACGTGGGGGCGTGCATTCACAAGAATGTCTTCAGGGGCGCCCAAATCGACCAAATGCGCTAGTACGCGATCGATGCGTGGATCGCCAATACGTGTGTACAGTTTGCCGTCTGAAAATGTTCCCGCACCGCCTTCACCGAAACATACGTTGGATTCGAGATCGAGTTCACCACGAGCATACAGCCGGCTTACTTGGCGTGCGCGAATTTCTACGGGTTGTCCTCGTTCGATGACGATCGGCGCAAGACCGGCTTCGCAAAGCGTAAGTGCTGCCATCAATCCACCAGGACCTGCACCCACAATAACGGGCGGAGGTCCGCTTGGGCGCTGTGTGATACGCAGGGTGGGTGGCAAGGGTATTGCACATGCTTTGGCCAAGCCTTGTTTGATCAGGCGCAAACCAAGTCCATCTGCGACGGTGAATCGTACTGCGAGGATGTAGGTGGGCTTGTTGCGTGCATCGAGTGCGCGGCGTTCAACATGAATATCATGGATGTCGCTTGGGCTGATTTTGAGATGTTTGGCGAGTTGTCCGTGGGCTTCTGCATAAATAATGCTAGGTTCCACGAGAGGAATTTGGATGCCATCGGCTTGGAGTTGCATGGTGCAGTCTATTTATTACACCGACGTTTTTTCTGCACCCCTGCGCGGCGGAATGGTGCGTGTTATCTGCCAGAAAAAGGATTGGGAGCCCCAGGTGGCTCACCCTGATGAACTCATCTTTGCTCAGAGTTTGGTACCTCGCCGTGCCCGAGAATGGCTTGCAGGGCGTTTTGTGGCCCATCTGGTACTTGAGGATGCGGGCTTGGCGCAACCTCATTTGCCGATGATGGCACACACATCGGGTGCTCCGGTGGCACCTTATGGCTATGGGGTGTCAATTTCACACAAAGGCCATGTGATTGCGGCCTGTGCGGCGCGTATGGAAGCACACCAAGGGATCGGTGTGGATATTGAGCTGGTACGGCACTCCCGTGTGCCTATTGAACGTCGTATTTTGACGCCCAATGAATTGGCGAGGTTGCCGGAGGATCCGGATGCCCGTATGCGCGCTATAGTGACAGCATTTTCCCTCAAAGAAGCGGCGTACAAAGCACTTAACCCCCTTGTCCATCGATATATCGGGTTTCAAGAGGTGGAGGTTGTTTTGAAGTGGCTTTTGTCTGATCAGCATGTGATTTTTGAGCCCAAAGCAAAAGATCTTGAGCCGTTGAAGCTGTATGGGAGGTACGATACTGTAGTGGCTGACGGCGTGACTTATGTTGTGTCGGTTGTTCACGCAGAGCCATTCAATTCTGGTAGAATGGGTCAAGGATGGATGTTGGATGAACAGGGCCAAGCTTGATGATCTTGTGGATGCGGTGAAACATGCGGAGCGGGGCAGCGTTGCGGAGATCGTTGAGGCCCGCAGTGCCCTTGTTGAGGCGTATCCAGATGCTGAGGAATCGGCGGAAGCTGCCTATAAACTAGGTTTGCACCACCTCTTTCATGGCCGTGATTTGCCTATTGCGGTTCGATGTTTTGAGCAGGCTGTGGCCGTGAAGGCGTCTTATTGGTCGGATGCGGCGCGTACGTCTCTTGGGCTTTGTTACTACCATCAAGGTGAGCATGCGAAGGCGCTGCTCGAATTGCGGCGCGTTGGTTATGCTGTCGATGTATCGGCCCATTCGGTTACCGCCATGGCATTTTTGGAAAATATTTTGGAAACCGGTGGGCAACACGATGAGGCGGTGCGCGTACGCAAAGATCGCATGCATCAATTGCGCAAGTTGATTCATACCGCAGAGCTCGAAGGCAATGGCTCAGAGCAGGGCTTTTATTTGTATCAACTGGCCATTTCACTTTTGGACCAAGGCGACGAAGAAAAAGCCGAACAAATTATCGACCAGGCTTTGGATCTGGGCAAGGAAGTGCTTGGGGCTGAACTTCAGAAAAATCTGGAAGCGCTTCAGGATGATCTGTGAGCGCTGCGGCGTATTCCCATTCTTCTATCGAACGGCTGGATCTTCTTACACGCATTGAATCGGCGGTGGCCCGGTCTTTGCATGTTGTCCTGGTGGGCGCACCAGGAACAGGAAAAACCGCCCTTTTAAAACAATGGTGTGAACGTGATCTTCATCGCGTGGAACATCATCAAGCCGTGGGGCGTCATGTTCCTGTTTTTGTCCCTGTTAAATTACAAAAATTAGATACAGTGCTCGGGTTTTGGACCGATCTTTGGGAAGGCGTTCGGCGCCAAGCAAACTTACCGGGACGCTATGCCGATGGCGATGTTCCTGTGATGGAGAAGGTTCGATTTTCGCGTTTAACGCCACCGGCTCAAACCATTGAAAAGGCGTTAAAATCGCTTCAACATGCCTCTCCATCTTTAGGCCCGATTGTTCCTGTGATTGATGTGGGATCTGAACTTTCGCATGACGATTTGCGCAGTATTGTATTGGAGATCAGGGCTCTCTTTGACGCTTCGGTTTGGACAGGGGCATTGTTTGGAAATCGCGCCAGCGCAGCTTTATTTTCAGAGTTTGAATTTATTGCGATGACGGCCTTGGAAGATAACGATGTTGTTCATGCCTTGCGTATGTCGGGTTTGGATCAGGATTCTATTTCTGAGGCAGTGCATGCTATTTCGGGTATCCCATGCTTGCTCGACTGTTTTTTAAATGGTCGTGATGAGAGCGTGACCGAACGTCGTATGCAATGGATGCGCGAAGTTGCAGTGTATTTACAAGCATGGAAGGGGCTTCCTGAACGTATTTTAACTTTCCTAGCGCGTCATCACGAACCCCAGTCCTGGATCAGGATTGTTAACACTTTCGGTGATCCTTACGATTTGCGTCTTGCGATGATGCATCTTGAAGGCTCGTTGTTGGTCTCTCGGGTGATTTTTAAAGATGTGATGTGTTGGATGATTCGAACACCTGATTTGGTCCCAGAAGATCGTCGATCTTAAAAGGGTCAAAATGTGCCCCAGTGAGCATATTCTCAGCCACTTGGACCAAGCGCTCACGGGTGGCCGATGATGTTTTGGGATACCATGTTGGGCATGCAAGAACTAAAATACGCCAGGCAAAAAACGGTGGGACGAGATGGGTGATCTCTGTGTCTTTGCTTTCGTCGAGATACGTTTCCCAAAAGACAGTCCACAGTTCGCGCAAGGCGCCGGTAAAATGTTCACCGTTTTGTAATGAAAAAAACAGATAATTAACGGAAAGTGCGACGACATCATCGGCGGGCTCACCTTCGGCGCCACGGCTGCAATCGAGAATGACTGGTGTATCGTTGTGGGCGAACACAATGTTGAATGGATGAAAATCGCCGTGGGTGCGTGCTGCGCGGTGGCTCAAATGACGAAGACGCCATCGCCATCGCAGCACCGCGATTTCGATGCGTTCTAAACGACTTGGCGTCACCACAGGATCCTCAGGACTGTAACCGTCTGAAATACCAAAGATCCCTTCTCCCGAGCCCAGGGTATCGCGCAAGCACCTGATGTGTTGAAGTCGATCTCGTTTTTGTGCATGCAATGTGACGAGATAGCGGGCGAGAATGGCCGCACGTTTTTTATGAGATGGCGACGCGGTTTTGTGTGTGCTGCATTCTTCGATGTCATGGGCGTAAATTTTTCCTGGGATAAATTCGGTAACCAAAAATGGTTCACCGGGTGGCATGGGATAAAGATGTCCATGGGCATCAATGGTGCCCACATCAAGCGCGCGTATATGCATGGGGGTTTGATTGTATGTGTCGTATGCGTCGCTTAAAGAGCCCATACGATCGGATCGTCGACTGTGGCCAAATTGATTGGCGCGCATGGTTCGGATCACGATAGCATGGGATGTTCCTGAAGATTCAAATTCAACAAAAATAGGGTCCCCAAACCCAAATTCTTTTCCAAGATGATGGGATTTGTCACGCAGCGGTTCGACATTCTTAAGTGTTATGTTGGTATGCCCGCGATCACGAAGATAATTTAAAATGTTGTTAGGATGGGCGAAGAGGCTTTCTTGGGTTGGCATGCCTCTACGTTAATTTTTTTGGGTGAGGGCTGCAACAAACCGATGTATTGGGTGTTTGACTTTGCATATGCCACGAATTCGTACACCATGTCACAAGCGATGTGGTGTGCGTACTTTGTGCAAGAGTACGCAATGTACGTTCACGGTGCCGAACGGGCGTATGATCGCAGATGGCGTGTGCCACATGGATGTTTTGACATGCCGGGTGTGTGAGCTCTTCGATGAGCGTTTTTGATGCCAATCGTGCACGTATGGCAGCCGAAACATAGAGCGCTTCACCATCGTGCATTTCAATCGAGGGTAAGACGCGCGGATCGGCACGAATAATCGCTGCAACTGCAACGATTTGCTTGCCGATCCTTCGCTCAAGTTGTGCGACATGATACCTCGGTTGTTTTTTGATGTCTCTGTTTTTTATGCGCACAAGAAATTGTAAGTTTTCACACAACTCCTCTACCGCTGCTTTGCGAAATCGCTTGGTTGATATTTTCCACCGTTTGAAATGGGGGGACTGACAATTCATGAAATCCATAAACAATTTTCCAAATCATGGTGAGGGTTTGTTCTTTTTCATCGAGGAAAAACATGTCTACAGGCATGGGAAGGATGTCTTGGTTGATTATAATACCGGGGCATATGGCGGGTAATCCATCCATAGTGCTACGCTTGCGATGAGGTGGTGTCAGATCGGAATTTGGGATGGGATGCGGGTTGTTTGCGGGTTTCCACGTGTTGTCATGGCGATGGAATATTTCTTTCGCGACAACGAGAAGAAGTGTTGTGAACTTATCACAGAGGATGATGCTTGACCGAAATTGCATTACAGGCTCCCCGCGATAACGCCTGGGGGCGTGTTGGCGACGACACCTACATTGTGAAGCGTTACATCGAAATTTCGGACCACGCCTTGACCTTCAATACGAACAAACGGAGAGCTTGTGGCAAAGATCACTTTGCCGCCACAGGTCTTCGATAAAATACCACCCAAAGTCCCTGCTTCATCACCATGGCTTGCGCTTAGTTCTGATGTTGCAATGGCGATGGGTGTGCGATTGATGCGTACTTTGCAACTTCCTTTTTTAAGAAACTGTGTGCTTGAAAAACTTGGATAAGGCATGGGCACAGGTCCTGTAGGACTTGGTGTTAAGCACACATTGGGAAATGCATTGCAGTGTCCTTGGCATGCGCCGTGGACCACAGGACGATTGTCGGCAGTGACATGACTCATGAATTTTCTCCAATGATAAATGGCGGAAGTATTGCGATGCATGTGAATGTTTGTGAACGCAGCATGCGATAACATGCGTAGGCTATCAAAACGGCAAGCGTTGCATCGCCGGGATCGCCCATGCCATGGGTTGGGAACACCATGGGAACACGGCGTCCCCATACGATTTCTCGTTGTGTTTGTGCATGGACAAAATGGCGATCATAGGGGGCTTCGGGTGCCCATGCAGAAATGACAAGCTGGGGTTGAATATTTGTTGTTTGCGCAAGTACCGCGCCTTTGAGCAGATACAAAGGATCATTGGGATGGGGAATGCATGTTCCCATGCCTGCAAAGGCAACACCGGCTTCTGAGTTTATTTCTGATGCGCTGTGTATAAACGCTGGTGTTGTGTTGAGATCGTGCAGCGCAAGTTCTCTCATGGAAAATTCACGCGTCTTGCCGGATGGGAGTCCAGGGATCATGGCACGGCGTACATTGCCATGAAGACGCATGCGATTGAGTTGTGCATCCATGGCAGCGCAGGACTCGCGCCAGCTGAATCCCACGGGTGTCACCATACCAATGGCAGTAATTTGTTCGGGGTAAGTGCCTCGCATCAGTTGATCTCAACGCGGCCGCCGCGCAAGCGCAAAGTGGTTTTGGCTTCGGTGATGATGTGTTCACCGCGAAGAATAACGCGGCCGTCGGCACCTAAGATCAAAGCAGATCGACCTGTAGAGAGTGTGAGATCTATCGGATGTGGATTATGATCATCGGGCAAGAAGGCCACTGCAATCCATGGGGGAAATTCACGGGACAGTGGAAGGAGTACAATACGGCGGCCTGTATCACTGACGCGTAAAGGAAATGCGGTGCATGCAAGCACGCGGTGGGCATCGCCTTGTCCGTGTAGGGTAACCCATGCTCGGCGGAAGTCGATCACATGGGTGACAGTGCCCACGCTGGCCATTATGCGATGATCGGTCTCTTGATCTATGTTAAGGGCGAGCATGTCGGACTCCTTGCTAAATGCATTCTCCCCCACCCGACCACCTGCCCCCGCGAAAGCGGGGGTGCCGACCTCCCTCGCAAGCGGGAGAGGTTAAAAGGGAGAGAGAGTTTTAGATTAAGCAAAGGCCATGCCAGGATTTAGGGCGCCTATTTTGATGTGCGATGTCGCATAATGGGACAGTGATGTGGGTTTTGGAGACATCTGGTCGCATTTCTTGGTTTGTGATAGGGTGCCCCGTTCTGTTTTGACGGATGAGGGCTCTGGCAATAATAACTGTTTACGCGAGAACGCATCTGAGGGTGTAGATTGCGAGCGCGCCCACATCGACCGACCGAGTCGTAGCAGCGCTACGGCGAGGACGTAAGCCGCAAGATGCGCCCTCAGATGCGTTCGTAGCGAACAGCTTATTGTTGCCAGAGCCCTTATAAAGGTGCGGGGGAAAGAAAGGCACGTAAGTCGCATGCAGCTCATCGTCGATCCGATTGTGTGGGTATGGCGCGGATTGTTTGCTCGGGTTGTGGCAATTGTTGGTGCGGTGGTCAGTGTGGCCATGCGTTTGGATCCGAGATGGTGGCCATGGCGCTATGGTATCCGCGTCCATCGAGGGCTTGTTTACGCAACGCACGATGGCAAGCCGGTACGGCTTGATGTGTATTGTCCGAAGAACACCGAAACCGCCAAGCCTGTTGTTTTGTACATGCACGGGGGGGGGTTTGGTCTATTTAGTCGAACGAGCCATTGGCTTGTGGGGGTACGTTTTGCTGCCGCGGGTTTTGTGGTGTGCAATATCGATTATCGCCTTGCACCGAAAAATCCCTATCCTGCAGCCCATGAAGATGCTTGTGATGCCTATATGTGGGTTTTGAATCATGTTTCCAAATACGGCGGTGACCCGAGCCGTGTGATGGTGGCGGGCGAATCGGCGGGTGCCAATTTGGCCATGGCCGTACTTCTCGCATCGAGTTTCCGCGGTGAAGAGGCATGGTCACAGCGTGTGTTCGATGCGAAATACCAACCGTGCATGGGTGTTTCCATGAGTGGTCTTTTGCAGGTGTCTGATCCACATCGTTTTTTCCGCTTGGGTATTGCCGCCTGGGCACGCTCACGCATTTGCGCGGTGAGTCAAAATTATTTGCAGGGGCGTCGTCCTGCACTCGCCCGTTGGGCGGATCCCTTGTTGATCTTGGAATCGGATGCCATGCCCGATCGTCCCTTGCCACCGATGTTTGTTGGATCGGGGGCGTGCGATCCTATACGCGATGATACACTGCGGCTTGAGGGCATTTTGCGTGTTCGTGGCGTAAACCATCGCACGGTGTTTTATCCTGGCGAAGGCCATATCTTTTTCATGCTGCCATGGCGTGAACAGAGTCGACGTTGCTGGACTGATCTCTTGTCCTACGTGCAGCCGAACCTTTGACAATTTGTCCCACTTCCAAAAGCCTCTTTGAAAAGTATTGACAAAATGTCCATGGGCGCATGTCGGTGACTTCCAAGTAATTGATATTACTCTTCTTTTTTTTCTTCAAGTTTGGCACGAATATTGCTTAGATATCGGAAGGGGATGGGGCTTCTGTTGTCTCCCTGTGCACATGGGATGTGAAGCATGGATGTATCGCAGGTTGGGCAGATAGCACTGTCGGTGCTGAAAAGCCGTTGGGGACTGGGTGTCTTCACCGCGCTGTGCAGTGGTTATCTGACAGCGGACATCGCCAATTCTGGTGTGCGGGCGCTGCTGGTTGTGGCACCTGGTACAGTCCAAGTCGCTCCCGAGTACGGAGGGCAATCCGAGGGAGAGGCCATCCCTGGGGCTGCAGCAGTTCGCGATCTCAACGTTTTTTCACAACGTAATCTGATGGGCCTTAAGCGCGAAGATCTCACGCCACCCGATCCTTCTGAAGTGTCGCAGGAAAATGCCCCAAAAGAGCTTGGTGACAAATTCTCCGAAAATGAGCTGCGCGCTTGTACGTTGACTGGATCATTGCAAGCGACTTTGGTGGCATCGGGTGTTCCTGCATGGTCGGTTGCGATTATTTTCGACAAACGTGAGAGTGAATCGTTTGCGTTCAGTATTAATCCTGGCAACAACGTGATTGAACCTGATGCAACACTGCTTTCCATTGAGAGTCGGTCCATCGTGATCCGGCGCAAAGATCATTTCGAGCGTTGCTATGGTGAGGATGAGGGCAGTACGGCTGTGGCGGGTGTACTTCCTGTCCCGACTGAAGGGGGTGAGGAGATTGCACCGGCAGGTGGCGGTGTGACGCAGCTTTCGGCCAACGATTATGCCATCGATAGGCCCGAACTTGATCGTGTTTTGACCAATTTAAATGAAGTGGCAACGCAGGCGCGCGCAGTGCCCAGCTTTAAGGACGGAAAAGCCAATGGCTTTAAAATGTTCTCCATTAAGTCGGGCAGCATTTATGCCAAAATCGGTCTGAAAAACGGTGACGTGATTCAAAAAGTCAACGGAATGGAATTGAATAGCCCAGATCGCGCACTGGAGCTTTACCAGAAATTAAAGACTGCTACATCCGTGAATATGGAGATACAGCGGCGCGGGCAGTCACGGTCTTTGAATTACACCATTCGGTAGTGTGGAGTGAGTTGTGAAGCGAGCGAGGATTTTTGTACCAGCACTGGCCTTCATTTTGGCCGGATTTGTATTGAGCACTGCACATGCGCAAGATATTCCACCTGTGCGTCGTCGTGCAGAACCTCTGCCGAGATTGGCACCGCGTAACAATATGCCACAGGCTGTTGAAGGGGGTGAAAATCCAGAGCCTTCGCCTGAGCCGCGGGATCTTCCTACGGCTGATGACAGCAACAGTCCGCTACCTACCGCCGACAGTGGCTCAGACGATTCATCGGATACAGGTTCTCCTTTTAGCGGGAAAGGGAAAATATCATCCACACCTACCACCGTGGATGCTGCGGCACGTTTGAAAAACGGACGTTTTTCATTTGATTTTGCCAAAGCGGAATTAACGACCATCGTCAAAGCCATTTCCGAATTGATGCAACGAAACTTCATTGTGCCTGCAAAACTTAAAGGGCAACGCATTACGATTTTATCGCCACGCAAGGTCTCGATTGCTGAGGCCTATCAAGTCTTTTTAGCGGCGCTTGCGGCCAATGAAATTACCGTGGTGCGTATTGGCCAATTTTACAAACTTGTGGAATCGAAGCAGGCGCAAACAACCACGATCCCCACATGTGTTGATTCAGACGATGTTTGTCCGCAGCACTTGGAGCAAATGGTGACGCGCCTGTTGCCCATGAAGCACGTGGATGCGGAGCAGATCAACGGAGTAGTGAAGGGTCTGATCAGCCGTGATGGTAGTGTGACGGTGTTTGCACCCAGCAACGCCTTGATTATCAGTGAATATGCTGCGAATCTGACGCGTGTTCAGCGTATTATTTCAGCACTCGATATTCCCGGCTTCGATGACGAACTTCGCATGGTGCAAATTGAATACGCCAATGCAAGCGAAGTGGCGAGCACCATCACCCAAGTTTACGAAGTGCAAGCAGGCAAAGCAAAGCATGCCAATCAGGGTGGCGCACCGGGAGGTGAGAGCGAAGAAGTTTCGATTTCAAAAGTAATTGCCGATGAACGCACCAATCAACTGATTATTAAAGCGAATAAGCGAAGCTTTGAATTCATCCAAGGTTTGATTGCGAAACTTGACGTGCCGATTTCGGATGCCGAACAAGGCAAAGTGCATGTGTATTATCTTGAAAATGCTAAATCGGAAGATCTTGCTTCGACACTGTCGAGTTTAGCGCAAGGGTCAAGTGGCGCATCACGCACCAAGCCGGGTCGTGCCGGTGGTGCAGCGGGGACGCCACCGTCGGGTGCTGAAAGTGCGGTATTGTTTGAGGGTGAAGTTAAAATCACCGCCGACAAACCCACCAATTCTTTGATCGTGGTGGCAAGTCCTCACGATTACCGATCAGTGCATTCTATTATTCAAAAGCTTGATAGACCTCGTAGACAGGTGTTTGTTGAAGCGGCGATCCTTGAAGTGAACGCAAGCGATGATGATAAATTTGGTCTTGATTGGCACATGCCACAAACTTTTGGTGATAGTGCGTCGCCGAACACCGCATTCATACAAAGTGCCCAATCGTCGGGTGGTACAAGTCCCACGCTGAGTGCCTTTCAAAGCCCTGCGGCATTGCTAACAGCAGCGGGTGGTTCGGTGGGGGGTGTTTTTGGAAAAGCATTGACCTTGGATTTGGGCAACGGCGGGCAACTTAAAGTACCGACGTTTGGCGTGATACTTAAGTGGTTGCAAACAACATCGCGCGCCAATGTATTATCGACCCCGCATATTCTCACCACGGACAATGAACAAGCGACCATTGAAGTCGGATCGACCATTCCATTTCGCAGTGGTGTGGCAGCGTCACCCTTTGGGGGTGCGGGCGGAGCTGCCGGTGCTGCAGGTGGTGCTGCCGGTGCTGCGCTTGGTGGATTTGGGAGTTTGTTTTCAAGCGTTAATCGTATTGACGTAAAGCTTACGCTTAACGTGACGCCGCAAATCAATATTCACAATCGTATTCGTTTGGAGATCGATCAAAAAATTGAAGATGTGACAGGGGTTGATCAGTCGACAGGTCAGCCTATCACATCGACGCGTGCGGCAAAAACTGTGGTGGTGGTGCGCGATCAGCAAACCGTGGTGATTGGTGGTTTGATGCGTGACAATACAACAATTTCAGAAGGGCGCATTCCTATTTTAGGAAGTATTCCTATTTTGGGTTGGTTGTTTCGCAATCGTACAAGCAAAACCACCAAGGTCAATTTGATGTTGGTTCTTACGCCGTACATCATTGAAGATTCTCAAGATTTTCAAGGTATTTTTGAACGCAAAATGGCGGAGTATGATGAATTTGCCGCAGAGTATTACGGAAAATTACCGCGCTATCGTTCGCATATCGATTATCGCAAAAAGAGTGGGCCTCTTGCGCTCTTGAGTTCAACCATCAAAAGCGAATTGGAACGGCCGGAAAATGGTGGCGATGGTGGATCGGATTCTACGATTTTTGGACCGAAAATCGAAAAGAAAAAAGAAGAGAAGAAAGAGCGCGTGCGTCAACCTTCAACGTTGGTGGAGCCGGAAAAAACGCAATCGGCTGTCCCTGGGGCCGTGCCTGCGCCCGCTCCTATGCCTGTTCCTGTGCCTCTCATCGTGCCCGTTCCGGGGGATGCTGTGCCTGGCGCGATCCAACCTTATACGCCCGTGCCTGCCCCGCCTCCTCTACCTGTTCCAGCACCAGGGCCCGTAGAAACACGGGTGCCGACAACGAGTACAGAGCAGCCTGCGGAAGAGAAGCCTGCAGAGTGGTATCAAGCGCCCGAAGCGCCGACTGCACCAGAAAATATTGTGGGTGCAGAAAATCCTCCGGAGATCGTACCGCCTCCCGTTGGCGGTGAGCCTGCGCCAGACAATACCGAGGCAAAACCATGAGCGTCACAAACCTTGCAGATCGTCATTTGGCCCACGCGTTGATTCATGCAGGGAAATTGACGGAAGAAGGGCTTGGCAGTGCCCTTGCACAACGTGAGGACAAAGGGGCTGATCTCGAATCTGTGTTGACGGCACAAAATGTACTCAGCAAAGATGATTTGTTGAATGTATGGGCTGAGCAGTATGGCCTTGAGGTGATCCGCAAGATTGATTCGTTCAACATTCCTGACAGCGTAATCATCCCGGTACCCATTAACTTTGCTAGGCAAAATCAATTGATTCCTTTGGATGAGGTGGATGGTGTTGTTCGCGTGGCTTGTGCCGATCCGCGTATGACTGAAGCTTTTGATGATTTAGAGTTGTTGTATGAACGTCCGGTGCGCTTGTTGTTGGCGCCACTTGATGTGGTGGTTTCCGCGATCAATCAGGTTTATGACCGTGGTACTGCCCATGCGGCAGCGGCCATGGAGAAAATGACCGACGAAGATTTTAATACGTTTGCCCAGGATTTTGAAGAAGCGGTTGATCTTCTTGATGCCGAAGACGAAGCACCGATCATACGTTTGGTTAATTCTTTGCTATCGCAGGCGGTCAAAGAGCATGCCTCGGATATCCATATTGAACCGGGTGAGCGGGAAATGGTGGTGCGTTTCCGTATCGATGGCATTTTGTATGAAAAAATTCGCCCACCCAAAAAATTACAAGCGTCGATTTTGAGCCGTGTGAAAATTCAAGCAGGGCTTGATATCGCCGAAAAAAGATTGCCCCAGGATGGGCGTATTCGTTTGAAGCTTGCGGGCAAAGATATCGATATTCGTGTTGCGACGGCGCCAACATCCTATGGTGAGCGCATCACCATGCGTCTTTTGGACCGATCCAATATTATGTTGGATCTCACCGATTTAGGTTTTGCTGAAGACTGCTTCAAAGGCATGCATAGCCTTGTTAAGCGAAGTCACGGCATTATTTTGGTTACAGGGCCGACGGGGTCGGGAAAAACCACAACACTTTATGCATGCTTGTCTTCGATCAATAAACCTGATCTTAATATTTTGACCATCGAAGATCCTGTTGAGTATCAGTTGGCGGGTGTGAGCCAGACCCAGGTGAATCCGAAAATAAGTTTGACCTTTGCGAGCGGACTGCGGTCGTTTTTACGTCATGATCCCGATGTGATCATGGTGGGGGAAATTCGCGATCTCGAAACCGCAGAAATTGCCATTCAAGCGGCGCTTACAGGCCACTTGGTGCTTTCTACCATTCATACCAACGATGCACCTGGTGCCATCACACGACTTGCAGATATGGGGGTGGAGCCCTTTCTTGTGGCATCGTCGGTGGTGGGGATTTTGGCGCAACGTTTGGTGCGTACGTTGTGCCAGACGTGCAAAGAGCCTTACCGTGCATCGCCGGAAGAAGCACGCGAGCTTGGACTGAGTACGGAAATGGTGGGAACCAATCCAACGTTTTGGCGTGGCAAAGGGTGTTCTAGTTGTTTAGGCACCGGGTATCAGGGACGTATTGGTATTTACGAATTGATGCTACCTACAGAAGAAATTCGTCAGCTTATTTTACAAAAAACCGATTCCAACACTGTGAAGCGCAAAGCCATGAGTCTTGGGATGCGTACGTTGCGTGAAGATGGTGCGCGCAAAGTTCTTGCCGGCATAACCTCAAGCGCTGAAGTACTTCGTGTCACGGGAGAAGATGAATAATGCCGATGTATGCCTACAAGGGAATGACGGCGGCTGGAAAGTCGGTGTCCGCGACTGCAGAGTCGGAAAATCCTAGGGCATTGAAGGCATCGCTGCGACGTGAAGGCATTTTTCTCACAGAACTCAAAGAAACACGACAGCACAAAAACAACGAACCACAAACGGCCCTAACCCGTTGGGCCAAGCTTAGGGAACGGGTTTCAACCCAAGAGCTGGCGACTGCAACACGGCAACTCTCAACGTTGATCGGTGCAGGTATCCCGCTGGTGGATGCATTGATTGCATTGATCGACCAAGTGGATAACCCCGTTTTTAAATCGATATGGTCGGACGTCAAACAACGGGTCAATGAAGGAACAAATTTTGCGGATGCTTTGTCGATGCATCCGCGTGTATTTTCGGGTCTGTATGTAAATATGATCCGTGCGGGTGAATCATCGGGTGCCTTTGAAGTGGTTCTTAATCGTCTTGCTGATTTCACGGAGAGCCAGGCAGAGCTTCGTTCTAAACTTATGGGAACGATGATGTATCCCGTGATCATGATGTTTATGGCCATGGTAGTTGTGACCATTCTTTTTGTGTTTGTTATTCCAAAAATCGCAAAAATTTTTGAATCCCAAAAAGTATCGCTGCCAACGCCCACACGGCTTCTTATTGGTTTGTCGAGTATTATGCGCAATTACGGTGTGTTGTTGATTGCTCTCTTGATCGGTGGCGCGATTTTTTTTCGTCGATGGATGCAGAGCGAAAAAGGGAAACCCAAGTGGGATAAATTTGTTCTTAAAATCCCGTTTTTTGGTGAATTGGTGCGCATGATTGCAGTCACGCGATTAACGCGTACGTTGAGTACATTGCTCGGGAGCGGTGTGCCGTTGCTCACTGCGTTTGATATTGTAAAAAATGTTGTTCAAAATGATGTTCTTTCAAAAGTCATTGAGAATGCGCGTGAATCGGTGAAGGAAGGCGAAAGTATTGCTGCACCGTTGAAGCGATCGGGGCAATTTCCTCCGATCATGACCCACATGATTGCGATCGGAGAGAAATCAGGCGAACTTGAAAGTATGCTGGCACAGGTCGCCAAAAGCTATGAAGTGCAGGTGAATGCACGTTTGCAAGCAGCAACGAGCATTCTTGAGCCGATTATGATCGTGGTGATGGGTGTGGTGGTGGCATTTATCGTGTTTTCTATTTTGATGCCGATGATGCAGATCAGTTCGTTTGCTTAATTAAAGGAGATATGTACATGGAAAATATGAAAAGAGTTGCAGAACGCGGCATGACGCTTATCGAAATCATGGTCGTTGTTGTGATCATCAGTTTGGTGGCGGGTTTTGTGGGCATCAGCGTTTTGGACAGTCTCGAAGATGCGAAACACGATGTGGCTTACACAGAGGTTCGAAAAATTTCTGAGGCCGTTGAACTATATAAGCTCAAGATGGGCAAATATCCTGCAACCGGAGAAGGCTTGCAGGCGTTGAGCAATCCAGGTGGCAATGCACGGCCATTTCTTAAAGATCTGCGTTCGGATCCTTGGGGCAATGCTTATGTTTACATTCAGCCAGGCACCCACAATACCCATGGATTCGATATTCTGAGCTACGGTGCGGATGGCGTTCAGGGTGGCAGCGACGACGTAGGCAATTGGCAGGATGCGACGGAGAACAAGCAAGCGCCTGCTGAGTAAGGACAAGAATGCGTGGCTTTACGTTAATCGAAATGACTGTTGCCGTGGTTGTGATCGCACTTGTGGCCGCCATGGGGATCCCAGCGTTTGTGGGTGCAGGTACAGCCGATGTGCGTGAAGCATCGCGTCGCTTAAGTGGTTTGATTCGAAGCACCTATGAAGATGCAATTCTTAATGGGGAAACGCGTCGTCTGATGTTCACTTTACCAGCCTCGGTGGTGAAAATAAGCGCCTCACAAGGTGTTGTAAATCTTGAACCAGACAAACCAATTTTGGCGCAGGCTGAAGAACTCAAAAAAGACAGTGAAGACAAAAAAACAGGTGTGACCGATGCATTGTTTGGCATGCAGGATCTGGTCAAAGACGAAGCCCATTTTGATGAAACGGGTGAGCCGTTTACGCTTCCATCGGGGACTGTGGTACGTGAGATTTGGATTGAAGGCATGGATGAGCCCACCAAAGAAGGTGAGGTTTATCTGTACTTTTTTCGTCATGGTTACACGCAAAACGCTATTTTTTATGTGGCGACCCAAGAAGGTGAAGAATACTCGGTACGCATACGATCGCTTACGGGTCGTAGCATCATCGAAGTGGGTCATGCCGAATGGAAGAGGCGGTGATGCGCACACGCGGCTTCAGTTTGCTCGAAGTGGTGATTGCACTTGGCATTTTGGGCATTGGTTTGGCGGCTTTACTCGAATCGCAGATCGGCAGCATCAGCACCGTTGATCGAAGTCGAAGCCTGACAATCGCAACACTTCTTGCACGCAGCAAAATGGTGGATATCGAACACCATCTGGTTGAAGGCTTCAAACTAGGTGAAGAAGAAGATCGCGGCACGTTTGAACCTGAAGGTCATTCAGAGATCAAATGGTCGTATCGGATCAAGGAAGTGAAATTGGATCTGACTCAGCTGTCTGGGCTGGCTGGAGGTGCCGAGGAAGGTCAAGACAGCAAAGATGATAAGCAGCCTGGTTCTGCGCAACAGGGCGGTTTGCCAAGCGATATGAATGGGATCGGCCAACTCTTGGGCCTTGATCAGATCTCCAATGGTTTGCGCATGGTTGAGATGACGATCACATGGCCTGATGCGGGTTATGAAGATCACATGACTGTTAGGGCGCTCGTGGCCAGGCCTTACTTTGACACCGCCGACATCACGGGAATACCGCCATGAGAGGACGATCTCATGGCTTTACGCTGGCTGAAGTGCTGATTGCAGTGGCGATCTTGGCGATGATTGGTACGCTTACGTTTGGATCGTATTCTCGGGTTCTTGAAGGGCGCGACGATGCACAAGAAATCGCCGATTTTTACCATGAGATCCGGCAAGCGATGTCACGTATGTCACGGGAGATCTCAACGGCATTTTTGAGCAATCGCATGTCATGTATAGACCCTCAATCGCGCACAATTTTTGAGACGAGAAGTAGTACCCATGGCATGCGATTGAATTTCGTAAGTTTTAGCAATGTAAAATTTATTGCCGATGCCAACGTGAGTGATCAGCAAGAACTTTCTTATTATGTGGACTCAGATCCGACGGAAGGTGTGAAGGGCACGGCGCTCTTGCGTCGTGCGCAAGCCAACTTGGACAATGATCCCGACGAGGGCGGTGATGTAGAAGTTCTTGCTACAGGGGTCCAAGAACTCACATTTCGTTTTTACGACATGAAAGATGATCGCTGGGAAGACAGTTGGAGCGATCAAGATCTCAAATATCGCGATCGGGGTCCTGAAACACTCCCATTGTTTGTTGAAATCAAGATCAAAGCCAAGGATCCCATGAATAAAGAACAAACGTTCATCACCAAAACGCGGATCCATATTCGGGAACCCTTGGTGGGCAATGGTCCGAGCGTGGGGGGGAGATGCCCACAATGATAAAAAGATCTCCTCATGAACATGGTATTGCGCTGTTGCTTGTGATCAGTTTGTTGGTGTTGATCACTGCGGTTGTTTCTGAGTTTCAATTCAGCTCACGGGTGGATTACCGTTTGGCGACAGCAGCCAGGGATAGTTTGCAGGCCGAATACAATGCGTTGAGTGCCATTCGTGTACGTGCACTTCTGATCCGCCACATCAGTAGGCAAGGTGCCATGCTGCAGACTGCAATAGCGAGCGTTGCGGGTGGGCTTGGCGTGCAATTGCCGCCCGGTGGTTTTCCCATTGCCCAGTTGATCAACAGTATTCCTGTAGAATGTTCTCTTCTTTCGATGATTGTGCGGGCAAAAGATGCGCCGGAACCTGAACAAGACAAAGAAGGAAATCCGATTGGAGGCGAATCATTTTTCCCGGGTGATTGTTTGGCCACCAGTCGCAATGAATCGTCGATGATCAGCCTTGAAGGACTGGACCCCAACAATAACACAACACAACAGACGATTATTCAAGCCATGGCGAAGCCCTTGATGGGCTTGAAATATGAACGCCATTTTCAAGAGTATGATCGCATGGGACAGCATGCCGATTCGGCTTTGGAACTTTTCACTGCCATTGCCGATTGGCAAGATGCCGATCGGCAGGATGCCTTGTCGCCGGTATCCGATGAAGATCGTCATTATCGTTCGGCGAAAAATCGTACCAAAGTCAAAAATGCACATTTTAATTCCATTGATGAAATACAGCTTGTGTATGGTGTTGATGATGAACTGTTTGAGATTTTAAAAAAGCGATTTACGATCTACGGTTCATCGACAGGTCTTGCGATTGCATCTTTGTCGCCTGCACGGATCATGGAAGAAACAGAACACGCGTTGCTTCCTGGTGTTGATATTCAAAGTTATCGTGCAAGTCCTGAGTACGCAGCGGCACTTCAGTTGTTGCAAGCAGGGACCAGCATCGGGCTTTCATTTCAGCCACTCACTGTTGCGAGTTTTACGACGACAGTGGTGGCGGGTACAGGCATTGGTGCTTACCTTGATGTTCCTAGTTTAAATGTTCTTTTTACGGACAACGCCGATCTGAATTGGCACACCATTACGGGTTTCGGCAGGGTTGGGGATGCATCGTACACCATCGCCTTGGTGTTTCATGCGGCCCAAGGGCGTTTTTATCATGCGAAGGTTGAGTAGCCGATGAGTCAGCATTTGGTTGTGATCGAAAAAACAGACAGTGGTGCAAGGTTTGCACTTTTGCGGACTCGTTTGCGAAGTTCAGAACTGCTTGATGTACAAACGGTTGATTTTTCTGCGCTCGCCCCTGATGCCGAGGGGGCGGCGATCAATCCATGGAAAACCCTGCGGGCTATGTTGCCTGAACGTGTGGATCGTGTGGTGCTTGGATTGTCACCTGGATATTTTTCATCACGTGTACTCTCGTTTCCATTTTCGGATCCCAAAAAAGTTGAAGCAGCCATAGGGTTTGAATTGGATGGATTGTTGCCGTGTGATGCCTCCGATCTTCTTGTTCACTGGACACGATT
The DNA here is from genome assembly GCA_005801425.1 of Bdellovibrionales bacterium. Lineage (GTDB taxonomy): Bacteria > Myxococcota > XYA12-FULL-58-9 > XYA12-FULL-58-9 > SYDY01 > SYDY01. The sequence continues at coordinate 11,274 of SYDY01000050.1, read as the reverse complement.
TGGACTTTCAGAACGCAAGGGCACGATTCAAACGCTGATTGTATCGGGCAAGCGTCGTGTGCTCCTCGAACTTATCGCGGAAATGAAAGATGCAGATCTTGAACCCCAGTCGCTTGTTCCTGTTCCATCTGTTTTTGACCTTTTGTTGCCCGATGAGGGGGTGAACGCCGAAGGGGCGTTTGTCGTGATGTGCCCTTCCTCGGAAGGCGGTTCACTTGCTGTTTTTGATCATGGACCGTGTGTGATGCGGCGGATCCCAAAAGTTCCGCTGGGTGAGGATGTGAGCAGTACACTTGTGACAGCACTTCAAATGAGCACGCGGTCGATTGATGTTGCACAATTGCGTTGCATTTATTTGGCGGGAGAATATGCTTCTGATGAATTGGCTGATCGTATGGGGTCGCTTGTCGGTGTTGCATCGGTCTATCTTGGACCTACGGTGCTTGCGTCAGAGCCGCCGGAGGATCTCACGTATCGCCTTGAAGAGCACGCGATGTTGGATGCACTGGTTGCGGCATCCCTAAAATATGGTCGACGATTTCCTTTGGATTTGCGTCAGGGCGATGCGAGCTTTCAAGGAGATTCACAAGAGTTGCAAGGTTTGTTGCGACGCTGGGCTTCCTCCGGCGCCGTGATTGTGGCCTTGATGCTGATCGCTTCTGTCGTCAATTATAAAAGTGTTCGTTATCAAGAGCGATTGGTCGATCGTGGATTTTGTGATGTCACGAAACGTGTCATGGGTCGTGAAATTTGTGATCCGACCGCAGCGATTGCTTCACTGACAGGTTCGGCGGGATCCGCCGATGGTTTTAGCATTCCATCGTATACCGCGCTCGATCTTCTTGTGATGCTTTCGCAAGAAATTGGGTCAAATATCGATATGCAGCTTGAAGAAATCGATATTCGAACTGCACCGGGAAATGACGAAAAAGATCGTATGACAGGCAAAGGCGAAGCGGATAGTTTCGATACCATTGAAAAGACATTGACGCATTTGCGTGCGCATCCATGTGTGAATAAAGCGGAAGTTTCCCGTCAGAAAAAGCAATCCAATTCAACGCGGGTCGAATTTAGTGTGGCGGTGGATGTGCAATGCCCTGCTGGTAAGCGTCCTTCGATGGCTGTGGCCAGTGCTGAGAATCCCCCGGCATCTCCTCCAGTGCCTGCATCGCCGGTTGTGCCTGAACCTACGGGAGACATGCCATGATAATGAAATATCTTGACCCATTGATTTCCGCTGTGTTGGGACGATTGAGCGAGCGCGAACGATTTTTGGTGACGTCGGGAACGCTTGCTGCTTTTCTTTTGATAGGATTGTTAACAGCAGCAGTTTTGGGGAGCAAGAGTCGCCAAGTAAGGCACCGTGTCGCTGTTAAATCTCAGCAACTCCAAGAAGTTTTAGATCATGAAGGCGCTTACAAAGAGCAAGAACGTGCCCGACAAAAACAATTGGCATCGTTGCAAAGGCAACACGTGCAACTTGTCTCCCACGCAGAGCAAGCCGCCAAAGATGCGGGTGTACAAATTGATCAGCTTCAACCCGAAGAAGGCGAAGCGGCTGTAGGGGGTGTTCGTGAATCGCGTTTAAGTTTGCGCGTGGCCGATCTATCGGCCGATCGCTTGCAAGCTTTTGTTCAAAATATGGAACGCGGTGATGCGGTGGTGCAAGTACGACGCTTACAAGTTCGAAGACCTTACAAAAAAGATACGGCTGAAGCCAACCTTACTGTGGTCACGTACCGTGTGGAGGGCGCACGATGAGATTTCTTCGCACAGCATGGGGACGGCGACTCCTTTTAGGATTGATTTCAGCACTCGCATTTTCCTTAAGTTTTCGTTGGACATTTCCTGGGGATGCGTTGTTACAACGTGTACAGCACGAAATGCGCAAGCAAACCCGTGGTCTTTGGCAGGTGAATGCCGAAGATATTACGTTGTCGGGACTCCTGGGTTTACGTTTAGAAAAAGTAAAAATTTCACGCATGGGGCGCGACAAACGTGATGTCGCCTTGGATGCGTTGGAGCTTCATGTGGGCCCCTTTACGTTTCTGGGACGCTCAAAGTCAGGCCAGATCCATGTAGAGCAGGGTGATGGTTCCATGGATGTGCATGCCAGGGGTGGAGGGCCAACGGGCGAATGGACTTTTGAAACCGACATGGATGAAATGCCCCTTGCATGGCTTTCTGGGCTGATGCCCGAATCGAGTAAAATTCCATTGGGCGGTACGCTGACCGGTGAGATCCAAGGACATCTGGGGGGCGCTCAGGGTGAAATAACAGGCAAAGCAAAAATCGCTGCTTTGCAGGTGGGCCCTGGAATTGTCACCGGTTTGACGGTGCCACCGCTTGGGTTTGGGCAATTGGATCTTACGGTGGCAACTTCGGGTGGAGAGACAACGTTTAACATTGGGAGTGCAGAGGGTGCCGATGTGGCGCTTAGCCTTGATGCATCGTCGCGTTTACAAAATGATTGGAAGCGGTCGTCACTTCGGGGTTGCATGCAGGTTCTTCCCAGCGAAGCAACGTTACAAAAAAATGAAACCATGCGATCTGCTTGGGAAATCGCAAGCATTCGGTTTCGTAAAGATGACAAGGGCCGTTTGAGCATTCCGTTGCAGGGAATGGTGGGTGCACCCAATATCGGTGTTGGGGTTTGTTCGCGTTGACATCACGCGTTAGATCTCGTAGCTGGCCCTTGTTCAGTAAAAATGAGGACCCAATAGAATGCGACTTCGATTAAAGCTCTGTAAAAACGGCGAAGATATTCTATGGCAAGAAGTCACTTTGCCTGTTTTGGTCGGCAGCGGTGAAGGTGCTGATCTTTGGATACCTGCAGCGGGTGTTGCTGAACGCCATATGCGTCTTGCATTTACCGAGCGCGGTTTGACTCTGATGGCATGTAGCGATGCACCCATAGCATTGAATCATGAATCCGTAAACGGAACGGCATTGATTGCTGAAGGCGACGAGATCATGTTTGGCTCGTTGTCGCTGGTTGTCAATATATTGGAAGACGATCGCGCGCATAGTGGTGTCACGCAAAGCTTGGGTGAAAATCGTCCTCCCATGGCACGACCTCTGAAGCTTGTATTGCTTGGGCATGCTGTGGACGAATCGTGGCCTATCGGTGAAGAAGAGATGACGCTTGGCACGGGTGTTGGCAATACCATTCTTCTCCACGACCCTTTCGTATCAGCATATCATTTACGTATTTTCGAACGCGATGGGCGTGTGCTTGCAAGCGATGAAAGCAGCACCAACGGATCATGGATCAATAGTGACCGTTTACACGTCGGCGAGATCAAAGAAAACGATCGTTTGCGCGTGGGTCAAACCGAATTTTTAGTTGCAGCGCAGGATGACAAATCGCGCAGAAAACGTACGACAAATGCAAGGCTCATCGGGAGCTCTCCTGAAATATTGCGTTTGCGCACCAGCATTGATCGTATCGCACTCACTGAGGCGCCTGTGCTTATTACCGGTCCTACGGGATCGGGCAAAGAAGTGATTGCACGAATGCTGGTTGAAGAAGGTCCGCGCGCCGACGGTCCTCTCGTGGTGCTTAATTGCGGGGCCTTTGCGCGGGATCTCATCGAATCGGAATTGTTTGGATACGAAAAAGGGTCATTCACGGGTGCTCTCGGACAAAAATCGGGCGCATTTGAAGCGGCATCGGGCGGTACGATCTTTCTTGATGAAATAGGTGAATTGCCTATGCCATTGCAGGCCCATTTGTTGCGCGTTTTGGAAGCGGGTGAAGTGCGGCGCGTAGGAGGAACACAAAGTATTCCTGTGGATGTTCGTATCATTGCGGCCACAAATCGTCGTTTGGAAATCGAAGTGGCCGAAGGTCGGTTTCGCGAAGATCTGTTGCATCGATTGCATGTCCTTACGATCGATGCGCCATCTTTGGTCTCGCGTGGTGATGATGTCATCGAAATCGCGAAGGCCATGCTTGCAGGATTTGCACCACCTGGCGTTAAACTGAAATTGTCAAATACGGCGCGTGGAAAATTGAAACAGCATGATTGGCCAGGCAATGTTCGTGAGCTTCGCAATGTGATCCAGCGTGCCGTTATTTTACGAAGTGCCGATGTGCTTGATGCCGATGATATCAGCTTCATGCCGCGTATTGCGAAAGCAACGGAGAGAGTTGTAGAGCAGCAAGCGTCGACACCTATGAATCTGGATGATCTCGAACGTCACGGTATTCAAAAGGCGCTTGATGACTGCAACGGTAATCGTACGGAGGCGGCCAATAAATTGGGTGTATCCCGGTCGACCATTCATCGTAAAATCGAAACGTATGGGTTGCGATGATGGCGGTTCGCGAACCACCCCTACATTTTATTTGTTTTGATTTTTAACGTCTTTTGAAAACGCTGACATATTTGTGCAGTGCACAGATAAAATGATGCCGTCATGCTGATGGGATCTAATTTCGACGACCCCAATGTTATTTTCGAACGCAATTTTCCACGTTTGTCATTTTCAAGAACGAGATCTGTTTGGCTAAACGTTGTTTGCGTAGCAATGGCATCTTTGGGCAATTTAAGTTCTATTTTGAGTGGTGTTTGTTTTTTGATGCGCCAATTTTTTTTTGCCTCAAGCGTGACGGTGAAATCACACGATTGCTCATAAAGCGGACATTCGGCACTTAAAATGTAGTTTTCAGTGTTGACACTTGATGCAAACATCAAGCTGCTGAATGTGATGCTAAGCCACGTGATGCCCATCCCAATCTCCTGCCTTCTATGAATTCCGCAACAACGGTTCGTGCTTCCGGAAGATCTTCCGGTGTTTTTATCGGAAGAAATCGGTTTTGAGAACCTGATCTTGGTACGCGCAGATAAGCCGATGAAACAAACGACGTGATCTCACCCATCAATCGTTCAAATTGAATCACGGTGTGGCCATCGACTTTTTTCTCTACATAGTACCAATTAAGTGGTTGTGCGCGTACTGCACCGACGTCAATCGTAATCGTGTTGGTATTGAATACCGAAAATTGTGTTTGATCAAAGGTGGGTGGAAAGCGAAAACCTTCAACGACGCAAAGTCGTCCATCGAGCCACGCAGGGCTTCCCCCTGTCTCGCCTGCTCTGCGATCGGTCACCTCCACGGTCACAGCATGCCCTTGATTGAGATGCATGCCGATCACTGCGGGATTGAGTGTGGCCACAGGATTATCAACATTGCTAATCATGATGGATTTCCCGCCCTTGGCCACAAATTCACGAAACGCAGGTGCATGGGCCAGCGTTTCAAAGACATCCCCGTGACCCGGTGCATAGGGTGAAATGCGCCCGTCGGGGGTACGAAAAATATTTCCGGAGGGATCAAGTCGCAGGGAAATACTTTGCGTAAGCAAATGCACTTGATTTGGATCGACCCCGAAGTAATGGTTGGCTTCGAGGTGCTCTTGTGTGGCTTTTGCTGTTGCAAAGGAATTCATGACAAAGATGGGGATGTTGGGGGAGGCTTGGGCTGTAAGCGCGAGGCGTAGGCCAATCAGGCTGAGTCCTGGGGCGATTTCTATAGCACCTTTAACCACATGCCCAAAACGTGTCGCCATGCCGCCGTTGAGGATGACAATGCCGATGTTGCCGCTGTTGCATTGATCGTGTCCTGCTGCGAGCACCCTTGCGAGGCGGTTGCTGGTGGGCCACGGCGTGAGATCGTCAGCGCGCGGTGCATGCAAAAGGCTTGTTACCAGGTTGGAGCCAGCGTGGCGTTGCCCTTGAATAAGTTCTTCGCGAAGTTGCTTGAAGATCTTGTGATCAAAGCGATTTTCATCCAAAAACGCCAGATCTTCATGAGTTAGCTCTTCGAGGTCAGTGTGTGTTGGTGTCATCCAGGGATCTTGGTTAACCGAGCTTGGAGTTTGTCGCAAATGTTAGGATGTGCTCTTGATGCCATAGACCTTCAAAAGCAATCAATGAATGTTTAAAGAGCTCTAGAGGTCGCATAAAATAGCGTAATGGCGTATCATGGCATACAGGGTGATGATCTTCGGCTGAACGGAGAACGTTCGTGAAATCTGCTGCCAATCTTAAGCTTGTGGTGATCGATGACGAGGGGCGGCGCAACGTGATCCCGCTTGAAATGGGTGAAACCAGCATCGGTCGCAATGCGCAAAATACAGTTCGTTTAAAACAACGGAACGTTTCGCGTGTTCATGCGCGCCTCCTCACCAGTGCCAATGGGGTGACCGTTGAAGATTTAAAGTCTGATAATGGCGTTTGGGTGAATGGTGCGCGCATTCAGGACCGTCATGTGATGGCCAGTGGTGATGTACTTGCCATTGGTGATTTTCGGTTGGAGTTGGAAGGACTTGGCATGGCTCAGCGGGAGCCTGCACCTTCGCGCAAGTCGGCAAATTCTGTGCCAGTTGATGATCTCCATGAGGCCACTTCAATTGTACGGATGAGCGATTTGCAACCACCCGTGGAGAGTCAGCCTGTGAATGAGCAGCCAGCACGGCTTGTGGCCATCAACACATCGCTGCGCGGTAACGAATACCCAATCACGATTAACGAAGCGACTGTGGGTCGCACAGCAGAGAACGATATTCAATTGGATCATCGTTCTGTCTCCCGTACGCATATTAAAATAACCCGTGGTGCCGATGGTAAGTGCCGCTTGACGGATTTAGGCAGCGCCAATGGGACATTGATCAATGGCGAACGTTACAAAGAAGTGGAATTGCGGCAGGGGGATTTGATTACCCTTGGGCATCTTGAATTGCGTTTTGTTGCAGCAGGTAAAAACGACGAGACCGACGAATTTACTGCGGTACCGGGTGTTATCTCAAAACGCATATGGATCATTGGTGGGGCTGCAGCACTGCTGGTTGTGGGCATTGTGGCGTTGTGGGCTGTTTCTCGTTCGTCTGTGGATGAAGCAACATCGGAAGTGGCCGTTCCTGTGGTGGTGCCAAACGATGCAGACACGTTGCAAAAGCAGCGCGATGCTGTTGCTCTCGAATTGCAAGCGCAGGCATTGCAGCGTGTGGACCATGCTCTTGCTGCAAGCGACTGGAAACTCGCCGAAGAATTGTTGGCAACCGTGAAATCGGATGGTCCTTTTGCTGACAAATTGCCGGGATTTGTTGATCGCATCAACAATACCAAAATCGATGCGATGTTGGCTTCTGCGAAACAATCGCTTGAACGCCGTGAATACGATGATGTGATCCAAACGGTGGATCATTTGGTACGCATGAATGTTGATAGGCCTGTCATGTGGGAATTGCGCGAAGCCGTTGAAAAAGGACGTAAAGCCGATCGTGCTGTTGTGGCGCCTGCCCCTGCGCGTGCGCCTGTAGGGGCGGTTCGTGAACCGCCCGTGCGCTCTGAGAAAAAATCTGTGACAGTTCGTGAACCGCCCGTGCGCTCTGAGAAACCTGTAGGGGCGGTTCGTGAACCGCCCGTGCCTGCGGCAGCACCTGCGCCAACGAAACCTGCGGCAACGGAAACAGGATCGGCCAGGGATGCTTACACGGCAGGATACAACGCATTTAAGACAGGGCAGGTGGATGAGGCCATCGATTATTTTAACCGCTGTATCCAACAAGATAGCGCTTTTGGCCTCTGTTATCGTGCCATGGGCGTTGCCTACAGTCGGCAAAATAACATGCCCAAGGCAGCACGTTACTACCGTCTGTATTTAAAGGTAGATCCTGATGCGAAGGATGCCGAACAGGTACGTCGGATCTTGCAATCTTACGAGAAGACGCCTTAAACCGGTCTATGGCCCAAGCATTCCCAGGTCTTCGCGAAATGCGATCGTTGTCGACAGATCCTTTGTCTGTGACACAGGCCAATCAACGTGCACGCAGTTTACTTGAAGGACAACTGGGTGTGCTCACAGTGGCCGGCGAACTTGCCAATGTGAAATGTGTATCGGGTCATTGGTACATGACATTGCGCGATGCAGATTCTCAGTTGTCCACGGTGCTATTTAAACGTGAGGCCTCTGTACTTCGGTTTGTTCTCAAAGATGGCATGCAAGTGCTGGTTCGCGGGCGCTTGACGATTTATAGTCCCTACGGTCGCTATCAGCTGATGGCCGATTTCATCGAACCGCAAGGCCAAGGTGCACTCCAGATCGCCTTCGAGCAATTAAAAAACAAACTGGAAGCCGAAGGTTTGTTTGCTGCAGATCGCAAACGTGTTTTGCCATTGCTTCCCAAACGGGTGGGCGTGATCACAAGTCCCACGGGGGCGGTGATCCGCGATATTTGTCATGTAGCGCTGCGTCGTTTCCCGGCGGCGGATATTTTGGTTTTTCCTGCAAGCGTCCAGGGTGTTGGTTCGGCACCAAGCATTGCAGAAGCCATCGAACGCGCAAGTGCTGAAGCTGTATCGCGCGGTCTTTCTGTTTTAATCGTTGCGCGCGGTGGTGGCTCCTTTGAAGATCTCTGCGGGTTCAATGACGAACGCGTAGCTCGCGCCATTGCTGCATCGCCTATCCCCGTGGTGAGCGCCGTAGGGCACGAAACCGATTTTACCATCGCTGATTTTGTGGCCGATGTGCGTGCACCAACACCTTCGGCTGCTGCCGAACTCGTGTTTCCCGTGATGGCCGATCTCAAATCGCTTTGCCAATCGGCGATGTTGCGTGCAGCCCGCGGACTTCGTCGCTTGTGCTCCGATGAAAGACGACATCTCGTGATGCAAGCCAATCGTTTGCAGGTGATCCATAGGCGTATGAAAGATATGCAGCAGCGATTGACGTATGCCACCGAAAGAATGTCGATGCTTCTTGCCAGGCTATGGGCCGTGCATCGCAAGCGATTGCAAACGCTTGATGCGCGATTGGCAGGTTGTCATCCCAAAACCCGTGTTGCAGCCATTCGTCATCGATTTGAGTCATGCACATTGCGTATGATCTCAGCCGAACGTGCACGTTTAAAGTACATGCGCTCGTTATTGAAACAAGACATCGCGCGACTGCAATCGCTCTCACCACTTTCGGTGCTTGATCGGGGCTATGCTATTTTGTTGGATGCCGAAGGTCATGCCATTCGTTCGCCTGCTGAGGTGCATGTGCAGCAAACACTTACAGGGCGTGTGCGGGATGGTGATATCGCGCTGCGGGTTGACGCCTCGCCCCCTCGGGCTTAATTTGTCATCATGAGCAATGCCGCAGATCCATCATTTGAATCTTTACTCAAACGCATCGAAGAGATTGCAGGAACCCTTGAACGCGGTGAAATGGGCCTTGAAGCATCACTTGCCTTGTTTGAAGAAGGCATGAATTTAAGCAAACAAGGAACGTCACGTCTAGATCTTGCGGAAAAGAAACTTGAAGTGCTTCTACAAAATGGCGATACCGAGCCTCTTGCTCCGATGGGCTCTTAAATGCTCTTCATGGTCTCGTAGGGTCGGTTCGCGAACCGCCCTTCAAGCATATCTCAAACGTCGAAAGGGCGGTTCACGAACCGCCCCTACCCATGAATAGCGAGAATTGATGTGCTAACGCGTCCTAAAAAAATCCGCGCAGATCTCTTGGTGGTCGAGCAAGGCCTTGCAGAAACGCGAACGCGTGCGCAGGCATTGATCATGGCTGGACAGATTTTGCTTGCGCAAGGTGCTGTCGTTCAAAAGCCGGGTGATCAACTGCCTGATGATGCGGTGCTTTATTTACGGGGTGAACCGCCGCGTTTTGTGTCGCGTGCGGGTGGAAAGTTGCAAGCGATATTCGATCATTTTGGTGTCACACCTCAAGATGCGGTGTGTCTTGATGTTGGACAATCCACAGGTGGATTTACCGATTGTTTGCTTCAGGCGGGGGCTGCACGTGTGTACGGTGTTGACGTGGGTTATGGCCAGCTGCATTGGCGTTTGCGTGCTGATCCACGGGTGGTGGTGATCGAACGCGAAAATATCCGAACTCTTGCGGAAGATGCGCTTCCGGAGCCTGCCGATTGGCTGGTGGTGGATGTGTCATTTATTTCCCTCGGACTTGTGCTGCCTTCAGCGATCCGATTTTTAAAAGACGATGCTTATGTTGGACTTCTGATAAAGCCGCAATTTGAAGTCGGGGCAAAACAGGTTGGCAAAGGCGGTATTGTGCGTGATGAAGCAGCTCGTGATGGTGCGACATTGCGTGTCAAAGGCTTCTGCGCTGCCAGCAATATCGAGGTGATAGGCGTGATCCCTTCGCCGGTTATCGGAAGCAAAGGGAATCAAGAGTTTTTGTTGTTGGGGCGACGCGAAAAAGAGTTGAGTTCTTTGAATTTGATTTAAAATAATGCAATGGCCGATCCCACAGACACGCCGCCTATGAGCCATGAAAACAACGATGAGAATTGGCTCGTTCTTAGTTCTGAATTGGGCGAGAGCAAGCCGGTCGATTGTGCGGAAGTTCGGACCGATTTTCACACCATCCGTCGTCGCAAATATTCGCATTGGGTGATGGGGCTTGGTTTGCCATTGTTGCCGATCTCGACAGGTTTTGGACTCTATCATTTTTTTCCGAGTGCATTTGATCAATGGCTTGCGCCCGTGGTGGGATACCGTGTGGCGCCCCACCCAGATGCCGTGATGAAGTATGAAGAGGCATTGCGCACTTTGCGCGCCGATACAACCGAAGCCCATGATACAGCAACGCAACTTCTCATGGGCGCACTTGGCATCGATGGGTCATTTGCAGCCGCCAAAGGTTTGTTGGGATGGGTATGGATCATACGTGGCGATGCGTATCGTTCCTTGGGTATGCGCGATGATACTGTGGTGCCCACCGATATTGCTGAGGAAAGTGGTCGTTTGATCTCCCAAGGGAATGCTGATCTTCAAGCGGCAGTGCGGATGAACGCACATGAATCGGTTGTATCGCTGGTGTCAGGGCTTGCGTATGTGCGTGATCCCGAATCTTTTGTAGCGGCGAAGAACGCGCTTGAGCACGCCGATGCATCGTGGGGACCTGATATGCCGGGTGTGGGTCTGTTGCTTCCTTGGCGTGAAGTATTGCGTGCGGGTGTTTATGCCCATGGGCATGTGGAACCTCAAAAGGTTCGTTTGGCCTATGAAGCGGCTTTGCGTTCCGATGCGCAATTTATCTATGCGCGGTATGTATACAGTCAGTGGCTCGAATCGCAAAAAGACATACCTTCGGCCATCGTGCAGCTTGAAGAGATTTTAAAAATTGAGCCGACCCATGCGCTTGCGAAACGCTTGCTTGCACGCTTACGCTCTGTTCCATGAAATGGACGCGGTTTCTGTTGATATATTGTTTTAATCTATTCTGGATCCCCGCTTTCGCGGGGAT
>SYDY01000049.1 GCA_005801425.1 Bdellovibrionales bacterium | reverse complement strand
CAAATTCCTGTAAAAATTTATTGGCAACACGTTCTGCGAATATAATATTTTGTCCTGGAAATGCGACAATAAACTCTTCTCCACCCCATCGCCCACGGAGATCTTCGAGTCGAAATCGACGCCGAAGTAGGTCGCCAAGTCGGGCAATGACCTGATCACCGATAAGATGGCCGAAATCATCGTTGACCCTCTTGAATCGATCAATATCGAACAGAACGACAGAAACAGGTTTGTCATCGCGCTCGGCACTGGCCAGAGTCCTTTCGAAAGCTTCAATGAACGCGCGCCGGATCAAGAGTCCTGAGAGTACGTCCTTGTCAGCGCGTTCACGCAAAAGACGCATGCGCTCAAGATGAACCCCAACACGTGCCAATAACTCTTCTGGAATGACAGGTCTTGCAACGAAATCGGAAGCGCCAGATTGCAAGGCATTGATCCGCAATGCGTCGTTATCTACTCCGTGAGAAGTGATGATTAAAATAGGTAGCAACTCAAATTGATCCGACATGCGCAAGGCGCGGCATATATCAATGCTTGAGATCCCAGTGAGATGAATGTCGATCAGGAGCATGTCTGGACGGATCTGTTCCAGTTTTTCAATGATCCCATCTGCCGAATCAAGCGCGTGAACAGTGATACCTGCTGTGCGCAGGAATAGGGTGTACTGTGCTAGCTCATCAGAGTTGTTCCCCACGACCAATACGGTGCCCTTGTCTGCGTTGGCAATACTCGCAAATTGCTGGGCGATGGCAGCAAAATTATCTTCAGAGATGGGTTTCTGTAAGAATCGCGTGCCACCCGCTTCGATGGAAGCCACCCGTGTTTCTATGCGATGATCCGCGGAAGCAAATGCGATGGGGATCTCCCCGTTTTCTGCAGTATTACGGATCGTACGGCTCAACGAAAATGATGTTGTCTCCTGCATATGAACATCAATGATAGCGCCACACAGGGGTATAAATTCTGCTTTCTGTAATGCTTCGGGTATGGTTTGCACTGCCACAATATTGACGCATATTTTTCGTCCGATCTTTTCAGCAAACGCTAAAAAATCAGGATCATCATCAACCACCAAGATCGCTTTTGCGCTTTGTGACGGCGTAAGCGGTCGGCTTGAAGCTGGAGCGGGTGCACGTTTCAGGCACAACCAAGCATTATGAAGGGCATTTTTAATATCTTTCCACATATTGCTTGGGATCGTTGTGGGGTCGTGTTGGGCTTTGTTTAATAACTCTTCCACAGAGCCGATAGCCGTACCAAGGGCGGAGTATCCATACGAACCCATCGATCCATGCAGGCGATGCGCCTGCATGACAGCATTTGCAATGGTCGTATTGCCGGATTTTGCACATGCAATTGTATCTTCAAGTGCTTTGAGTTTCTCAGGGATTTTTTCCGAAAAATCCGTGCGAAGTGTGTCAAGTTGGGCTGCCAAATGCGAAATATTTTGCTCAGGCGCCATGGCGCCTCTGTGGGCAATTTCCGCAGAAGCAACAATCGGCGATGATTGTGCCAGTGCTAATATTTGGCGTGCTAAATCTTGGCACATCATGGGCTTGATGCTCACCAAGGACACATCGAGACTTTGCGTCAAGTACGTTAATATTTTTACATCAGGCAACCATGTTGAAAACAAGACGATGCGAGTCGCGTGATTGGTTTTGCGTAACCGTTCGATAAAGTCGATGCCAGAACCGTCTGGTAAAAGACTGTCTACGATGACCAAGTCAATCACTGTTTGCATGAGGCATTGGTCGGCTTCATGGCAGGTAGCCACCTCAAGGACTTGATATTGGGGGGTTGTCCTCAAAACAGAGGCAAAAAATTGACGTGAATCCTTATCATTATCGAGCAAAAGAATTGTGCTCATATGAGAGACCTTGAAAAAATGCACCGAGAGATGAGCGTGATGTTCATATCACGTTGTTGAGATTCACTTGCTCTGCTTTTTACAAGCATCGGGATACCCGCTGCGCAGCGGTATTTCCTATACAAGGGAAGTTCACGGGGGAATGATATATGAGTGTTGTATATGGTCGCAAGTTTTTAGTTTAACAAAACCGATTTTAAAGTGAGATCAGTTTGATTCGACGGGGTCATTATTTAAAAGAATGCAGATCTGATCGCAAAGCATCATGGGATCAAAAGGTTTCTGAATCACCCCGATGGCACCTCTCGCCAGGTAATTATTAATTTCGATCTGCTGCACCTTGGCTGTCATGAAAAGTATAGGGATATTCGCAAGCTGCGGTATTTTTTGGATTTCAGCCAAAGCTGTGAGCCCATCCATGCCCGGCATCATCATATCCATCAAGATCACATCGGGTGAATTCATTTTGGCCAAAGCAATACCTTCTGATGCTGATGCAGCCGCCGTCACTTGGGAATGCCCAACAACTTCCATGGCCAACTTGGCAATTTTACGAATGTCTTCTTCGTCATCAATCAAGAGCACTTTCACGAATGCTTTCTCCTAGAGAAAGACGTCATGATGACATCATGGAATTGGGATCCCCTCGTTCTGCTTTTTACAAGCACGCGGGATGCCCGTTGCGCGCGAACTGGGTCTTGTGTTGTTGATTGTGGAAGCTGAGGAAGATCAAAAAAGAAGGTTGACCCACTCCCTACGGTGGATTGAAATCCTATATTGCCTTGCATCTTTTCAATCAGGGCTTTCGAAATACTTAACCCCAAACCCGTTCCACCTCTTTTTCGCGTATCGGAAGAATCTTCCTGCGCAAAACGCTGAAAGATACGACGGCGAAATGTTTCCGGAATGCCGGGCCCATAATCGCGCACGCTGACCCGAATATGATCACCGATACGCTCCACCGAGAGTTCTACCAACTTTCTTTCTTCAGAAAATTTTGCGGCGTTTGAAATTAAATTGGTGAGCACTTGTATGAGGCGATCTTCATCGGCCATCACCATCATTTCCTTCTCTGGCAGATCTCCAATCAGTGAAAGTTTCACGTGATAGGCTGTCACGAAGGCTTCATTGACCACCATGGCTTTTTTGATCACGGAGATGAGATCGAGGGATTGTACTTGTAATTCTATCGTTTCAGAATTCATTTTTTCGACATCAAGAATATTATTGATAAGGCGTACCAGTCTCTCACTGTTGGAGAGCGCAATATCCACATATTCTTGGGTGCGTGCGGATAATATACCTGTAACGCCATGTGCAATAAGTCCCAACGATCCACGGATCGACGTCAGAGGCGTGCGTAGTTCATGACTTACCGTGGAGATGAATTCGTTCTTTAGCTTCTCAAGGCGTTTACGTCCGGAAATATCGCGAATGATACCCGTATACATTTTTTTCCCATCGATCACGTATTCGCTGACTGACAGATCGGCAGGAAAACTGGTGCCATCCTTATGCATGGCCGACACCTCACGTCCAATGCCTACAACCCTGCGCTCACCGATTGTATGATACTTGGTGTGATAGCCATCGTCTTTTTTGCGGTAGGGCGATGGCATCAAAATTTTCATGTTTTGACCAATCAACTCTGATGCTTGATAGCCAAAAATACGTGATGCTGAATGATTAACACTTTCAATACAGCCCAGCTTGTCGAACGTGATAATCGCATCCACGGCCGTTTCAATAATCGTTCGAAGTCGTGCTGCGCTGGAAGCCAACGCTGTGCGCGTGGCAACGCTTTGCGTAATATCGCGTGCGGAGGCAAAAAAGACACCATTCCGAACGGTGGCAACCCACGACAAATGGATCCAGCGTCCGTCTTTATGCAGATAGCGATTTTCAAAATCGACCAGTTTGCATGATGTATCGAGAAGCTGCGATGCCACTTGATTCGTTTTTTCAAGATCCTCTGGATGAATGAAAGTAATAAAAGGTCGAGAACGAAGCTCGTCGCGTGTCCACCCCAATACGGTTTCCCAGGCAGGATTAAGCTGTTCGAAAAAGAGATTGCTGTTTGCTGTGCACAGCAAATCAAGTGTCAAGTTAAAAAATTGCTGATACGTTTCAAGTTCGGCCCGATGCACAGCGCTTTTTCCTCAAAGTGGGGACACCACGAAGGAAAAATAGATGAGAAGTAGATATGCAAGCGAATTTTCGGTTTAACCTCTGATATTACCGATGATGCTCTTCAGCGTATCGTGATTGAGTTTGGACAAGTTACTGAGCAACGTAATCATACGCTGTTCGTCCTGCGCCAGATTTTGAATTTTCAAGCTGTCCTGCTCATTGAGTACCTGTACCATTGTCATCGTATCGCTGATCTTGGCTTTCGCATCCCCAAGCGTTGTTTTACCTGCATCGGTGCTTGGATCAGCTTTGATATATTCTACTTTCGGCTGTCCTTTTTCACCATCCCAGGTGGTCACACGGAAGGTCTGTTCGCCAGGGCCAAATTCCGCCGGATTGTCGAGCGCAGCCTGAATGTTTTCTTTGTCAGTGCCCATCTGCGTTTTGGTATCAATACGGTTTTTGAGTTTCACCGCAAAGTCAGCCATGTCCGCATGGATTTGATCAAGTCCAGCGTTCAGCGTATCTTCAAGTTGTGTTTTCACACCGGTCGCGCCCGCATCGGTCACGTTGCCAGTATCGTCGGTGACACTCGGCGGTCCTACATAGGATTTTGCTGCACCTGCTACAGCGGTTTGGAGATCTGCATCAATGGTCTGTTGGGTGATCGGGCGATTGGCACTCACAGGGGGCAATGTATCACGCAGATCCGAGGCGGCCTGCTGGATCGCTTCCCGTTGGGCTGGCGTATAGCTGGCCATACGCGCATCGAACTCCACTTTTCCTGGAGCCTGATCCACATCTGATCCAGCCAAAAGCTCAGACTGACCTGAGGCGCTGCGACTTTGTCCTGGGGAAACGCTGGCGTAAGCGGCATCTGAATCCATGCGCTTTGTCTTTTCTTGAACACCCCCCGCACCCTGGGTCGCACCAACATTGCCTACAGAGGAAACACTCGGATTATTTTGAATCGACGACATGGGGTTAGGTCTCCAAGGTAAAAAATCAATTCTAGAGATCCGTACACTTCTTGGTCAGGGGTGGGTTTGTTATTTTGCTTTAAAGCACAATTGCATGGGGCTTTAAAGCTTACATTTCATTACCATCTAAGTCGCTTCCTCTACGGATCGCATGCTCTCCAAAACGCTGGGCCGCTTGATCCAGAACGCCATCAAGGCGCCTGCGTGTAACCTGCTTTTGAAATGAAAACAAATCGGGCTGAATTACGGATGTTTTCACCGGCATCATATTAAAAGCGGCCATACCGACAAGTCGAAATGAGACATCCCAATCAAACAGTGGCAATAGCGTGCGGGCGGCCTCAACAAGAACATCGGCATTATCCGTGGGCTCACGCAGTGTCATTTGCCGGGTCCATAAACGAAAATCGGCGGTTTTAAGCTTCACGCGTACACCGCCGGCACAAAGTTTCTGCTCGCGCAATCGACGCGCCACGATGTCGGCCATGGGAAGGAGAAGTCGTGCAACAATCTCTGCACCCATCACATTATCTGCAAGGGTTTCTTCATGGCCAATGCTTTTTGCGTCGCGTTCACAAATCACCTCACGCACATCAATGCCATTGGCCAGTTGATGAATGTGCACGCCAAGACTTCCTAAATGCCGCGCCAAATATTGAGGATCGCTGCGCGCCACATCTCCGATGGTGCGCAATCCCAAACGCGTTAGAAGAGGTTCTGATTTTTTTCCGATGCCCCACAAACGATTCACTGGCAGCGGATGCACAACAGCCACAAAATCATGGTCCTCGACGATTTTTAAACCATTGGGCTTGCATAATTCACTGGCGACTTTGGCAACGTATTTGGTGCTTGCAATGCCTACAGAAATGGTAAGCCCACCGGTAACCTCGTGCACTTTACGACGAATATTTTCACCAATCGTGCGTGGACTGCCATGCAGTCGCTCGCAACCTGAAATATCAACAAACGCTTCATCCAAGCTCAAAGATTCCACCAACGGCGAAAAGCTTCGAAAAACATCCATGATTTGTTCGGATATTTCTTGGTAACGTGCAAAGCGGGGAGGAACAACAACCGCTTGTGGGCAAAGTCGCATGGCTTGTACCATGGGCATGGCACTCCCCACACCGAACGGTCTTGCTTCGTAACTTGCGGTAGACACCACACTGCGTGGCCCAGGATACCCCACCAAAATAGGTTTCCCACGCAAGGCCGGACAATCGAGCTGTTCTACCGATGCGTAAAACGCGTCCATGTCGGCATGCAAAATGATTCGAGGTCGCGTGCTCAAGGCTTTCGCAATACCACAAACAAACGTCCATCACGCCGTGCGACATGAAATCGCACCAAACTTCCCGACGAAATTTGCTTGGCCGTTGAGGCGAGGACCTCCGGTGAAGTGAGAGAAACACCGTTGATACTCAAAAGAACGTCGCCGATCATAAGCCCTGAGCGTGCAGCAAGTCCTGATGGATCAAGATCGCGCACCACCACGCCACTGTTCAGCTGAAGCCCATACATTTGTTTGAGCTCAGGAGTCATATTGCCTACCGCCATACCAAACGTCTGCGTTGCAGTGGCACGGGGCAATGCACTGGGCCCAGATGCAACCGAGGTATCGTCAGGAAAGCCTTCGATATTGACAACGACCTGTTGGCTATTTCCTGCCCTCCAAAGCTTCACAGGGACACCGCGGCCCACGGTCGCAAGACTTGCGATCAAACGCAGATCATCGGAGTCACGGACCAGCTTGTTATCAAATGCAGTGATCACATCGCCTTCACGAAGGCCCGCTTTGGCTGCAGGACCGTTGGGAACCACTTCGGCCACAAGCGCACCTTGTGGCTCGCTCAAGCCAAGACTCTTCGCCATATCGCGGGTCAGCGACTGCAAACGAAGTCCAAGCCAACCGCGTGTAAAATGGCCCTTGTTTTTCAACTCGGGCAAAACCTGCTTCACGATATTGATGGGGATCGCAAAGCCAATGCCTGATCCTTGGGCGTTGACCGCCGCATTGATGCCGATGACCTCACCGCGCATATTCACAAGGGGACCACCCGAATTTCCGGGATTGATCGACGCATCGGTTTGAATGAAATCGTAATAACCCGCACGGCCCGAGGGTGCGATGCTACGACGCTGTTTGGCAGAAATAATCCCTACTGACACCGAGTGGGACAAACCAAAAGGATTCCCGATGGCCATCACCCAGTCACCGATTTCCATGCCATCGGAATCACCGAGATACGAGGTAGGCCACTTGCCCGGGCTTTTTATTTTAAGAAGCGCGACATCGTAGTTGGGCGCTGTACCCAAGACTTCCGCGGGATAACTGTGTTCATTGTTTTTATCATCGGTAAACGTCACTTCGATGCTGTCTGCATGTTCAACCACATGGTTGTTGGTAAGAATCAAGCCATCTTGGCGGATCACAAAACCCGATCCCACCCCGCGATTGCGCTGCTCAGGAGGTGGTTCTCCACCGTAAAATCGGCGTAACATCTCAAAGGGGTCGCCACCAGGATGCCCTTGCATGCGTTGGCGCGTTGTGTGCTCGACTTGAATACTTACCACGACAGGACGCAGTGCTGCCGCAAGCGTTTTAAAATTGGGCACTTGTGCCATGGGCGGTTCAGCAGCGGCGCGTTCCATCCACAAGCGTTCACTGCGTGCGTGCGCGGTTGAAACCATGAACGAAACACAGAATGCACCAAACAAGATCTTGCGGATCATAAAAATCTCCTGGAACAATCACAATGCACGAACCGAACGTTTTATTTCTCGCCTTCGGCGATAAGCTTTTCTAACGCATCCCGGTCGTCTTCGGATACCTCAAATTTTTTAGGGCCCCCAGAGGTTTTGGCCTTGAGCTTGCGCTTGGCGGCTGCAATCGGTGTTTCGGCTTGCGCATCAAGATCAAGCTTTTCACGTAGATCTGCCCGGATGAGGCGAACTTTGGCCCGTACCAAGGGCATTCGCCATATATCAAGGCCGTGACCTGCCAATGAACGCCCACCGACTTGCCAAAATGCAAAAAAATAAAGGAAAAAAATGAGCAGCGTGCCTGCTAGGAAAAATTTAAAATTGCGCAAAGCATTGGAACGCGTCCCCGGCACAGACATGGTCACTCCATGGGTTGTTCTTTCGGCGAGGGACACACGTATGTTTTGGGTGCAAGAACACCTCCCGAAATAATCATTCGGAATGCATCATCCACACTCATATGCATGACTACAAGATCATTTTTAGGAATAAACAGAAGAAAACCGCTCGTTGGATTGGGCGTGGTGGGAAGAAATACGCTGACAACACGATCAGCCGTACGATCCTGAACTTCTCCCTGGGTTTCATTGGTCACAAAACCAAGCGCCCAAATGTCTTTGCGGGGATACTCAATGAGGACGACTTGGCTGAATGCTTTTTGATTGGACCCAGAGAATGTATCCAAAAACTGACGCGTTCCAGAATACACGCCTCGCACCAAGGGAATACGCACAAACAGATCTTCGGCACCTTTGATGATCTGCCGTCCCATCACCTTGCTGCCTAGAAAACCGAGTGCATATGTCACACTAAAAATAATCAGAAGACTGATAACAGGTGCGATAATTTCAACCCAAAAATGATATTGATCGGGTACAGCCCATTCCACCGATGCCTTCACTATCGGACTTACATTTTCATCGAGAATCGAAAAGCAAATACTGACGACCCATATAGTTACGATCAGTGGCATCGCAATCACAAGTCCAGTCAGCAACGTTTTTCGGATCGTGGTCGTATTGTTCATTTCGCGCGCTCCGTGGACCTAAACAAATCAGAGGCCTCTTCAATCACAGTGCCTTCATACCGAAGCTTGTCAAGGTGTGAGCGCACATTCAACGCGGCCAGTGGATACAACGCTTCAGGGATATCCCGATAAACCTGTGGGACGATATCATCTGGCGTAAGTGCTTGGCGTGCCGCACATAACACAGCCACGATGGATGCTTCACGCAGCATGCGATGTTGGATGTATCGCTCAATAAGTGCATAGGGATCGCCCTGGGGTGGTCCATGGGCTGGAAACAGCATGCGCGCACCCCATGCCTGCATCATTTTGAGACTTTGGAGATACAATCGCATATCGCCATCAGGGGCGGCGATCAGTACACTGCCAAGCCCCAATACATTGTCGCCCGATAACAACAAACCAATGCGATCTTCAATAAAACACAAATGTCCCGGTGCATGACCCGGCGTATGCGACGCTCGCCAATGCATTTCGCCCCCTGGGCCACGCAAAATGTTAATGTCGCCATCAAGGATCATGCGTGTTTCTGGAACGTGCAATCGCAAACGTTCGAACGTTTTGGGATGGGCTGCCAACGGGACATGCAAGGTACTGCACAACCATTCGACCGCACCGATATGATCGGTATGGTGATGGGTAAGCCACACCTCGCGCACCGTGGCACCTTGGGATTGCAAATGACGAATAAAATCGAGCAGCCTTGTACGATCTGGCTCATAGGGCGTTGCAGGATCTACAATCACCAGATCGGCACCGCCCAAGATATACGTGTTGGTATGGGTCGCAGGAGGCAATGTATCGGTTTTACCAGGAACACAATAAACACCACCCGCCACTTCACCGCCCGAATGGGGATAACTGGAACCTATCGGCACTGTGGGATCGTCAAGATGGGCCAAGGTGTCAAGCACGGGATATGAAAGAAAAATGGTCCCTGCATGATGGCGGTGACGTGCTTCGTCGGGCGTTAACCACACCGCTTCTATAATTTCTTGTCCACAAGGAGTGGTCCGTTGTTGATCGTTCGCGTCCAATTCGGCCACAAAATACGCTGCTTCAAATTGTTGCACACTAAATGCCGGCGTTTTCCAATGGGTTAGAAATTTTAATGTCTCGGGCGCAACGACGATCCCAGTTTCTTCACGCAACTCTCGAACAGCGGTATCTACATCTGAGATATCATTCTCATCTACGGTGCCACCGGGAAAGACATGGTAATTTCCTAAAAATGGCGTCGATATTGCCCGTTTGACAAGCAACACCTCCCGCGTACCATCCAGCCGACGTCGGCATAGCACCACACAGGCCGCCTTGCGAACATTGGTCATCGATTGGGTCACATAAAATATGTACCCCCGAGGCACCCTTCGGTCAATGAATGGTGAGGCGGGTTTAAAAACCCGCCACTACATTTTTGGAATGGCAAATGCTATACCGATTCCCGTCATCCCCGCGAAAGCGTGGATCCAGTATTGCATGGATCCCCGCTTTCTCGGGGATGACGACTTTTTCAT
>SYDY01000048.1 GCA_005801425.1 Bdellovibrionales bacterium | reverse complement strand
TTCCCATTGGCGCGCTTCGGGGACAACACCACTCAAACAATAATTAGAATCAAATACCCCGACCTGTACAGGCCCGCATGATTGCACTTTCCCTATTTGATAACCGGTATTGCCGTCGGGACATTGACCCTCAAAAGGACTACGGCTGCACGCTTCTGCACGAATGGGCGTGCGGTAGGAAAATACGTCAATGACTTCGCCCCACTCGGTAACGCCTTCAATCCACACATCGGCAGGTTGTAGGGTTGTGGGCTTCACGCGGATTGCAAAATTGCGTGCAAGATTGTTGTCTGCGTAGCCCGCATCAAAGGTGATATCACATCGTCCAACTTTGGGTCGTAGCCACGCTTGAAAGAGGCTTTGCAATGAACCATCATTGAAATTGCGCGCATACAGTTCGTCATGAACTTTGCAATTGTCGAGTCGTAACACGGGGTTTTTAAAATTAACCCGAAAAACGTACCTTTGACTTACGCTGTTGCCTGCACGATCAGATCCGCGCAATTCGATTGAAACAACATTTTGAATCTCTTGCCCACGGGAAATGATATCTTCCATGGATAGTGGAACCCACCATGCACCATCATCGGCCTGTTGCATGGAATGCCATGATGCAAAAAATCCTTCGCTAGGAAATCTAAATTCTGCGGATGCTAAAGATTCTCTTGTGATGTTTTGTGGTCTAATGGCAATAACGGGACTCCGACCGGATCCGTAAAGATCTGCGAGCGTGAATGACATCGTAGGCAGGGAAGCAGGGGCCATTGCGGCTTCATTTCCGAATTGGCTTCCTATGGTTCGTGGTAGGCTGGTTCCATTGGTGACACCCAGAATAACCATTTCTGGCGGCTGATCATCGCACGTCACTTGCTTTACGAGTTCAGAACGATTGCCTAGGCGATCTTCGGCAACAAGATGCAGTACCATGGGCTCGCAGGCATTCATGCTGACCGATGCGGAGGCAATGCTTCCGTTTAAAGTACCGGTGGAAATGACTCTTCCAAGGTGTAGGATCTTAAACGAACTTACGCCACTTCCATGATCTCCATCGTTAATGTTTGCGATGATAGGGAAGCTTCGTGTGTGTACGAATTCGGACAATCCCACGGGAATGATGGTAGGTGGTGTATTGTCTACTTGAATATTGAAATGCGATTCGCTTGTGTTGTTAAAGGCATCGGTAGCCTTTACCACCACGCTGTGTTCGCCATCGGTAACCTGTGTGGTGTCGATGATTGCACGTTCGTAATCGGCGATATTTTCCATGTCATCTTCGGGATGAACGGCGTGGGGATATCCTGCAATTAAAATATCCACGGAGATCACGCCTGCGTTATCTGTTGCCAAAACAGAAAGTGGAAAATCACCGCGCACAAAACCGTCGGTTGGAATGCCTGCAAATGCGATTTTGGGGCCTTCGGTATCAAAAGGCTTGGGTTCGGCGCGTCCAAAGAGTTCTGATGTGTCGCTGTTGATGTCGTGGAGAAATCCGCCAGGTCGTGCAAAATTAGGCACGCGAACCCAAGAGGGTGGTGCGATACCTGAGGTGGTATCCGATAAAGGCTGTCGATTGAGCCATTTAAGCACTTCGGCGGCAAGATCGCTCCGTAGCGTTTCAACGCTGAGCTTCGCCATATCGGTGATGTCGATGGCGTGCGCGAGATGATCAAGGCCGTCGAAACGATTGTCTTCCAAATCCACGCGCAATGCCTCCAATAGATGCATGGTATTCTTTCCTGCATTGCCGCGCCCAGCAATCAGCGATGCTTCGGCCGCAAGACGTGAAAGGCCTACGTGGGAAAATGTCATGCTCACTTCATCTTCGGTGCCGATGGGATCAGGGGTGAGAAGATTGATGCCTGACGTAAATCGAATATCAATAGGA
Source organism: Bdellovibrionales bacterium (assembly GCA_005801425.1). Lineage (GTDB taxonomy): Bacteria > Myxococcota > XYA12-FULL-58-9 > XYA12-FULL-58-9 > SYDY01 > SYDY01. The sequence continues at coordinate 6,444 of SYDY01000048.1, read as the reverse complement.
ATATCCGTGGTGTTTTGACCATCGCCTCGGCGCAAATGAGAGCCCATGAGATCGTGCGCGCGTGTGATGGCGGTTGACCAACCCAATCCATTGCGTCGCAATGAAAGTGCAAGTTCGGTTGCAAGTGTGGTCCATGCATTGATGGATAAATGGTCGATTTTTTGACCGTTGCTGCTTGGCACATGATGAATCAACAAGCTCAATTCATCCGCAGGTCGAAACATCACATCGCGTCCCGTCGCTGCACTTTTGAAGCTGGTGGTTGTGCCTGAAATGGTAAGCAGTGTGGGGCCTGAATAGATATCGGACACTTGGATCGTAAATGACCCGTTTTCCGAAGTGCTTGCGCCGATGATATTTTTGCGACTTGTTCCATCCAAGCTCCAGGCTTGGATCAGACCGTGGGTGATGGGCGTTTCAAGCAATGCTTGGCCTGACCATGTGCTTGGTTTCAGATTATCGATTTCGATAGGCAATTCATGAATGCTGATTTGTCCTTGGGTATCTTCGGCTTTCAACGTGATGACGAAAGGGCCTTCGGGGGCATCGGTGGTTTCCCACGCGGCGTCCACCTGGTTGGGCAATGGATTGATGTCCACAAGGCCTTCGGGCTTCTCAATGGTGAAATTGGAAATGCCATGCTGATCTTGTGCTTCTGCTGCGATGCGAATGGGGCCAGACACAAACGATTGCACAGCGGGATCGATGGTTGTGATACGCGGGGCTTGATTGTTCACAATAATCGATTTGTGAATTTGTGATGCATTGCCGAGGCGATCTTTGGCAGAAATTACGAGATCATAAACTGCGTCAGCCATGGTATTGGTTTCGATGGGTACGGTCCACATCGCCACTTGAGGCATGTCGGAAGGTTCGTAGGATAAGCCACGAAATGCATTGCCGAGGCCATCGCCTTTGATTTGCGCAACACCGGCAATGTCTTCAGCATGAACAGTGAGTGTGAATGCCCCCGAAATTCCGTGTTCTGTATTTGGAACAGCAAGTGTGATGCGCGGGCCTTGCGTATCCAATATATTGCCAGAATTTCCACCAAACAATGCGCCATGGGATGTGGCAAGGCATGTGGTGAGTGATGCCAAATCGCTTTCAGCAATGGCGAGTTGTGTGCCTTCTTCGCGAATGAAAGAACGAATGCCTTGGGCAAGTCCAAGATCCGCACCGCGTAAGGTGTTTGATGAAAGCGCAACATTACCCAGTATAATGGGTTCGTTGCCTGCTTTTCCGTCTGCAAGACCATCCGATCGGATATCGCGTGAAATGGCTTGGGCAAGTGCCAAACTGTGAATGTCAGCACCTGGTGTGAGATGGGACCCCTGTGCAATGGCCAGTGCTTGATGGCTCAAACCATGGAGTAAAATCCCGGCGATAATATCAGGACGCAACGCCTCGGATGGGGCAGGGGTGTCGTGCACAAGATCAATTTTTGGAACGGCATCGAGAATATCGGTGCCATAGCGCGCGCAACCCAAAAGTTCGCCCACATCGCGACGTGCGGCATCGTAGGCTTGTCGGAAGGATTCATTATGCAATCGAACGCGGGCGTCCATGCGTGCAATGGTCCAATCGGTGAAGGGTGTGATGGGAAACCCGCGTCGTGACTGGCCTGGACGAATATCGCTGACAACGGAACACAACGTTTCGTCACGCAGCGAAACACGTACACGGCTTGCTTCATCCGTAAATGAACCATTGGAAGCGCAAACACGAAAATCACCGCTTGCGCTTGCCAGTGGTAATTTGAAGGCACCGGTTTCATCGGTTTCGGTTGTGCTCAGTAGGGTTTTACCGTCGATGGTTTTAAGCTGAACTGTTGCATGGGCAACGGGGCCTTTGATGACTGCCCCTTCGAGAAAGCCGCCTTGCTGAAAATCAGCAGGCCGCCCGTTTCCATCGCATGCGCAAAATATGAAGGGAAGAAGTGCCGCGACCAGAACTGATCTCGATTTCCACATACAATCCCTCCCGAGGACAAATACATGTATACGAGAGCTCTATATGGATACATGTAGTTGGGTTCAAGTAGATTTTTTGTGGGTTTTAGATGGGACGATCATTGCAGAGCCTGAGCTCACCGCGCAATATGACGATATGTTTTCTCACATCATCGCGAATGACTCGTTATCTCTTACACGGTCATTATTGTTTTGGTTGAATGGACGAGATAAAAAAGGTTTGTGCTGATAAAACAAACCAGATTTATGCTCTGCTTTTGTGATGGCGCGAATCCAGTTTATCAACAATCCATGTTTTAATGAGTGCCTGGCGTGTAATGCCTACGCGCTCAGATTCTTGATCAAGCTCGCCTATCACCCACTCAGGTAGATCAAGATTCACACGGCGGATTGCGCGTTCAAGATCAAGATCTCCGATGACACTTTCGCCATCGTCAAACGCTTTATCGAATTCGCTGGTAGAGCGTCGCTTCGTCATCTCTGGACCTCCTTACTGAAATAATTCGTATCATGTTGTTGCGATATGTGATGACCGCAGTCCAAACGAGGTCATCAATTTTTCCAATGATTAACCATCGTGGTTCACCCGTCGTTTTGGCCGGTATTTCGACAAAATCGCTTTCCCAGATCTTCTGAGCTTCTTCAAAATCGATCCCATGTTTGTCCTTGTTGGTAAGGCTTTTCACGGGATCATACTCAAAGCTCATTATGTATAGAATGTATACCTTTTTTATCTCATTTTCAATAAAAAATACAGGCTATGTGGTGTGATGTAAGCAATGTGTCGTTTTTTAATGACGCGATTACCAAAATGGGCAGTTGTTGTTTTGACGTGCCCATCATCCCAACCACCACCACGCAACCATAAGTGCTGCACCGATTTCCGGTGAAAAAGAATTTATTCCAAGTCCGTGTCGTCCGTTGGCTTGTAGGCCTATTTCAAGGCTTCCGCCTACGTCGCGAGGAACACGGTAGCTCAACGACATTTGTAATTCGGCAACACCGCGTGCGCGCAAGCTGTAATTTTCATCAATGGGCGCAATGCCATCAATGGGGAATTGCCAGCGTTCGCGGGCGTGTTCCATGCGCAATCCAACACCCAATGCGGTACGAAACTTCCAATCGTTGCCAAACACAAGGCCGATACATGGCACCGCATCAAATCGGCGCAATTTTTCGCCGTGGGATGGATCGGGTTGCCGTCCGCCGTAGTCCATGAATCGCAATGTGCTTCCAACAAAAATATGATCTGTGAGTGTGTAGTTGGCTGCCAGCGATGTACCAATACCATGATCCACCGTGCTTTGTGCGATTTCCATAAGCCACTCAGGCTGCATGGAGACAACAAATTCACCGGATGACGCATGGCTTAACGATGGCATCAAAAACAGTGCAAACAATACGATGCTTGTGTGTTTCATAATGCCCTCGTCAATTGGATTTCAAACGCGCGCGATGTGGAAAGCGTGAGTTCAACATGTTCTTGTCGGTCACGGCGTACTTCGCGACGTGCATCGTCGGTAAAACGCTGTCCAGAACGTGCACCGATGGCAGTGCTTGCAATACCGGTCACAACATCCAAAACACCTTCAACAGCGTTGGATTTGAGCTTTCCATCATGGCGCTGCATGTCGCCTGGAATGCCCATAGAACCATCGGGTGTCATGGCCACGGCACGCAACGGGATCTCTTTGTCTGTGTCGAACACAACGGATTGAAACGACACATCGGCGCGTCCAGAATGAACGTCATTGTTCATGCGGGCCGTTCCCATAATTTTAATTTGTTTGCCCGCAACATGGGCCGATGCCCAATCGGGAAGCATCACCACAGCGATACACGGCACGCTTTCGCCTGGTGTTAAATGAATGCCATGCTCAAGGCGTGCCACCAGGCGTGTTCCTGTGGGCAATCCAAGGGATGTTGGTGCGGTTGCTGTGTTCTTCTTTTCTGGTACGTCAAATTTAACAATGCTGCCAGGCTCGCTCAAGGATTCGCCAATAGACGGAATGGCGCTGAGCACAGTGGTCGGAGTTGTCACAAGTACGTGTTGTTGTCTTTGACGCTGTGGCGATTGTGTTGTTCTGTCGAAAACTTTGGTTTCCAGAACGTGTGTTGATTTCTCTGGAATTTTTTCTTGTTCTCGCACAGCCAGGATACGGGCTTTTTCACGGTCGCGCAGTAAATCAACGGGGGATACGGGTTTGGGTGCGAGTTCAGGAGAACCAAGGGATGCACTGGGTGGTGGTATGACGGGGGCAGGATCGTTTTTACCCATCAAAAGACCCATTAGCAACAAGAGTAAACTTCCCATGGCAAGCCCCAAAGACCACTTTGTGCGTGTCCCAATGGCATGCCAGCGGTTTTCTGATGAAGTGGGTTGTTCCGAGGGTTTTGACACAGAAGATGACTTGGACGATTCAACCCATGCACAACTGCCTTGATCTTCGTCACCGCCATGAAACCAATCATCGGCGTTTTCAATATCTGTCGCATTTTGGGTCATGGCTTTTAAACGTTTTGAAATTTCAAGGGGATCGCACAAGCGATGCTTAGGACTTTTGTCCAAGAGCCCTTCAATGAGATCATCCCAGCGTGGATCCAATTCATCACGAAGCATGGATGGGGGAGGAGGTTCGTAGGAAATAATGGTTTCAAGGTAATCTTCGTGATTTTTTGCCGTGAATGGTTTTTTACCCGTTAAGCACCGATAGATGGCCACGCCGAGTTTGAAATAATCGCTTCGGAAATCAATGTCTTTGCCATCGCCAGAACCTGCGTCAAATGCGGCTTCTTCAGGCGAAAACCACGCCACCGTGCCCACAATAGCGCCTTCTGCGGTAAGTTCACTGTTGGGCGCACGGGCAATACCGAAGTCGATCAATTTAAGCGCCAAGGTTTCAGGATGAACCAGGAAATTTTGAAGTTTTAAATCGCGATGGATGTAGCCTGCATCATGAACGGCCCCCAGTGCATCGGTGGCTTGGAGAAAATAGGCCACGGCTTCCGAGGGATGCAAACCGGATGCTCCTTGGTCCAAAACATCTTTCAATCGCTTATTGAGGCTTACGGCACCTGGGATGAACTCCATCACATAATAAAGTCCACCAGGGAATTCGCCGCAATCGGTCACACGAATAATATGATCGTGGTCGAATTTTGCGGTGCTTTCTGCCTCGTTTTGAAAACGTTTTCGCGCAAGGGTTGTTTCAGCGGTGAGCAGCTCACGACGGATCACCTTGGCAACCATCTGTTTGCGAAGGCGTTGGTGTTCCACCAAAAACACTTTGCCCATACCGCCAACGTCATCGCCGATCTCGCGGATCACACGGTAACGACCATCGAGGATCTGATCGGCTTTCAATTCATCGTAAATCGACATCGTCTACCTCAATGGTGATCCCGGTGTTGCTTCGTACCATCAGGGTAAGTTCTGTGTCGGTAAGTGGTGTATCAAAGCCCAGCACGCCCATTTCGCTTCCGCTGGGCTCTACCCGACCCGTTGGCATGTAAAAGCTTTGAGATGTGGGCATGGCATTGCTTTTGGCATGCATCTCAATGGCATCGACGGCAAAAGCATGGGGGTCGTTATTTTCAATGCGATAGAAAACGTAGGTTCTTTCGCCCATGGTGATTTGTTGGGTGACGTGCACCACGACTTTTCCGAATCGTCCATGCTCGATATCGTGGTGGGTGATGGATCTCGCGTGCAAACTTTTGAGATTGCGCTGTTCGCGTTCAAGCAAGACTTTTCGCCGTTGTTCTTCGTTATTTGCTTTGGTCTTTTCTTGTTCGGCATGAATCGCATCGCTGACGGCTTGGGCTGTAAACGCATTCAGTGTATCAGAAACACGCACGTTAATGATCCCGATGGCATCGGCAGGATCAGAAACCACCCGTGCTTGCAAAATGACGCCTAATCCACCTTCGCATTTCAAAGTGAAATGAGCGCGTCTGTCGGGGATATTTTTAATCACCGCCAATACAAATCGCGTGGGGTTTTGAATGCTCTGATCAAAATCGCGTTTGAACACATTGGGATCGCCCAGGGATGGCGGTTCACATGGCCGCTCTGTCCACACTTCAAAATGGGTGCCAAGGCCCACAGGGACTTCATAGGAAGGAATTTTGTCATTCATCACAATGGACAATGTTTTGTTGGTAAGCTCTCGTGCGCCTGTGGACGCTGCAAGAAGCATCAAGCCCATTGAGATCATATTCATTGTGCTGCCTCCGATAATGAAACCACTTCGAGACCATTGCGTCGATGTTCGGGATCGCGATCCACCACACGAAGTCCCACGCGAACATTGAAGGGCCGTACTTCGGCAGGATCGCCATCGTATCGTGTTAACGGATACAAACGGCTGTTGCCCATCATGTGCACCACAAAATGGGTTTGACTTTGCTCGATGACATTGGCTTGGGTGATCTCGGTCTCGCTGCGCACTTGTTGGGTTTGTACGCGCTC
>SYDY01000047.1 GCA_005801425.1 Bdellovibrionales bacterium | reverse complement strand
CTCCCCCGCAAGCGGGAGAGGTTAAGGGCATGGAACTTCAGAACATGCATTCAAAAACTTGATCACGAGGATACGCATATGTTGAGCCATAGACCATGACGATGTACCGCGCTGATATGATTGGAAGTGTTGTCACCGCCTCTGATCCTGCGATGCTCATGAAACGGGTTGAAGCGCGCTTGGCTGTTCTCCCGGTGGAAAATCGTCCCTCACTCGATCAGATCATGATCCAAGCCCCGACAGGCGAACGTTTCACCTTGAATGATTTTGTGATGCCACGTGCATTGGCATTGCCAGATCCAAGTCGTCATTTTGTATCTTGTCGGGGACACATTGGTGCCGACCGCATTGCCGCAATTTCGGCAGAGCGAGGCACGCGTATGCCCGATTATCCGTACGATGGTACAGCGAGGGATGTGGTGATTGCGGGACAGGATATCCGATCGGTGATTGCGCATCGGATCGCTGTGAGCCCGCAGCCCATTGATGTACTTGAGATAGGTGCAGCCGAGGGTGCTTTTGTGAGCGAACTCGCAGCGCAACATGCTGAGCATATTCGATGCTCTGGTATTGCATTGCACGGTCGCAGGGAGGGGAGTCCTGCACCCACGATATCCTTTGGATTTGATAACGCTGATACGTTGTTATTGCCAAGCGGTATATTGAATGTGCAGGCAGAGAGTTATGATGTTATTTTTTCAAGCGCCACGTTCTTTCACCTGACCGATCCCATGGGCGCATTGGCCCAGGCCTACGATGCTTTGCGGGAAGGCGGGGATTTGTTTGTTGATAGTTTTGTGTTGCCAGGTCTGAGCAATGCTAAGATCAGCGTTGTATTAGAACAGATGAAAGACGAAGGTCAGCTCGTAAGCTATACCGATGGGCCCGGTGGCTTTCAATTGCATCTTCGAAAAAAGAGTGCGTCGGAAACGTTGTCTGTGCCTGTGGTGTATCATGAAAATAATGGGAGACTTGTGTATCGCCTCCCATAATCAAGGACCTTGATGACTGTAAGTGCTAAAAAATTCGGGACATTCCTGATGGTGCGTATGATGGAATCATGAAAAACAGGTGTCTTGGACCTTCTTTTTTCTCGATGGCCAGATATTTGCTTGTGCCTGTCGTTTTTGTAGCTTGCACAAGCAGTTCAGAGCCACAGATCACGCCAAAATCATCTGACCCCGATTGTGGTGATTTTGGCATAGAAAAAACGGGAGGCGGCTGCACCTATTACAGTTGTTCTGCCATGTATGCCCACAATGCATCCCAGCCTGTCGCGGATCAGGTTGTCCTTTCGGATGGGACACAAATCATTGATCCCGATGGTGATGCAGCGGGTGCACCGTTTGCTGTCTTTTGCAATATGACGAATAATTGGGGAGACAAAAAAGGTTGGACCTTGGTGCTTACGTCAGAGGGAGTTGGACCAAGTGGATCGAATGTTATCAATGAAAGTACCTCTGAATATGGCGTGACCCCTTTAGATGGTTCTGATTGGAGGTTTTCATCGGATACTATTAAACGCATTGCAGATATTTCGACGCATATTCGTTTGAGCAGTACGTATGGCGATCGGTTTGTTGCAAGCAAGTTGGTCGGTAACGAAACGGTAAGCCAGGGCGTGCAAAATGTGCGCGATGGACAGTGGCTAAACGCATACGAGGGTACCTCCGAGGATGAGGTGGTGACGGTGAAGGCACATATCGAAGCCCATTGGGTTGTTGGCGGTACCAATTACAGCAGCGAAAATTTATGGCATCTCTGTGGTCCATCGCCTTTTAATGATGATGGTGCATCTGCGCCAGCCGAGGCTTTAGCGCATGTGCCGCAGTGGATGAGTGGTTGCAATGGGGATGGTCTGCATCTTTACAGTCATCCTGGCAAAGACGAAGATATTTCAAGGTGGCAGTTTAATAATGATGCCGGCGATGAGATTGAAGTGTGGCTCTGGTAATTTTTAAAACGCCCCTTGAAGCTGCATACGACCCACGTGTTTGCCAGCGCTCATATCTCCATCGTTCCATGCGAAAATATAATCGGCTTGCCATTTGATGGAATGCCCCCAGAGGTAATAACTGAGTGCACCGCCGATCTCATGATTATCTTTAATTTCACTGCCGCTGCCCAAGGATTTGATGTATGAATAGCGAAATGCCGGTTCAATGTTGAGCGTGGGCAAGAGATAGCCCACCTGGGTCATGGTGCCGATGCCATTGCGTACGGCATTGTTGAGAAGACTTGCGGGAACACCTTCGGGGACATCAACACGTGTTCCGTGACGTCCTAAAACTTCTTGCATCACCGATAGACCACGAAATTTAAACACAGCATCAAAGGCCGCAAAATGCATGTTGCTGCTACCACCATCGCTGGGTTTTGAGCCCAAGGTGCCACGGTTGTTGGGAGCATGATGCTCGAAGGCGTAGGCAATGCCCAAGGAGAGTTTGGGCGTTGCATGACGTGCAAGATCGCCTTCCACCACATCGTCGAAAAGTCCCATGGGGGCATATTCAAAGCGTGCATTATACAGCATGGTGTCAAAGGCCTTGGCCACAGTACGTCGGCCGAGTCCGGGCTGGACACCGATCATGTAACGATAGCGATTCAGACCACCGAGATCGTTGGATCGCAATTCGATGCCTGCGTTGCGATCAAGATTGAATTCGGCATTGACGATGGAACGATCGACGAATTGCAACTGGGCGCTTGAAAGAAAACGTTCGCGGTTAAAACTTGTTTTCCAAACACCTAGGCGAAGATTAAAATCGCGAAAATGATTCAACTGGAAATACCAATCGAGAAGTGGCGTATTGAGGACAGCCGCATCTGAACCCATGTCTCGGTTGGAAATCGCAAGTTCTACTTTAAATGTGATGTCTTTGGAAAGCATGTGGCCTGTAAAGGCCACGCGTGCGCGTCGTATTTGAAATTGTTGCTCAACCTCGTTTGTGTCTGCGTTGATTTGACCAAACGAATACAGCATTTGTGCGCGCAAGTGGGTTGCCAACTGAAAATTGCCATCGGCACTTTCGACCACAAGACCGCGACCTTGCTGAAAAGACAACTTGGGCATTTCCAATGCGGGTGTGCTTTGCATGGTGAGCACCGTGAGCCACATCGTAAGCATAAATTCTCCTGTTGGCGGGGCGATTAGCATCGAGGTGTATGTAAGTGCAAACACGAGGCGTGTGCGCTCAAAACACCATGAACGATTGTACAAACGATACGTAAACAGTAACCGGTATTTTATGAGTTTCTTGGCATCGCCCGAAGGGAACACCTACATCGACATTCAGGGTTGCGGGTGCCAGGTGAAAAATATCGCCCATGAAACGTAGGCCATAACCCACATCGTAGAACATATTATTTCCGCATGGAGTGGCATTGGAATCGACCACCAAGGCATCCGCGAATAAAGCGCCTTCAATGCGTGTGCCGAGGATCCAACCTGCGAGGTCTACCCGCGAACGTGCGTCGATCACATGACGAAGCTCCATGCTTGCAATGCCTCGCCAGGATGCGTGTCCTTCGCGGGTTTCAAAGCCACGGGCACCGGTGAAACGCCCGCCCAAGGGGAGTGTGAGCTGGATAGGGAGGTTGCCAAACAATCCATCGGCACGAAGGCGTACAGCCAAGGCGAGCCAGGGTGTGCCAAGCTGCCACAGTTTCAGACCGGCGATGCCGCCACGAAATCCCAAATAGCGTTGATCCCCCGCAACACCGAAGAAACCACTGGCTTCGGTACGCAATGCAGCACCACGCATGCCGTAGTACCAGGATCGGCGATTGTCGAAGACATACTTCAACTTGGCTTCGAGAAGATCGCCGTGAGGGTCGTCGGCGAGGGTTTGCTTGAGGTGATAATAACCCAATTCCAAATTAACATGCTGCATAGGCCGCATGGGCCCCACTTCGGGGCCAAAGGCGTAGCGTACACCGATGTCGGCTGTATACGCCTGGGTGTTGCTTGCGCCTGCAATGGCAAAGGAGATACGCGCGTCGCGTACGGGACGTAAAAGAATTTTGGCATCGAAATTAAAGGACTTTTCGGTGGCCGCAAACAAACCCGAAAAATCGTTGAGCATCCATTTCCAGGGTTTTGGCCAGGTGTTGTTGTGACGGCCACTTGCGCCCATTGGACGCGCATTTTCCACAATGCGATGTTCGGGATCTATTTCAACACGTGCGGCGGGACTTGGGAGATTGTCGAAAACCACGGTGCCTGGTCCTAGGCGCTTTTCGCGGTGGATCCCGCCTTGGTTGTCCTGCACTTCGACTGTGACCGGTGTTTTTGCAATAGTAGGTTCGTCGCCTTCGCCAAGAATGGCAACCGTGGTTCGCCCTTGTTCTTCGAGGATCTCGCCAAGGGCAAATTCGATATTTTTGGGTGGGGTAAGCCAGGCATCCATACGTGCCAGCATGTTACGGTCATATTTCACAACCACCGACTCGAGCGGTGCGTTGCCTTGCAAATATTCCAGCGCAAGGGCCCATGTTTTTTCTGCACCCCATTCGGTTTTTAGATTTTCATAGAGCCATCGGCCTGGTGCCATGTTGGTATGAAATACATGGGGATGGGTGGGATCATGGGCGCGATAGAGATCATGATAATGGGCGTCTTTTAAGGGTGTTCGATGATCGTTCACGAGAAGATCAAGCTCGGGAATATAGGCGATGCTGCCCAATTTTTTTTGTGTATCGTCATCTTGGGCCATGTAACTTTGGAGCATGGCTTCGGCCATGGCTTCGGCAATCCACTGTGTATTCCAGCGTTCTTGATGTTGTGACACACGGTTCATGGCCACGCGTAAAAAGACCTGCCGTGCAAGTGCGCCATGATGCATATCTTGAAACCATGAACCAAAAACACGAAAGGCCCTGTCCGATACAGCGATCATGCTTGGGAGTGCCACGGCCAGTTGCTCATCCATGGTTAAAAGTATGATCGGCGTTGAAGGCGCATGAAGGCCCATGGGGTGCAGCCATTGATCCATGGATTTGAGTGCCGATTGGATCTTGTCTTGTTGACTCGTGTTGGGGGTAAGACGAAGATCGTGAAGTCCATCAGGATCGCAGGTCTCATGGATCGCCTGGAAGAGTACAGCGTGATCAGTGAGGCGCTTGACGTTGGCCTGCCTTGCCACAACCATGGACATCCAAGGGCCGAAAATCGTACCGTGTAGGTGCCTGGGGGCATTTCTACCTACAGGCATATTGCCAATCACCGCGATGGTTTGGTCTGGCAGGGTGATTGCATAGTTGATTGGCGTATTGCCAAGTTCATGGGTGTAGTTTGCAAACAGCGGATGCCATCCTGCCATGAGATAGGCGGCATCTTGGTCGAAACCTAAAATCCCCATGCGTTCTGGAAGTGCCGTGCGAAATGCAATCGTGTGTGATGTGCCTTCTATGATGACCGGCGTTGCAATGTTGCGTGCGGTAGGAAGTTCACCGCTTTGCATGGTTTCAGGTGCAGTGGCGCTCCAATACACACGCGGCAAATCGATATCATCAAGGGCTGCGTATTCTTGGCTGAGTGCTTGGGTGTAATCGAGTATCCACACATGCTTGGTGCTGGGATGGATGCAGGTGATCGTGCCGTGTACGGCACGCAAATCGTTTTCTATTTGCGCAGTAAGTTCGATGCGTTCGCAAGGAGGTGTGGCCTGTGCCGCCATAGGTGCCGCAATCAGCGCCCCCACGAAAACCATTGAAATTGGATTAATTTTTCCCGCTGCCATTTCCAAAACGCTGATTGTAAGATTGGATCACGGCATCGGTAATGTCGAGATGGTGCTTGTGATAAAGTACCGCTTCGACCGAATTAAAGATCGCGGTATAGGCATCGCGATCGCCAATGGCAGCGACTACTTTTTTCATGCGATCACCGATACGGCCGGTGATTTCACCTTCGCTGTCCATCAATTCTTTTTGCATTTTGGAATAGGTTTGCTGAAGCTCATAAAATTCGCGTTGGAGTTCTTCTTGCTTGGCTTGACGTGCAGGGCCTTTCATCATGGCTGCTTGCTTGTCGAAGGCTTCTTTTTTTGTTTGTAATCCGTTTTGCAACGTATCGAGTTTTTTCTGTTTGCCTTCAAATTCAACTTTGAGTTTGTTTTTGGCAGCTTTGCCTTCTTCCACCTCGTTGAGCACGCGGCTTACGTCCACATAGCCAAATTTCTCAGTGGCTTGGGCGACAGAGGATACGGCCATAAGAGCCAATAACGAAAGCATGGTCGTTGGGATATTTCGGAACATTGTAAACTCTCCAGGAAGAGTAAAAGGGTTCCAAACCATGTACACACAGAGGCGCTAGGGGTCAACGTGGGGGACTGTTAGGTCATCTTTTTTGAAAGAGTCTTGTTTGGGGATAAACTGAACGTCTTCAATGAGTACAAAAACCACAGCCGCAGGGCTACCGGGTTCTCCTCAAGCACCGATCAATAGCTCGGGCGCACCTCACGTTGATCTTGGCAAAAAACAGGAACAAAATATCGCTGTTACGGCGCCATTGTTTACGGACGGCGTGGACCCTTCGCATGCTGCTCATCTGGCGAAACTTCCTGAGCTTCCTGAACATGTTTCAAAGAAGCCCGGTACAGGGAGGCAACTTCCTTATTTGCCTGCACTGGAATTTGCTTCGACGGTCCGTGAGGCGACTAAAGAGGGTAGAATAGAAAATCTCGGTGGGGGGATCTGTGGCGCACAGCTTCTTCGAACTTCGGTGGGAGAGCCCCTTGCCGTGCTCAAACCACCGCTGACCGTGTGTCATCGTGCAGCGATCACGCCTGGTAACGAACATCATCGCGAAGCCGCAGCATCGCGTTTGGCGATTGCAGTCTCACGTATGACGGGTGAACCCGCTTTCAGTGCATGTGTTCCTACAACAGTTCTTTTAAAAGATCAGAACAAATCAGCGCAAGCTTTTGTGCCTAATGCCATCACGTTGCAAGATGCCTTCATTGGCAACGGAGATCCAGAAACGGCTCTCGCAAAGGCTATGTCGCCAGCGGCATATGAACAAACGATGGTCATCGCCATGCTCACGGCCAATCTTGATGGCCGACCCGCCAATATCCTGCTGACGGGCCGCGACAAAGATGGACAAGATATTCCGGCAAAGGATTTGGCCAAACGCTTGGGGGAGCCAGGTGTTGTTGTCGTGCCTCATCTCATCGACAATGGGTTAAGTTTTCCGGAAGGAACGCCTCAAGAACTTGTGGCCTCCTTGGCATATATTCCTCATGGGCACAAACCATGGAGTGCTGACACTTTAGCGCATATTCGCAAGTTGGATGCTGATGTACTCGTGGCAACGCTTGGGCCTGAACTGGAAGCTGCCAAAGGACCGTTGCGTGAGCGCATTGCTATATTGAAAGCAGCGGCCGACTTCGATCCACCCCCTACGACCCATGAAGTCATGGGAAGGATTGCTTATGTGCATGATGGATTTGGCTCTGCCCTTGATCCCAAAGAACAAGGTGTTGAGCGCAGCTTTTTTGCTGCCAAGGGTAGTACCAATGCAGGTGAGTACCCTCAAACAAGCGAGAATTGGACATGACAACCCTTAACGATATCAAAGCCAATGCATGGGTATTGCGCCGTACCGAGGATCAAAAGTCCATTGCAAAAATTAAAGAAGGAAAGCTTAGTTTTCGCCAACCCCAGTTGTGGGATCTGTATCGGGGGGGCATTGCCGTCCCTGTCGATGAATCCAAAAATTTTGGTGGATTGACGTTGGTTCCGCCCAACAGTGAATATTTCCCACTGGCATTTTTTCGTTACAGCAAAATCCATGATGCGACATGGGAGCGAGAAGTGCCGCCGATGCCTTCGGATCAATGATAGTTTATTCTGATTCTTGACCGTTGTCTAAAACGGTTCTCGTGCTCAAGTAGCGAATGTACCCATCACAGTTTTCATTGTGAGAATCGGTGCGTTCCAGTGTGGGGCGTGCGCTGGGTGTGGTTCTGTGCGCATTCTGAACAGAGGGCACATCCGCAAATGGATCGGAATATTCTGGGGGAACTTTTTCTGATTTGATCATTTCACAGAGATCAGAAATATGTTTGCCAATGGTTGTCGGTGACTCACCACGACAAGCGCTGATCACCATTTTTTCGTAATGGAGTTCTGCTTCGCGGAGTGCGGCTTGGATTTTTGGTATGGTTCGTGGTGGCGATCCAGGTCGTGGAACGAAGACGTCGCAATGGATGATTTCAGGCAGTGCGCGTGCAATTTTTTCAACATCTATGACATTAGCGCCCGTGCCAGCGCTTAACTCTAAATTTTTTCCGCGCAAAGTATGGTCTCCAGGAAGAACATCTTCGCCTTGAATGACAGTAATATTGACGCCGGCCGCAAGCAGTACTGCGGCCTGAGGGTTGACGCGGATCATGTGCTCGTTGGGTGCTACAAAGCGTATGCGCGTGGTGAGTGGCTCGGGATCAAGTTCATCAGGTATGGGTGTTCCATGGGCGGTAATATAAAGAACGCGTGCTGAACCCGGAATATCTCGGTTTGTTGAGATGATGTCCCCTATCGGATGCTCGCCTATCAAGACTGGGGTGACATCAACGTTCCTGACTGTGCGTGACGGCCCAAGTCTTGCTGCCTGTTCTGACGATTTAAGCTGCTGTGCGAGCATTATCATCAACATCCATTGCATTTCCTCAGGTGTGAGCTCGGGCATCTCGGGCACGGGACTGATTGCCTCATCGGAAGTGCTTGTTCGTGTGGAGCCGGGTGTACTTGGGGGTACGGGTGAAAAGCTTGTGGGTGTACGTGGTGAATCAATCGGTGATGTTGATTGTGCTGATATTGGCCTAGATATCGGAGGTGTTAAACTGTCGACAATCGGGATGAATGCCGGTCGTATCGATTGTTCTTCAACAGACGTATGCCTTACTCGCACATGTTCCGTTTTGCGTACGCTGTTTTCCGATCCCATGAGTACAATGTAACTACGCTTAAAACTTCTCCCCGGTGATTTTGTCTCTTTTTTTTGGGGGACATACAGACGTAAGGAAGTAAGCGTATCTTGTCCACGCAGGGACGTTTATCTCATGCAAATAATCCGGAGATCTCGCGTTGCGGTGGTTACACTCCGTAAAGCGAGGATTTACGATGTCGGTAACTGGCAAAGTGTTAGCATCTCCCATTGCGGATCTGCAGCGTCCAGACAAGCGGGGTGAGGAATCCAGTGAGCTTGGATCTATACTTGGACTTCAGGATTCCAATTCACTTTATACGTTTGATCGCCTCGGTGCAGGACGTTTTGGTCAAACATGGTGTGTCACGCCCAAATCACCCGATTCGGGGATTGTATGCCTGACGCCTTTCTCCGTTGCGGTGAAAATTCTCAGTGCGGATGGAGAAAGCGACCGCGAACGTTTTCTGTCAGAGTGCGATGTACTCAGAACGCTCTCACGACTGGGTGATCGCCCGAGCAGCTTGCCTTGTGCCGAGGACCATTTCTTTTCTGATGCCTTATCGCCGAGCCCTTTATCCTTCATGTGGGTTGCCATGACGTATATGTCGGGACGGCCGTTGGGCACTGGGGTCGGGGTCGTGAGTGGAATATGCGACGAAGAATCGGGCTTGTCATCGCCGCGGTGTATTAGCCGTGCTGTGCAAATTGCGCATTATAACCAAGTGGCTGCACAATTTTTTGCGCAACCCGAGGTGTTTGACGATGCCTCAAAAGCCTTCTGTACGAGGCTGATGTTTGCACAATCATTGTCAAACGACATGTTGAACGCACTTACTTATTTGCATAACAAAACAGGTCATGTGCACCGCGATCTTTCCCCAGGAAACATTCTTGTTGATCCTGCAACACAATCCTTTCGACTGATTGATTTGGGTTTGGTAACACCCATCGGTGTGAAGCCATCGACAGATATGGCGGGAACACCCGGTTATCTTGCGCCTTTATCGGCTGCTGTCGAAGCGGGGCCGTGGGTGGATGCTTGGTCTTTGGGGTTGGTCTTCTGGGACGTAATCACGGGCATGGTGCCTTTTGTGGCAGATGGTTCGCCTGGCGATGCTGCCTTTGGCATGGGCGCTGGGCTTCGTGGTTACATGCATGCAAAAGCACCCCTTGAAGAACCCAATCTGAGTCGTTTGCGGCACGCTGACGATAAAACCCCGCTCCCAGAATTGGGCGACCATGGTGCCGATTTTATGCTGAGTTTGGTCCCACGCGGTTTACTGCGGCGCACGCCCAAGGAGCTTCAGCGGCCTCTTGATCATTTGTGTGAACACCCGTGGCTTCATACTCCCGCAAAATGATTGCGACCTTTACACCCATAGAATAAATTTGCTATGACTCCGAGATGGAACGGGCAACTTTACCAGAAATCCCATTCGCACTTACCTTTGACGATGTTCTTTTGGAGCCTCAGGCTTCATCGGTTTTGCCGTCAGACGTGGATGTAAGCACCCAGCTTGCCCGCGATATTCGTCTTAATATTCCGCTTTTATCGTCAGCCATGGACACGGTCACCGAGAGCCGTTTGGCCATTGCCATGGCCCGCGAAGGTGGCATCGGCTTCATTCACAAGAATATGAGCATTGTCGACCAGGCCAGCGAAGTGGCGTTGGTGAAAAAGAGCGAGTCGGGCTTGATCCTCGATCCTGTGACCATCGCGCCCTCGGCGACCGTGCAGGACGCCATCTCGTTAATGGAAAAACACAACATCAGTGGCATCCCCGTGGTGGAAGAAAACCGCCGTTTGGTGGGTATCGTTACACGCCGTGATATCCGTTTTCGCGGTGACAAACACATGGCCATCGCCACGGTGATGACCAAGGATGTGATCACGGCCAAACAAGGCATCAGCCTTGAAGACGCCAAAGTCTTGATGCTGGCCCATCGTGTCGAAAAACTTCCCGTGATCTCAGCCGATGGCATGTTGCGTGGTCTTGTCACCATCAAAGACATCGAAAAACGCGAAATTTATCCCCATGCAACCAAAGACACGTTGGGTCGGTTGCGTGTTGGGGCCGCAGTGGGCGTGGGTGCCGATCGTGCCGAACGCATGGCGGCGCTGATCCAAGCTGGCGTGGATATTATTGTCATCGATACAGCCCATGGGCACAGTCAAGCCGTGATCGATGCGGTGAAAGCCGCCCGTCGCGAATATCCAGACCTTGCGTTGGTGGCGGGCAATGTGGCGACACCAGAAGCCACCGAGGCGCTTTTAAAAGCGGGCGCAGATACGGTCAAAGTGGGTGTCGGGCCGGGCTCCATTTGCACCACACGTATTGTCGCAGGGGTTGGGGTTCCGCAATTTACAGCGGTGCAACGTTGTGCGGCTGTGGCCAAACGTTTGGGTGGGTTGGTTATTTCCGATGGGGGTATTCGGCATTCGGGCGATGTGGTCAAAGCATTGGCTGCGGGCGCTGCTTCGGTCATGATCGGCAGTTTGCTTGCAGGAACCGATGAGGCGCCAGGTGAGCTTGTGTTGTATCAAGGACGATCATTCAAAACATACCGCGGGATGGGATCCTTGGGTGCCATGCAGGCGGGCAGTGCCGATCGCTATTTTCAAGGGAAAATCGCATCCGACGGTGGCAAGTTTGTGCCGGAAGGCGTTGAAGGCATGGTGCCTCATCGCGGAAGCTTGAGCGCCAGTGTGTATCAATTGGTGGGCGGCTTGCGATCAGGGATGGGCTATGTGGGCGCATGCAATTTAGATGCGTTGTTTGCACGTGCCAGGTTTGTGCGTGTGACCGCTGCGGGCATGCATGAGAGCCATGTGCACGATATTACCGTGACCAACGAAGCGCCGAACTACAGTCGATCATGAATTTCCTCTTTTTGATGCTTATTTCCTATGGCGTGGCAGGTGATGCCGAATTGCGTGAAAAAGTAGGGCCGGGCTTCATCAATTGGTCAACCCTTTCGCTTGGCGTGACTGGAACGGGGAATGCAGATTTAAGCGCGGTGGATGTTGGAGAAGCACGTCTGGCGGCTGAGCGATCGGCGACGGCAGCCGCGCTGACCAGAGCGGTGAGTTTATTTGCTTCCATGCGCATGACAGGTTTCTACACCACCCAGAAATTGCCCGGACTTCAGCCTTTGGAACGTCTCTTTCGTCCGCAGCAACAGCGGGTCATCGAAACCCGTTATTTTGCAGATGGCAAGGTGGATGTGGTCATGGAATTGCCCTTCACACATATGATGTCTCGATTGTTTCCTGCGATGCGTGGATCCGAACTGACGGTGGATTCAAGCGATGTCACCGGGGTGGTGATCGATGCACGTGGGTTGCAACTTGTGCCAGCCATGTTGCCACGTTTCTTTAATGCCAAGGGTGTGCTGATGTTTGATCCTGATAAGCTGCGGATTTCATCCTCGGCGTTGCATGGCGCGGCAGCCTATTGGCGCAGCATGGATGCGGCTTTGCGCGATAGTCGTGTGGAAGGGCAGCCCGTGATTTTAAAAGCGATTGGACTTAAAGAGCGCGGAAGTTCCGACTTTTTGTTTTCGGATGTGGATGCAAAACGGATCACTGAGCTTGGGTCGGTATTTGCCGATGGCCGCGTGGTGATCGTAACGGATGTGGATTTGTGATGCTTTCGATCAAACGACAATTGGAACGGGATCTTGTGGCGGGTATGCAACAACTTGTCATAGACGGTGTGTTGCAGGCGGTGCCTTCTAACGTAGCGCTCAGTTATTGCAAAGAAGTCGCCCACGGTGATTTTGCCGCCACGGTGGCTTTGCAAGTTGCAAAGCTTGAAAAGAAAAATCCGCGTGACATCGCACTGGCGTTGCAACGTGTGATCGGAAATGCCAATGGCTTGCTTTCCAAAACAGAAATCGCAGGACCTGGCTATCTTAATCTTTTTGTTGCCAATGCGCCTTGGCATGGCGTCTTGCGCAATGCTTTGTTGCAAGGCACGGATTTTTTACAAAGCGATTGTGGCGCGGGCGAAAAAGTATTGCTTGAGTACGTGAGCGCCAATCCCACGGGGCCTTTGCATGTGGCCCATGGCCGTGGTGCCGTGATTGGTGATGTGCTTGCGCGCTTGATGCACACCGCGGGTTATGATGTTCATCGCGAATATTACATCAACGATTTGGGCAATCAAACCGACGTGATGGCGCGCAGTGTTTACTTGCGTTATCGCGAATTGTTGGGCCATGCGTTTGAAGCACCCGAAGAATTTTATCCCGGCGAATACGTGACTGATATTGCAAAGACGGTGCTCGATGAATACGGCGACCGTTATGAAAATGAACCCGAATCGATTTGGCTTGAACCCATGCGTCAGCGTGGTTTGGCGTTGATGATGGATCGTATTCGAGCCGATCTTGCGGCGTTCAATGTGAGCTTTGATGCATTTATGAGCGAACGCGAACTCACCGATGCCATGGACCTTCCAAAATTTGTAGAAGCCCTTGAAGCAAGCGGCCATATCTATGTGGAAGATGGAAAGAAATGGTTTCGTTCAACAGACTTTGGTGACGATAAGGATCGTGTTGTGATCCGCGATGATGGACGTGCCACGTATTTTGCGGCCGATCTCGCGTACCATCATCAAAAATTGCAACGCGGATTTCATCGTTTGATCGACGTATGGGGCGCGGATCATGGTGGCTATGTGACGCGTGTGCGCGCAGGCCTTGTGGCGCTTGGCCATGCCGACAACGCACTCGATGTTATTTTGGTGCAAATGGTGAGCCTTGTGCGCGGCGGTGAAGCGGTGCGTATGGGCAAACGTTTGGGTACCGCGGTGTGGTTGCGCGATGTGATCGACGAAGCAGGGGCAGATGCCACGCGTTATTTTTTCGCCATGCGTCGCGCCGAATCGCAAATGGAATTTGATATCGAACTTGCCACCAAGAAAAGTATCGATAATCCCGTGTATTACGCCCAAATGGGCCATGCGCGGCTTTGCGCCATTGCGCGTCGTGCAGCATCGTCGGGCTATGAAAACGTGGATCTGAAAACGGCCGATTTATCGCTTCTTACGCTGCCTGAGGAAATTGATCTGATCCGTCAAATGGATAAGAGCAAAGATGTGATCGCCGAAGCAGCCGCTGCCCATGAAACACATCTCGTGGTGCATTATTTGCAAGAAATGATTGCACAGTTTCACAGCTATTACACGAAATACAAAAATACCGAGCGTGTGATTTCCGACAACCGTGAGACGACAATCGCGCGATTGGCGTTGTGTGAAGGTTTGCGCTGTATTTTTGCCGGTTTGCTTGAACTCTTAGGGGTTGCAGCGCCGACAGAGATGCATCTCGAAGAGTCGGATAAGCCCTGACTCCTCTTGTAGGGGCGGTTCGTGAACCGCACTGTCGGATAAATCCTGATTTCTCCTGTAGGGGCGGTTCGTGAACCGCCCTTTTCGTTAGGGTCGTTCACGAACGACCCCTACAAAAAATTCATGATGGTATCCTGAATAAAGCACCGCAGGAGCGCACCACATGATCACGGGTCTATGGTTATTGATGTCGATACTGGGGAATGGTGATTGTCAGAATGCAGTTCCCGTGATCACGGGTGTTGCTTTGGAGCCATCGCGATTTTTGTATGCATTCGATACATCGCTTGTCCCGCTTCGACAATTTAAGATCACCGGGTCATGTTTTGGCGAGATCCAAGATGCAGTGATACTCAATGATGCAACCGTTTGCGAAGTGACCTCATGGTTTGATGGGGATGTTTGGTGCGCCATACCAACGCCTACCGTGATCAATGAGAGCACTGAGATTACGGTGAAGAGGGCAGCGCAATCGTCCAATACGGTAACGCTGGGACAATTTTCAGCGGTTGCTGAGATCTGTGCGAATGCACAGAAGAACGTGACTGTAGATAATAACAGTGATTTTGCTGTAGCTTCCTCCAATCCATCGGATGTTGTTTGTTTTACGATCATCACGGATTTGGTTCTTGGATCTTCTTTTAAAATTCCATCGCCGGTTGCCAATGCCCAATCGCAATTTGGGACTGTTGTTTTACGGGGGATGTGCGCAAACGGCCCGTGCAATATCACGGGTCAAGATTTGGTGGTGTTTGCGAATAGCTCATTGCATGTGGATAATCTGAATATTGAGGCAGACGCGACACCGGTGATTAGGATGCCATCGTCGCCATCTTCGCAGAGTGTAAATCTCACCCGAACGCATATCTTTTATAATAGTACGATATCCAGCAATGATGAAAGGAACTGCGTTGCGGATGCTCCAGGTACTGTGATTTGTGAATCACTGTTGGGGGAAATCAGTCAGGCCGGTTCCTGTATTCCTGTATCATTCCAAAGGTCGGATGGTTCGCAACTGATTAAAACCGCGAATTCTTCAATCCCTTTTGAATCAGAAATTGAGATTGCGTCTGCGAATAATGCCACACGCACCAAGAGTCCTGTTGTTTTTAATATGAAGCCCGCACCCTCCAGTGCGTTGAGTAATGCGTGGCTTACGTTTTTTCGTCAACAAGCAGGAGACGTATTTAATGAAGTTGCGACGGTGCGTCTTACGAATGTTCCTGCAAATGGGTCATTTTCTGTATCGGTTCCCGTGGACATAAGGCTTGCATCACAAACAGGTTTTTCAGAATCTGGTGACTTTAAGCTGACCGAGGGGATTTATCGCGCAGGATTTTTTTATGAAAGCAGCGGGATGTGCACACCGAAGCCTGTGATGTCAGCGGTATTTACGATCGATGCCCATACGGAGCCTCCTGTTTTGGTGGTTGAAGAACTCTCCGAGCAATTGGTCGCCTCGGTGACTTTGCCTGAACTGCCGTTGGGCGCAACAGCATTTCTTACAATTCTCGACAAATTAACCCAAACCAGCCGCAAGTTGCATTTGGACGGGTTTTACGAACAGAAAGACTTGGTGCCCGTGTTGATTGATTGGGATCGCAAAAGTAGTCCGGCCACAGGTCTTGAGCGAATCTATACGGTAGAAGGTTTTTCTGGAGCCGATGACGAGGGCTATTATTTGCCCGATGGCGATTATACCATGACGCTGTCGTATCAGGATGGTCTTGGTAATGCGACTGCATCGGTTTCAAAGGATGTTGTGTTTGATGCAAAACCGCCACAGCTCACAGAAGCATCGATCACGTTGCAAGGACAGCTTGCGGAGAATGTGGTGCAAATGTTGGTTGATGGTGCTTTGGTTGAAATCGACGCAGAGAAGCGTTACGAGTTCACGATCACAAAACCCTCGACGTTTCAAAAAAATCTGTATGTTCAGTACAAGTTTTCCGATGGAAGTACGGTGGCTGAAGCTGTGGAATTGAATGTGGAGGAAGTGCCATGAGACGATGGGTATCGGTGCTTGTTGTCTGCTGTGTTGGATGTGGCGGAAAAAGTTCTTCACCGCAGGGGGATGGCAAGTCATTGGGCGATGTGCACCGGAGTCGCAGTGTTTCAGCGCATGTGACATTGTCTGAGTCGAGTGCCTTGAAGGTGAATGGCCAAGCGATCGACAATGCCGCAGAGATTGATTTAACGCCCACGCTGGATGGAACGAACACGTTGATTGAAGCAACCGATGGCCTTGATCACAAAGCGCAGTTTCGTGTGCGGGTGAAAGCAAGCCCAGCGCTGTAGAATCATACTTGCATTGCGCGATATTTGATTGCGCATTTTGCATTGTGCATTTGCGTGCATTTTTCTAATGACAGTCATGACAAGTATTTTATCCACCGATGTTGCCACATTGCGCAATCTAGCGAGTCGCTGGGAACACGCAGAGACTGAACTCAAGATACAAGAAAATTCACGTGCGCGTTTTTGGATCCACGATGATGCTGCGATCCATCCCGTTGCACTTCTGGCCCACGGATTTACCGCTTGGCCTGGACAAATGGATGAGTTTGGTGCCGAATTTTATAAGCAAGGCTTTCATGTTATTGCGCCACGACTTCCTGGACATGGTCTAAACACGACAGAGGGCAATGCACCGGCAAATATGGGTGATTACTGCATGCCGTCGGATTTTGCTCACTTGCGGGATGAACTGGCGCGTGAGCTTCACGCATTGCATGGTACAAAAATCGCAGTAGGGTATTCATGCGGTGGTGCTCTTGTGACCGATTTATTATGGACCCATCCCGAAGTGTTTGAGCGTGCTGTTTTGTTGGCGCCGTTTTACGCGCCAGCATCGCATGGCTTTTTATTGCGTACGTTGCATGCTGCCCGTGTATGGATGCCCTGGATCATGGATCCTGTCATCTCTTTGATGGGGAATATCAACCTCGTCGATAGACACCGTGTCGAGGCATGCAAGAATGATTTTGGATGGGAACGTCCGGGCTACTACAGCGTCCCCGCGAAAGCTGTGGTTAACTTGGTGGCTTATGCAGGGGACCTTCGGGCGCGTATGCAAGGTTCAAAAAACACTACGGCGAATATGCCACAGATTAAAGTGATTGTGGGTGTTCATGATACGACGGTATGCCTTGATGCTATTCAAGAGGTTGTGGCGCAGTGGCCACAAACGATGCAAAGGATAGAACATCAGAGTGCAGATCACATGTTGGTACATTCCTACGAATGCCTTCATGCTGAAACGCGGGAATGGACCATGGCTCAAACCATGTCGTTTTTTGGTCTTTGAAATGCTCAGGCTTGGATCTTATGGACAGATGATATGACATTGCGCTATTGGGTATGAATGGCCACGCTTCGAGCTCTGACTGACACACAACACCACCGCGATCTCGGGCTTCCGCCGGGGTTGCCTTATTTGCAAGCCACCGAACCGTTGTTTGGGGACATGCTGGACCTCGTCAAACCATCCGGCATGTCCAATGAACCGGATATTGTTGCGGCACTTCGTGGTCAGGCCGTGAAGTTCAAGTATCCCGTATCGTTCTACGGCGTCGTGTATGGTGTAGGCCCGGGTGCTTTTAGTTTGGCACCGTTGGTTGCAGAGCACGGTGTGTTGGTGATGGGGGATATCGCCCCGAGCCTATTGAGAACCTATTATTTGCTGGCCCACACGTTGCTCTCGGGTTCCGGTACGACGTTGCATACCTGGCTGCAAAGTGGCGCGGATTTGTCCGTGAAGCCACCCCATGTGGGATCCGAAGTTTGGGCGGTGTTGCATGCCGCGCATGATGCTGCCAACGAATTATGCCATGGTAGATTGCCAAACATCAGTTTGATGGGAACGCCTGCCCACGATCCATTGCTTCTTACTGACGTGAAGTATGGAGAAACGAAAGATGTTCGGTGGTCCTGCGATGCTTTATGCGATCCGGCGACGATGCGGGCCTTGGAAACCTTAGTGCGTGATGGGCGCATTTTGTTTGTGAATATGGATTGTTTGGACGATGAGGCTTGGGGATTGTTATCACGGACGATCACTGCAAGTTGGCCGCAGGCAGCCCAAGATTCTGCTTACTTTCATTTGAGCAATCTGCCTGCTGTCTTGAAAGGTGGACTTCCCAAAGCGTTGCATCCCGTATCGCCCATGCTGGTGGATACGATCGCTTCTGGGTGGGTTCTTGGCCAGGGAAAATCCATGACCATTTCATGGGTGCGGGGGGACAGAATAGAAGAAATGTCTGTGCAGTCCATATCGTTCCAGACGCCCCTTGATTTGCGCGCAGCGTTTAGCGCCTCAGGGCTTAACCTTGGTCAAGATTACGTCCGCACGCCACCGTGTGTTGATTACGTTCAATCTTTCATGGATGGGGTATCCAAGCCAGTCAAGATTGACATGGCTTATGCCGAATCTCGGTATGGCACTGGCAAGCGACTGAATGTCATTTTAAGTTACGGGCAGCAGAAGTCCATCATATGCAGTCCCACAGGGATCCAGTTGCTCGATCCAGACCATCGTCGATGCATTGCTCCATTGAGTGTGCGTTATAACGAGAGTTTGCGACGTGTGATCCGTGATCATGCTCCATCTCTATGGCACATCGATTCAACACCCACGGATTGGGCTTCTGCACTTTTTCCGCTCGCGTTGTGTGCCGAACAAACCATGAACCAGCTGGATACCATGTCGCCACAGCGTGGTTTTGAGGCATTTGAAACATTTGTTCGCGATACCGCGACGCGTATGACGTGGCCTGTGTACGTGGACCTGTTGATTTGGGCATCACGAAAGAAAAATAATTTTGGTAAAAAAATGATGGGCTTGTTGGTACAAAAGACGGGCACTGCGGATCCCATCAGCAGTTTATGTCGTTTTTATTACCAAGTGCTCGAACGTCCTGAAACATGGCCTGAAGCGATGCGCCATGTGCGATCCGATATTTTAGCGAACCATTTCACCTAAACGCGCCAAACGCAGGCCCTCTGGCCCCCAGGACCACCACACGAATGTTGCGCGGCCGACGATGTGTCCCAAGGGTACGGGACCCCAAATGCGACTGTCGGAGCTGTGGTCGCGGTTGTCGCCCATGGCAAACACATGGCCTTCGGGAACGGTGACCGGTCCAAAATCGGGCAAACGATACTCAGGGCGGGGATCTTGCAAGACGTGATAGGTATGGCCATCAAGAGTTTCTTCCGCCACCTGTGCTGTAAAGGTGCTCCACGGGCCGCCATCGCCCATTCGATCTGAAAAAGTACGCTCACCCAAGGGGCGCTGGCTGACGGGTGATCCGTTGATTGTGATCACACCGGCTTTGACTTGGATCGTATCACCTGCAAGCGCAACGATGCGTTTGATGAAGTCTTGATCCTTGGCCACCGGATAGACAAAAACAACCACTTCGCCACGCTTGGGTGGATTGCCTTCTAAAATGCGATGGGTGCTGAAAGGCACGCGCGGGCCATAGAGCATTTTGTTGACGAAGATCTGATCGCCGATGGCGAGGGTTGGGATCATGGATCCACTGGGAATACGAAATGCTTCAAAAAGAAAGGCGCGAATGGCAAGTGCGATGAATAGGGCGCTTGCAATGGATTCAAAAAATTCGCGCCATGCGGGTTTGCGAAATCGTGCAAGATGCTCATGAGACGCCCTGTGCAGATCGTCAATGGCGGTTTGCAGTGCATTTTCGGCAGCATCGCCTGAGGCGAGGACCACGCGCAATTGGGCAATGGCATGTTCGCACGCAGCACGTGCCGCAGGACTGATTTTTTTCCGCCCGCGTTTGGAAAGTTTTGTTGCATTGTTCAATGCAGCTTTGGCGTTGCGTCGCAACACTCTCTTTGAAGGTCCTCGTGCAACCACGTCAATCTCCCGTGCGCAAAACCGCAAGAAATGCTTCTTGTGGGATCTCGACCGATCCGACTGTTTTCATACGCTTTTTGCCTTCTTTTTGTTTCTCAAGCAGCTTGCGTTTACGAGAAATATCGCCGCCGTAGCATTTGGCCGTGACGTTTTTGCGGAACGCTTTGACGCTGGTGCGCGAGATAATACGGGTTCCAATGGCGGCTTGGATCGCGATTTCAAACTGCTGGCGTGGAATGATGTCTTTGAGTTTGACACACAACACCTGGCCGCGTTCAAATGCTCTGTCGCGATGCACAATGAGTGATAACGCATCGCATGCTTCGGCGTTGATTAATATATCAAGCTTGATGAGATCGCTTGTCTGATAGCCGGCCACTTCGTAATCAACACTCCCATAACCCCGGGACATGCTTTTGAGTTTATCGTAAAAATCGTACACAACCTCGGAAAGCGGCATCAGATACGTGACCATGACACGGCCGTGGGATTTGTATTCGAGATCTTGTTGAACACCACGACGGTCTTCACAAAGCTTCATGATGGGCCCCACATACTCGCTTGGTACGTGGATATGGGCAGAAATAAGCGGCTCGTCGATGTGATCGATTTCCGTCACTTTGGGTAATTTGGCTGGATTATCAACCCGAAGCATGGTGCCGCTGGTGGTGTACACTTGATAAACCACGGTGGGCGCCGTGGTGATGAGCGAAAGATTGTATTCACGCTCAAGGCGTTCTTGCACCACTTCCATATGAAGAAGTCCCAAAAAGCCGCATCGAAAACCAAAACCTAGGGCCTGGCTTGTTTCGGGTTCATAGGAAATGGCTGAGTCGTTGAGCTTGAGTTTTTCAAGCGCATCTTTGAGGTCGGTATAATCTTTGGAATCCACCGGAAAAATACCTGCGAACACCATGGGTTTGACGTCTTTAAAGCCTGCGAGAGGTCCCTCGGCGGGGTGCTTGTCGTGGGTAATGGTGTCGCCCACGGGGGCCAATCGGATATCTTTGACACCCGCAATCACAAAGCCAACGTCGCCAGCCTGCAATTGGGCGAGAGGCGTTGCAGCGGGGGTGAATGCGCCCACTTCTTGGACCTCGCACACAGCGCCGGATCGCCAAAAACGAACGGAATCGCCTTTTTTGATGGTACCTTCGCGGACGCGCACAAGGGCGACGACACCGCGATAGGCATCGAACCATGAATCGAATATCAATGCTTGCAACGGTGCTTCGGGATCGCCTTCAGGGGCCGGAAACCGTTCGGTGAGGGATTCAAGCAATTCGAGAACACCAACTCCCGTTTTTGCACTGACTGATAGAGCGGTAGAGGCATCGATGCCGATGCTTTCTTCTATATCGGTCTTGACGCGGTCTACATCGGCACTTGGCAAATCGATTTTATTAAGTACCGGCACGATTTCAAGATTATTTTCGAGGGCCAAATACACATTGGCCATGGTTTGGGCTTCGACCCCTTGGGTGGCATCGACGACAAGGAGTGCACCGTCGCACGCGGCAAGGGATCGCGACACTTCATAGGTGAAGTCGACGTGACCAGGCGTATCAATAAGATTAAAAATGTATACTTGCCCATCTTTGGCTTTGTAGTGAAGCCGAACTGCCTGGGCTTTGATGGTGATGCCACGTTCGCGTTCGAGGTCCATGCTGTCAAGCATTTGGGCCTGCCTGGTGCGAGCGTCCATGGCACCGCACAGTTCTAAAATACGGTCTGCCAGTGTGCTTTTGCCATGATCGATGTGGGCGATGATGGAGAAGTTGCGAGTACGGCGCTGCTGCCCCATGATTGGTTCCTTATGGATGAGAGAACCTCCTACCTGTGCGTGGGCGATAAAGCAAGCTTGACCTTGGGGGTATACGCACCGAGAATAATGAACGTGAGCGTACGTTTGTTTGTTGGGGTGGTATGTGGGTTGCTCGTGCCTCTGGCTGCGGGCTGTGCGGGACCTATTTATAACAGCGACGGGATGTCTGAGGAACTGAATATCAACGACGAGCACGCCGCCTTTGCCCGATCACATCATCTGATTTTGCGGCGTTTTGATTTAAATCGCGATAAAAAAACCGATGTGTTCAAATATTATACCCGCGGCGAACGGGATCTGCTGGTTTTGGCACGCAAGGAAGTGGATCTTAATCACGACAACACGGTTGATCTGGTGCGCGAATACGATGACCACCAAAATGTATCGAAAGAAACGGTCGATTTGGATTTTGATGGCCGTATGGATGAGGCATCGTTTTACAAAGACGGTGCTCTCGTTCGCAAAGAGGTCGACCTCAATATGGACGGGCGTCCCGAGGTGACGAAGTATTATCTAAAAACACAATTGAAGCGTGTGGAGTCCGATCGCGATGGCGATGGCAAAGTAGACACCTGGGAGTTTTTTGAAGAAGGCCAACTGGATCGTATAGGCGTGGATAGCGACCGCGATGGTCAGCCGGATAAGTGGGAACGGAAGAAGAAGTAAGGGGAAAATGTCATTCCCGCGAAAGCGGGAATCCAGCATGTTTTCTGGATCCCCGCATTCGCGAGGATGACGACTTTATTATTTAACAGTTACCGTGCATTCTTCCATGGGCAGATCGGTGTTAAGGATCGACGGCTTAAGGGTGGGCGCTGCGCATGAGAATGTACTCGGCACGGTTTCCCATGTGGCTGCATCTGCACTCACTTGCAACAAGACTTGGGTTGCGCGTTCGGCGACGTGTTGCAAAAGCATGATGGATGAAATTTGTGCGGCGACGCCCATATCCATGCGGAACCATGGTTTTGGATCAGGTGCCACGGTACTGCAACACCATCGAAAGTTGTTGCGCCACTCCGTTTTGGTGTCGTCGTCTAAAAGATCCCGCGCAGCGGATGATGGATCCCACATGGATGAACTGCTGACACCCGATCCTTCGACCGAAGGTGCGATGAGATTGCTGCCTTCGTAGGCTTTAAAGGTGGCCACCATCCAGGCATCAAGATTGCCAGGCTTGGGATCGCCGTGGGTGCGCATCACGCGCCAGTAGCGGGCACTTGGATTGGGATCTCTGCATCCATTGTGTAGGCTATCGAGAACGCCATTTTTAAACCAACCGCCACCATCGTGGGGACATGCATCGGCAGTATCGTTGTATCCATCGTTATCGTCATCGCTGGGCAAAAGATCTTCGGCGTTTTCTGCATCTTCCCAGCATCCGTCATGATCCTCATCCACTTTACCGATGTCGCCGTGGGGACACATGTCGATCAGATCTAAAACAGTATCGTTGTCATCATCGCCATCTTCGCTTGCGTCGCGGCAACCGTCATCGTCTTGATCCGGATCACGTCCATCCGGTGCACTGGGATCTGCGTCCAATGCGCCTGAGGCATCCCAGAGACTTTCACCATCAATGCAATGATCGGCGGCATCGCCTTTGCTATCACAATCTTGATCATTTGTGCGATCACGATCCCATGGATAGTCCGCTGGTGCTTGCCAATGAAATCCACAGGTAGGATTTTTATCTGCATTGCATGTGGCAAGATCCACAAGTAAGCCACTCTGTACTGATATATGCGATCCTATATCGGGCGGTGCACTTCCAATGCATGGCAACTTGCGCTGGTGACGGTTTGGCAAAACAATGTCCGACCATCCTTGGATTGGAATATGGGCGCTGCCATCTTCGTCGCTTGCTGTCATGCGTTGTTCCAATTGCGCAGCTTTTACATAAAATGTACCATCTTCTGTTTTGAAAGCCGTGCCACTTGGTATGCTAAACATCGGTATCAAGCGATAGCTTGATTTTTCATCGCGGTAGGTTCCCACGTTCGAAATAAACGCGGGGCATGCCTCGGTGAGCGGTATGGGATCGGGTCTTAATAAATTCACACGCAGAACACCCTCTTCTGGAATAGGTTCTTGTGCAAGGCCCAGTATCTCATAGGTATCACTGGATATTTGAAGGATCGGTATATTGTCGAACAACCGTGCGCCGCGCATCAAGGTGACCCAGTAATGACACAGATTGGCGTTAGGCATCTCGTAGGTGAAAAGCGATGGACCGATCGAACTTTTCCCAACATCGTAGGATTCATCGGAACCCGGCGGGTAGACGCGAACCATGGCGTAGTAAGGATTGTAAATGCTCGGTGGGTAACGCCAAACATAGGCTTCGTCCACGTAGCGCAAGCTGCCAACACAAAATGAGTTTTCAATGGGGTTGTTGCTTGCATCAAGACATCGGGATTTTGCTGCTTCATCGTTGGTTACCAACATCATGCTTGGATATGTTTCGTGACGATAGAGAATATAAGGTGTTTGGCTTACAACGTTGTCGCCGTGTTGAAGGGTATGGGTGGTGTTGTTAAATTGATAGGTGTCGGGAACGCGGGTGGTGTTTTCATCTTGCTGGAAATAGGTGTCAAATTGTCCGTTACTGCACATGCCAAAGCATTGCAATGTTTCAGGCACCGGATCGTTTTTAGGTTCGACCACTCGTGATTCGGAGATGATGACGGGCGTGTCATTGTTGAATGTACACTCGCTGAGTGTCGCAGCTGTTGTGCAATCAGGAAAAAGATAAATGACATCGTAGCCTGTATCGCCGCCGTTGGTATTGCGCAGGATCACGACACGTCCAGCATCGCCCAGATCTTGCGCAGTAAGTACGGTTTTTTCGGGTAGGCTTGGCGACAGAAGTGTGCGATCAATGGGGGTCCATGTTAGAAACCCGCCGAGTGTTTCAAAATACGCACCGTTCCATGTGATGTATGTACCTTTAGGCGAAAGGTCTTGTGTCTCAGGCATGTGAAGAGGGGTGTATAAAAGATCGTGAAGGATCCCTTTCTTGCTTTTGATGCGCCACAGATTTCCACGTGAACGGATGAGCTCAAGTTCTTGGCCAACGCGTTCGGTCGAAGTATTGGGATCGGGAGGGAGTCGTTCGTATACACGGATCCCCTGGGCCCATTCACTCTCCTCGATGGGACCAAAAAATGTGTAAACGATACCTCCGGTGTGTGAATATTGGGCGCTGTTTCCGTTGATGAAGAGAGGAAGATATCCACCGTTACGAAAAAGGCGTTTTCCGGTGGCGTCGTAAAGCCTGTATTGCCAGACGGTTTCGTTCACGGCATTTCGATCAAATGTGAAAACATGAGATGCACTGTTCGTTTGCTCGCGACGGACAAAAACATCTTCGTTGAAATAAAATAAATAGGTGGTGGGTGATGAACCTCGCCAACTTGTTCCACGTCCTGTTTTTCCGTCGGATGAAAAAATAAAATGCGCGCTGCTGTCTTCGGGAAGTTCTTGGGAACGATCACCAAAAAAATATTGGAGTTCTATATTGCTTACATCTTTCGGCAAAACACGCAATGTGAGATCTGCATCGAAATAAGATCTCCCTATGTTTCCGCTGATGCGTTCTTCTCGAAATGTAACGTAAAGTTCTGTAAGGCCATAGGCATTGTGTTCCGTTGGCAAAGCATGGACCCGTTGCTCGCCTGTGATGTTGACGACGAGACCCCAAAAATTTTTTGATTTTCCCCAAAATGAAACAACCATGGGGGATGTTTCTGTTTGGGGCGTAATACGAATACGCCATCCAAACAGCTTCGGTTCTGTGTTTTCAATACCTATATCATTAAAATTTTGCACACGCGTTCTGCTGCATACTTCCGTATCGATGAGCGCATTGTAGGTTACTTCGGAGGTGTCTTGCATATCTCCGATGCGTGCTTGCTGTAACAAACACAAGGTGTAATTCGCTTCGCTGAATACATAGAGACTTTTGTCGTGCATCCATCGTGTGGTGGGATCGCGTACGTAGGCTGTTTCTGGACCCATGCCTTGATCTTCAAATCGACTGTTGAATCGCCCCGTAGGCGCAGGACTGATTTGAAAGTTTGCGGGATCAAAGGTGATCGAAGGTTTTTTGGCCGTGGTGGTGGGACGGGGTTCAGGCGTAGCGTTGGTCGGCGGTGGATCTGTGGGCGGTGGATCTGTGGGCGGCGGATCTGTGGGCGGTGGATCTGTGGGCGGTGGATCTGTGGGCGGTGGATCTGTGGGCGGTGGATTGTCGCGTGGCGTGGGTAACTCACTGCTTTTGCTTGAGCACCCCAAGAACACGAGTAAAATACCGAGAAATCGGGAATATCGCAGCATGCTTTATTCAGGATATCACGGGTAAAATGCTAGAATAGGTGATGATGCACATGGTGTTGCTTGCTTTGGCATTATCAGTAATTCCAGAACGCTCAGAGATCCGTATTGCGGTACTTGATTCGGGTTTGCATGTGAAAGCATCGGCTTATCGTGGTCGCATTGTGACGCCTTACGATGTCATCAGGCAGAGGCCCGATCCCAAACCCAATCATGGCGACGATCATGGTACCTGTGTGGCCAATGTTATTACATCAATGTGCCCAACATGTTTGTTGATGCCCGTGCGTATGTTAACACGCTCGGGGCCCAATCGTTCTCACGCCGATGCGGAGGCTGTTCGTTGGGCAGCAGAACATGATGCGGATGTGATTGTTGCAAGCTGGGGCATGAACGATGGTCTCGGATTTTCAAGTGCGCTGTTAAAAGAAGTTCACGCGTTTTTGCATGGCAATGGGCGTCGTGTGGCTTTGTTTGCGGCACCTCGTGATGCAAATGCAAAAGCACCTGAAGATGCGCGCTATGTAGATGTGGTGCATGACACGATGGATCCCACGCGTCTGTATACGCAAGTACCCAAGAAATCGGTATGTGGTTTTGATGCATTGGGTTCTCCCATGATGCGACCGTTCTCTGGGAGCAGCGCAGCGGCTGCTGTGATGGGTGGTCGTGCTGGAAAAATAATGTCTCTAGACCCTTCGGTTGATCGCACGGGTTTGTATCAACGGCTTGCGGTTGTGAGTGGGGAGTCAAACGAGTGATAGATTTTACAAAAAGCCCCCCCCAGCGACGCTACACGTCGACTCCTCTTAGCTTAGCGAAGTGGAGTGAGTGGACCAGCAACATTCATATATTGCTGGCTTGTGTGATGCTTGCAGCCTGCGGCGGTGGTTCACAGAACGACGACAATGGTCGCAATACGCGCCCCACGCTGCGGGTGGGGGTTTTATCGGCGGCATTGCAGCACGATGGTTTTGGTGCCGATACGTCAGCGCTTGAATTTGCGCGTGACAATATCAATGCAGCGGGTGGTGTGGCGGGGGCTGACATCGAATTGGTTCCCATGGATTGGGAAAAAGTCTACGCGTCATATGCAGATTTTCAAACCAATCCCAATCTTGCGGTTGAAGACATGCTGAAGGACCCAACCATCCGCGCGGTGATCGGACCTTTCGCATCAAGCAATGTTATCGCAGTGGGCGATTTGTTGATTGATGCCAAAGTGCCCATGGTGACCACTGCAGGATCTGCTGCGGTGATGCGTGCATTTGGTGGTAAGGATTATATTTGGCGTACACGTGAATCGGACATTGCCCAAGTTGAAATGATGCTGTCCTACGCAAAATCGAAAAATGCACAAAAGATAGCGATGCTCGCACCGTTTGGATCCTATGGTGAAACATTTTTTGATTGGTTTGCATTTCTTGCAAGCGAACAAGACATGACGGTGACAAGTGTGGTTCGTCATGACATGGAAAATGATCTGAATACACTGGGACAGACATTTTTTCAAATGCTTCAGGCTGAGCCAGCGCCCGATATGATTTTACTTGTTCCCACCAATGATGTTGCATTTGCTCTCTTGGCTTCGGTTTACCATGCGTACGAACCGTCAACGGAAATTGTGTTTTCTGACGGCGCTTTTTGGCCGGATATCGGAAACTATGTAGAACAATTGTGGCAGCCCCAAGGCGATTTAACCTCGATGCAACGCGCGCAACAGGCGCTTGATGGGCGTGTGGTGATTTCACCGGCGAGTCCACCTGCCACTGGATTTGATGCTGCATTGCAAGACCATGTTCATCGGGGTCCTGGTCCCGATTTTGATGCGTCGCTTTACGATGCATTGCTTCTTGTGGCCTATGGATTGGCACATTCCCAAGGGTTAGGCGGCGATGCTTTGGTTCAGGGAATGAAGCGTGCGGTGAGTGGGCAAGAGTTGTCCCATGGATGGGATATGGATGATATCAGAGAAAATCTTGCGATGATTGCATCGGGGAAATCACCGGATTTTCGCGGTGCATCGGGGACGTTGATTTTTGATACCCACAAATACACGGAGCCTGTGGCATCGACATTTTCCGAATGGCATATCAAGGCGGTGGGCGATGCGATCGTGTACGAAGCAAAAAAGTTTGTGACATCGGGTGACAAACGCCTGCAAAATTCGGTTCATACATCGGCGCTTAATGCCAATGTGGCCGACGATGATCTCTTGCAGACAACAACAGGCAGTGCATCCAGTTTAGCGCCTGCACAGAAATTATGGGTTTTCATTGCGGCGTTATCCTCCGGATGGAGTAATTATCGGCATCAAGCAGATGCTTTGGCTCAGTATCAATTTTTTAAACAACAAGGCGTGGATGATGACCACATCGTGTTGGTGGGCGATCCGTCTTTTGCCGATTCTTCGCGCAATCCTTTACCTGGCGCAATGTACAATGTTGCGGGTGGACCCAATGTGCATACCGATGTTCAATACGATCACGATATCTTTAATTTGAATGCGGCGTCGTTGATGGACCTTTTGGCAGGCATTGGAAGTGATGTGGATAGCAATGTTTATGTCTTTTTGGTGGGGCATGGTGGCGATGTGGGCGCGGTGGTGAATGCCACAACGCCCAAAGAAGCGACGATTGGTCCGAATATGGCGGGGGTGCTAACACCAACACTCCTGGCGAATACACTCAAAGCAATGAACTATCGTTCGATGCTCATTGCCATTGAGGCGTGTCATAGCGGCGTTCTTGGCCGTGAAATATCGGATATCCCCCATGTGTTGTTGCTTACCGCTGCGAATCCCTATGAGAACAGTCTTGCGACAAACTGGATCCCCAAAGCAATTTCATGGGGCGCCGACGAGTTTTCGTTTTTATTGTGGAATACAATGACAAATAACGAAACAGAGAACATCACGATCCGGAAATTGTATGAAACACTTTATTTTGGTGTTCCTGGATCTCACGCGATGATTTACAATGCTTCGGGGTTTGGGGATGTTTCGAATGTTTTGTTCAATGAGTTTCTTGTGAAACCATTGTCTGAATAATACCAATGAAATGGACGGCATATTTTTTTTATGTCTCTTATTTTTTGCTACACTTGATCTCATATGCTCATATCATCGAGGTGCTTATTTTTAGTGGCGGCATGCTGTTTGGGTTCCGCTTGTACAGGCAGCAGCAGTGATGCTGACACTTTGCCTCGTAGTTTTGATGATTCGGTATTTATTGAAGGCAATGAAGAGGCAAGCGATTCCTATGCAGAGATTGACCACGAGACGGACAGCGGTGTTCAACCCAGCAACAACATAGAAACATCATGTGCCTCTGGCTATCGTATGAACAGTGGGATCCCTTCGGGCGAAGGTATCACAGAGAACGCATGGATTGGATTTTCTGGACTTGATGTCATGGGCAGCGATTGGCCGCAATCGTCCGTGGCATGGTCTCGTTTAAGTGCTGGTAATGCAGCGACGGGTTGCATGCGCATGTGTCAGGAACGACCGGATTGTTCGGCCTGTGCGTGTCGCAATGCTGTTGATACCGATGGGAAGTGGCGATGCTTTCTTAAATCCGATTTTTCTTGCAGTCAGCTTCAAGTTTCGGCGCGCAAGACGTATGTAAAAAAATCGTACGTGATCAATCCATGCTTTTCTGAAGCAGGAACAACGATTTACGATTCAGGGACGACCGACGTTTTGGGGAAGATGAATTCACTGGGGTATGATGCGGCTGAGCACGTACGCATGGATAATAACGTGTTGATTGAGCGTGTGGAGATCCCGATTTCAGGACCGTTGTGCGATGCGACAGTGCGTGTTGTTTTGCCCGATGCGCAAGGGCGTCCTGCAGGGCGCATACTTGCGTCTGTAAAAATTGCAAAAGGAAGTTTAACAGGGTCTTATCAATGGGTCCGCATTCGCCTCGAAAAACCGACCACAGTGGCTGCAGGGCAGCGTGTTGGGATTGTTTTGAGCTCTGCTTCAGAAGATTATGTTTGTAAGTGGCAGCTCGATGCAAAGCGAAGTAAAGCGTCAGAGAGTTGGGAACATAAGTTGGTCGGTGATCTTTGGGGAAATTACCGTTCCTATAATAACAGTGCGGTCCGTGTGATTGGTGCACTTCCTGTGTGTGGCGGAACGTCTGCATGTTCTTCGGTAAACACAGAAAGTACAGCGACGTGTTCTTGCAATGTGGGTCTTGTCTATGACAGCACGAAGAAAAACTGTGTAGATCAATGCGGCAATCATATCAAAACAGGCACTGAAGCATGTGATGATGGCAATCAAATCAACGGTGATACATGTGACAATAATTGCACGCTGACTGCCTGTGGAAATGGTATTCAAACGACGGGTGAATCCTGCGATGATGGAAACAGAATCAATGGCGATACGTGCGACAACAATTGTACTGAGCCTGCATGTGGCAATGGTGTGATGGCCGGAAGTGAAGCGTGTGATGATGGCAATACAATCAGTGGCGATGGGTGTGATAGCGATTGCACGGTAAGTGCGTGTGGCAATGGAACGAAGGCAGGGCTTGAAGCGTGTGATGATGGCAATACAATCAGTGGTGATGGTTGCGATAGCAACTGCACAGTCACCGCGTGTGGCAATGGGGTCAAATCACCCCTTGAGTCCTGCGATGATGGCAATCAGGAGAATGGTGATGGTTGTGATAACAATTGTACGCTAAGTGCCTGCGGCAATGGTATCAAATCACCCACTGAAGACTGTGATGATGGCAATCTTGTTGATTCACATCCTGCGTGTTCCGATGTGAACAATCCATGTATTGAGGACACCTGTGATAGCAATTGTACGCGCTGCGGTGATGGGAAAATTACGTTTCCAGAAATCTGCGACGACGGCAATGCGGTCAATGATGATGGTTGTACCCTTGACTGTCGAATGGCGCCGGGCTGGTATTGTTCAACGGCAGGTGTGGCATGTGAGAAAAACATCGCATGCAACCCGGACATAGAAATGCATGCAGACATGCTGGAAATAGGGGGATGGAAGCCTGTTACCAGCGTTTTGCAGGCTTTTTCATTTTCATTGGTCGACGATACGGAGCTTCATAAATTTGAGTTTGAACTCGCGGCGACGGGTGGATTATGTGGCAGTATGCGCATTGATATCGTGAATATGGGGGATGCGGGCTGGCCCAATGGGGATGTGGTGGCAAGCCGTATTTTTAGTGCAGCCGACATTGGGAGCGAGCGTTCTGGAAAATGGATGACGGTGGATTTGGTGAGTCCCAAAGGCATTTACCCGATCATGAAAGATCGGTCGTCATTGGGTGTTCGGATCAGTGCGATGGGCACGTGTTATATTCGGCCAGGCGGCTTTTGGCCGACACAGATGGTTCCCTATTCCTACAAGACATGGCGTGTGGATGCTCAAAATAAGTTGACGGGTGTGTTCACGGTTGTCAATCAAGCATCGGCGACGATCCGTTTTCGGGTGTATGGGAAGAAGCGTGCGTGTTTGGGGCAGATCTGCACTGTGATTGATGGGACGAATTATATCTGCCAATAATAATTTTATGAAGAATACTTTTTTTTGCTACAATTAATCGCATATGCGCATATCATCGCGATGCTTGTTTTTAGTGGCGACATGTTTTTTAGCGGCAGGATGTTCAGGCAGCAGCAGCGATGCTGAATCAGAAGAGCGCAGCTTTGATGATTCAACGCTGACCGATGGTGTGGGCGCTGCAAGCTGTGATGCCGAAAGCACAGATGTTTGTGTTGATGATCCGCATGCGCTTGCTGATCAGCAAACAGGGAATGGTGATCCACCCGATAATAGCATCGATGAGAAATGTGCCTCAGGGCATAGGATCACAACCGGGCTCCCAACGGGAGATGGGGTTGTGCCCAGTGATTGGATTGGATTTTCGGGACATGATGTCGTGGGCAGTGATTGGGCACAATCACAATACGTTTGGTCGCGGACAAGCACAACGGACGCCGCCGCCAAGTGTATGAAGGAGTGCACAAATATGGCGGGTTGCTCTGCATGCGCATGTCGAAGAGATATGGATGCAGACGGCAAAGGGATATGTTATCTGAAATCAGATTTTATTTGTGGCCAGCTTCAGCCCTCGGCGCGCAATACTTATGTGAAAAAATCCTCGGTGGTTGATTCTTGTTTCTCGAACCCTGGCGCATCGCTGTATGAGTCTGGGGTGACGAACGGATCGGGTCAATTGATGCCGGTGGGATACGATATCGCCGAGCATATTCGTATGGATAGCAATGTGGGTATTGAGCGCATTGAGATCCCACTTTCAGGAAATACGTGTGCAGCACGCTTAAGCATCAGGTTGTCCGATGCGGGACATCCTGGGGGCCCCGAGCTTGGGTTTTTGGACATTAAATCGGGCGATATCACCTCGGGGTACGGCTATCAGTGGATGAAGGTGGTGTTACCTAAGCCCGTTTTTGTGGCCGCCGGACAGCGTGTGGCGATTATGATAACCCCAGCCACCCAGTGGACATGCACATGGCAAAGCGGGGCAAGGGGGAAAACAGTTTCAGAAAGCTGGACCCATCGTCAAGCGGTCAATGGGCAGATCGAGGCATGGTGGAATTATGGATCATTTAATAACTCGGCTGTGCGTGTGATTGGCGCCAGTTCGGTATGTGGTGGTACAGCGACATGTTCTTCCACGGGGGTGGATCATGCGCCTGTGTGTGCATGCAGCAGTGATTTGATTTATAGCGATATTCAGAAAAAATGCGTCGACAACTGCGGTAACAATATCAAAACAGGCACTGAAGCGTGTGATGATGGCAATCAAACCAACGGTGATACATGCGATAACAATTGCACATTTCCCGCATGTGGTAATGGCGCCAAATCACCCAATGAAGAGTGTGATGATGGCAATATCATTAACGGCGATGGATGTGATGCGGATTGCAAAATCCCGGTGTGCGGCAATAACTATAAATCACCGAGTGAAGGTTGTGACGATGGTAATCTCACAAATGGTAGTCTCACAGGTGACGATCGCTGCGATAGCAATTGCAAAGTGACAGGGTGTGGTAATGGTGCTGAGACATCAGGCGAAGCGTGTGACGATAATAATTTAATAAGTGGCGATGGTTGCGATAGCAATTGTACCGTGACAGCATGCGGCAATGGCATCAAAGCGGGTGTCGAAACCTGCGACGATGGTAATCTCACAAATGGTGATGGCTGTGATAGCAATTGCACGATCACAGCATGTGGCAATGGGATCAAAACAGAAACAGAAGTGTGCGATGATGGCAATCTCATTGATTCACATCCTGCGTGTGTGGTGTCTGGTATGAAGTCATGTAACAATGCTTCGCCACCTGTATGCACTGAGCCAACACCATGCACTGAAGATACGTGTGACAGCAATTGCACGACGCCACGATGTGGCAATGGGATCAAGAATGGTACCGAAATGTGCGACGATGGTAACAGCGTTGATGCCGATGCGTGCAGCAACAATTGCACCTACGCGGTATGTGGTGATGGAAAGATTACGCATCAAGAAATCTGTGACGATGGCAATGTGATCAATACCGATGGGTGTACAGCGGCTTGTACGCTAACCCCTGGGTGGTCGTGTGTTACGGCAGGCTCAGCATGTGTTAAAAACACATCGTGTATTCCTGATACGACGTTGCAAGCCGATTTGGGTGCGCAGCCTGGAAGTTGGAATACCGTCAATACCTATTTGCAGGCATTTACGTTTTCATTGACAACACCCACAGAGCTCCAGCGCATAGAGTTTAATATTGCCGCATGGAGTACAGCCTGTGGGAGCGTGCGACTTGATGTGGTGAATACGACCGGTGTGCAGAACAAGCCTGATGGAACTGTGATAGCGAGCCGTGTTTTTAGCGCGGCGGATATTGGAATCAATTATGCGGGGAAATGGGTTGTGGTTGATTTGGCGAGTCCCAAAGGTGTTTACCCTGTGATGCGCAATGGGTCGTTGTTGGGGGTTCGGGTGACTGGAACGGGAACGTGTTACATCAAACCGGCCAGTGCATTGCCCTCATCGATTGTATACAATGCATGGAGTGTGAACAATTCTGGAAGCTTAAGCAGTACTTACATTCCTACACATCCGGGATTTGCCAAAGCAATGCGCATTTATGGGAAAAATCGTGCATGTTTGGCCGAAGGCAAAACATGCTATGCCACGACGACGTCACCTACCTATGAGTGCAGGTAGAGGCATCATTGCTTAATTTTCCGGAGAGCGTGACATCGCGTAGGTAGGTCTGTTAGCCTCTGGGGTGATGCGATCCTGTCGAATTTTGTTACTATTTGCTTTAACCGCTTGTCAAATAGGCGGATCTTCCTTTGCGTTTTTGCCATTGATGATACCTGCAAAGCCTGCGGTGGGTGATTGGCCTGATATGGGTGCCGCTATCGTTGAAGAAGAGGCAATCCTGGATTATCGGCCGATTGTACTGGGCAGTGGATCACCAGCACGCATGGGCGCGGTGCTTACAAGACGCGTGCTCTATAAAATTTTGACGCAAGAGGGGCTCAGCGTGGCCTCTGTGAGTCTTCGCGATTCCATGACCCAGCCCATCACCCGGATTGCAGCGCGGGTGGTCAATCGCGATCAAGAATCCGTGGAAATGCACAGTCGCAATATCAACAGACAACCGGTTGACGGATTTGGGATAGGGCCCGAAACTCTGTGGAGTGTCCAATTTACGGTACCTGGCGCGCTGGTTGGGGGGTTGGTGGAGTATACCTACGAACAGGTATTTTCTGATCCACTCGTGGTCCCTACCTGGACCTTTGCACGTCCATATCCAGTGCTGCGATCGCAGTTGATCTTGATGAATGATCCTGGGATCCAATTGGATTTTGCCACAGGCAATGGGACGTCGCCCACCGATGTCCAACCGTTTAGACGCCATGGTGAGGACGGACGTGAACGACTTGTGTTTGTATACAAAGATCTTGCACCGCTTTACGCCGAACCCGACCAACCCCACCCCGGCCAAATGACACCATGGGTCGCGCCGACGGTGCGTAGCATCACGGAATTTGGCAAAGTCAAACGATATGAAAATTGGAATGCCGTGGCGGCCCATGCGGCCTCGCGTTTGCGTGTGCAAGGATCCGCGCGCGCCGTGCGTGGGACACCCGTCGAACGCTTGCTCTTTTTGCGTGAAAAACTTCGTGTGTCCGATGCGCGTGGACTGAACCTTACGGGATATCCCAATGTGACCCGTGCGGTGCAAGAGGGAACATGGGTGACCAGCGAAGGTGCTACGTCGATTATTATGGAAGCATTGGACGATGCGTCGGTTGCAGTGTATTCCGCGTTTGCAGCAGGCCTTACGGATCCCGTGTTGCGTGATGCGACTGTGGGATTGTATGCCTTTGGTCGTGTACTCGCTGCCGTTGATTTGTTGTCGTCGCCGCCGATTCGCCAGATGTGCGAAGAAGACAATTCATGTGACATTGTACTTGACCGCTATCTCTTGCTTGATCCTACCTGTGGCGCATGCCGCTTGGGTGAACTGCCTCCCGATCTTTGGGGATCGCATGTGTTGATCGCCGCGGGCTCTGGGACGGTGTGGTACCAGGTGCCCATTCCGCTTCCCAATGACAATACCCTAACACGTGATATTGATCTCGAATTGGATGTGGATGGCGAGGTGGAAGGTTC
This sequence comes from Bdellovibrionales bacterium, assembly GCA_005801425.1. Lineage (GTDB taxonomy): Bacteria > Myxococcota > XYA12-FULL-58-9 > XYA12-FULL-58-9 > SYDY01 > SYDY01. Next base: position 1,497 of record SYDY01000047.1, on the reverse strand, counting down.
GTTGTTGCTCACTGCAACAGGATCTGCCGCGTTAGAATTACGTCGAACACTTCTCGCCGCGCGTGGTGCCGATGCACGTCGCGATGAACTCAAAAAACAACTATACGGAGAAGAGAGTGGCGTGATTTTTCGCCTTGAAAAAATCGATGCATTGACCAATCCGGCAAAGCCTTTGGTGCTCAAAGCCCATGTTCGATTTACGGCGGATCGTGTGACCTACGAAGTCTTTCGATTGCTTCCGGCCGATCTTGCAGGTGTCACCCAGGTGGCCCATTGGCGCAGTCGCCGCAGGCTTCCATGCATCCTCCCGGGGCCTGCATGGTCCAATACGACGGTGAACTTGCGTGTTCCTGTGGGTTATAAGGCCACCCTTGATGATCCGGTGAAGCTTGTCAGTGATGCGGTGGAGTATGCAGCAGGGGCCGTGGAAGAAGAACGCGGCCTTCGATTTTCACGTCGATTTGTGATCAAACAATTGCGCGTAGAACCGGCCGCATGGCCCGATGTGGCTTCTCTGCGTGGTGCGATCATGGATGTGGAAAACGCGCCGATGACTGTTGGGTTGATGGGGGCGGGTGAGCCGTAGTTTTTGACTCTTTTGCATTATGTGGTTTATTGCCACGGGCAATGGTCTCCTGAATATTCTTTTTATACGCATGGGGTGTAGCCTTACAGATGGACTACAGACGAGAGATCGACGGACTACGTGCTTTAGCGGTTCTGCCTGTTATCTTTTTTCATGCTGGTTTTAAAGGCTTTGCGGGTGGCTTTGTTGGCGTGGATATTTTTTTTGTCATCAGTGGTTATTTGATTACGTCAATTATATTGACTGAAAAGAAAACCGGCACTTTTTCTCTTATTTCTTTTTATGAACGCAGAGCGCGGCGCATATTGCCTGCATTGTTTGTTGTAATGTTCGCTTGCTTGCCTTTTGCGTGGTTGTTCTTGCTTCCTGAAGAACTTAAAACTTTTTCACAAAGTCTAATCGCAGTTTCTTGTTTTTCATCAAATATATTTTTTTGGCATGAGCGTGGTTATTTTGATACGGCGATTGAACTAAAACCGCTTATTCACACATGGAGCCTCGCTGTTGAAGAGCAGTATTACTTATTTTTTCCGCTCTGTTTGATCTTCACATGGAAATATAAGAGAAAACTCATATTTCCAATGTTGTTGGTTGTCGGTTGTTTAAGTTTGATTTTGTCATATTGGTTCTCCGAAGTTCATCCTGACAGTGCTTTTTTTCTTCTGCCAACACGGACTTGGGAGCTTCTTTTAGGATCATGTCTCTCATTTTTTGATTTCGATAACACATATGACAAAACAAAATCTCAACAAATGTTTATCGGACGCGAATTCCTAGGCATTCTTGGCCTCGTATTTATCTTTTATGCTGTGATTGTCTTTGATAAAGAAACTCCTTTCCCTAGTTTTTATGCACTGATCCCCACGATAGGTACGATGTTGATCCTTTTGTTTTCTACGAAGGAAACGATT
>SYDY01000046.1 GCA_005801425.1 Bdellovibrionales bacterium | reverse complement strand
TTAGGTTCCAGTGGAGCAATCTGTGGGGGTTCGAGTCCCTCCGCTCGCACCATGGAGCACAATTTGACACCCGAAACTGCACAAAATCCCGAGAACGGTAAGGCTTTCATCGTTTCGTTGGGATGCCCCAAAAACCGTGTTGATAGTGAAGTGATGTTGGGTCATCTTGCGCAAGCAGGTTATGGCGATGCAGCGTCTCCTGAAGAAGCCGATGTGATCGTGGTCAATACGTGCGCATTTATTGAAGCCGCCAAAGAAGAATCGGTGGATGCTATCGTTGAGATGGTGCAACTCAAAAACATCGGACGCCCCAAAAAGATTATCGTGGCGGGATGCTTGAGCCAGCGCTATGCGCCTGAGTTGCAAAAAGAATTGCCCGAAGTCGATCATTTTCTTGGCACAGGCAATTTTGAGCAAATCGTTGATGTCCTTCAGGGGCGCCACAATCATGATCTCGTGCAGATTGAACGCACCGATCATGCCCGTTTGCGTGGCCCCAATAAACTTGAGCCGTTTTCACACTTTGGTGATCCTGATGCGCCCAATATCGTGATCCCGCAGCCCGATTTTACGCTGACATCGAAGTCTCCGCGCCGCGCAACATTGCCTGGTCACAGTACCTATCTTAAAGTCTCCGAAGGTTGCTCCAATACTTGCGCTTTTTGTATTATTCCGAAATTGCGTGGTCCGCAGCGTTCTCGTCCCATTATTGATTTGGTGGAAGAAACCCATCGGTTGTTTGCTGCAGGGGCTGTAGAAATCAATCTGATCGCGCAAGATCTCTGTGCTTTCGGAAAAGATCGACGCGATGCCAACGAAACACTGGCAGAGCTGTTATACGCCCTCGATGCCGTGGCGGCAGAATACCATCGCCCCACGTGGATCCGTTGCTTGTATGCCTATCCCAAAGGTTTAACTCGGCGGGTGATGGATGCTATGGCCCAGTGCACATCGGTGGTCCCCTATTTGGATATGCCATTGCAGCATATTGCCGATGCCATGTTGCGTCGTATGAAGCGTGGAACAGGCGGTGCGGATACCCGCAAGCTTCTCAAAGAAATGAAAGAAGTGGTGCCGGATCTGGTGTTGCGCACGACCATGATCACGGGGATGCCCGGTGAAACCGACGAAGAATTCCAAGAGCTTTGTGATTTTGTCGAAGAAATGCGCTTCGATAATATGGGCGTTTTTGCGTACTCTCGCGAAGAGGATACACCCGCAGCCCTCATGGATGATCAGGTGCCCCAGGAACTTGCCGAAGAGCGTCGCGGTGTTTTACTGGCGATCCAACAAAAAATTGCCCACGACAAAGCGGAAGCCTTGGTGGGGACAGTTGTTGAAGTTCTTGTGGATGGCGTGAGTGATGAAACCGATTTGTTGCTGCAAGGACGTCATCGTGGGCAAGCACCGGAAATCGATGGTGTGACGTACATCAACGATGGTACGGCATCGCGTGGCGATGTGGTGCGTGTGCTTGTGGATCAGGCCGGCGATTATGATGTCGTGGGCGGTATTGTTGTCGATTGAAAGAAAAAAGTATGATGGAAGGTCCTTACAGGCGCATCAATATCATGCTTACCGAAGCGCAATATACGCTGGTGCATGAGCGTGGGATCAATTTATCGGGTTTGTTGCGTGACCTGCTGGGCGATCATCTCGCGGAAAATACGATCACGTTACAAGTAAGTGAAGATACGAAACATCTCTACGACACCGTTGTTGCGAATTCCGGTTCCTGCGATCAAGAAATCGAAGTGCATTTACGCAAGGCTTTGGCGGCGATGCTTGAATGCAAGATTGCGGAAATGGAGGCTTTGCGCGCCCGTTTGCGCCAAGAGTTGCTTTCCGATGGCAATCCGATTTAGGAGGATGTCCCGTAGGGGTGCTGCTTGCGGCATCCTAGAATGGGGTCCGCCATCGTGAGAGAAACCGTCGGGTTGCGTGTGCATGAAGGTACCAAGGGAAAACTTGGGCCAAAGATGGCGTCGAGCGCGCCACTGTCCAAACAACAACGTTTGGCGCTGTATAAAACCATGTTTCTGAGCCGTCGCTTGGATGACGTGGAAATTTTGCTTAAACGCCAAAATCGAATTTATTTTCAGATCTCAGGGGCGGGGCACGAAGCGAGCCTCGCCGCTGCGGCCATGCATTTGCGACCTAAATACGACTGGTTTTATCCCTATTATCGCGATCGTGCATTGTGCTTAGGTCTTGGTGTGACGCCCGAAGAAATGCTGCTGCAAAGCGTTGGGGCCGCCAGCGATCCAGCCTCGGGTGGGCGACAAATGCCTTCCCACTGGGGTCATGCGAATTTGAATATTGTGTCCCAAGCAAGCCCAACGGGACCACAGTATTTAAGCGCCGTAGGTTGTGCCGAAGCGGGTCATTTAAGTGCTGTGCTGCCTTCTGGTGCCACAACACTTCCGCATTTTGAAAACGATGAAATTGTTTATGTCTCTTCGGGTGAAGGCACGACCAGCCAAGGTGTGTTTTTCGAAGCGCTTAACACGGCGTGTATGCACAAACTTCCCGTTATTTTTCACATCGAAGACAATGGCTATGCCATCAGTGTTCCTGTTGAAGCACAAACGGCGGGCGGTAATATCAGTGCACTATTGCGGGGTTATCCCGATCTATTACGTCTTGAATTTGATGGTTGTGATCTCGAAGAAAGTTACAATGCCTGGGGTGAAGGGGTTGCCTATGCGCGTGGGCGTCATGGCCCCGTGTTGATGCATGCCCATGTGATCCGGCCTTACTCCCATTCGCTTTCTGATGATGAAGCGGCGTATCGGACACAGCGCGAGCGTGACGACGATGCCAAGCGTGATCCAATCACGCGTTACCGCCTGCGGCTTGTGGATGAATTTAAAATTCCATCGGATCAAATCGATGCCATCGAACAAGATGTTGAAGCGATTTTAAAAGATGCACAAAGCGCAGCTTTGTCAGCACCGCCTGCACCGCAAAGTTCGGTGACAGATTTTGTGTATTCGCCCACGGTGGATCCCACGTCGTCCAACTTCGATGTGCAAGGCAGCAGTGACGGTGAACCGAAAACCATGGTCGATCTGATCAATGCATGTTTGCGTGATGAAATGGAACGCGACACACGCGTGATCGTGTTTGGTGAAGATGTGGCCGATGCATCACGTATCGATGCGTTGGGTGAAGTCAAAGGCAAAGGCGGCGTATTCAAAGTAACCTACGGCTTACAGCGCCGGTTTGGCCATCACCGCGTGTTCAATTCGCCTTTGGCCGAAGCCAATATCGTGGGGCGTGCCATGGGCATGGCCACGCGTGGCATAAAGCCTGTGATTGAAATTCAATTTTTCGATTATATTTGGCCGGCCATGCATCACATTCGCAATGAGCTTGCGTTGCTGCGATGGCGATCGAACAATGCCTTTTCTTGCCCAGTGGTGATCCGATGTACCTATGGTGGTTATCTTAAAGGCGGAGCGGTTTATCACTCGCAAACGGGTGAGTCGATCTTTGCTCATACGCCAGGGATCCGTGTGGTGATGCCGTCCAATGCGCTTGATGCCAATGGGCTTTTGCGTACGGCGATTCGTTGTGAAGATCCTGTGTTGTTCCTTGAACACAAGCATCTTTATCGACAAACCTACAATCGAGGACCTTATCCCGGTCCCGAGTTTATGATCCCGTTTGGTAAGGCTGCGAAAGTGCGTGAAGGCTCGCATCTGACGATTGTAACGTACGGCGCACTTGTCAAACGCTCCATGGATGCGGCCATTTTGGCAGCAGCCCAGGGTATCGATGTAGAGATTTTGGATTTGCGTACCATCAGTCCTTACGATTGGGATGCGATTGCAACGAGTGTGACAAAAACCGGCAAGGCCTTGGTGGTTTATGAGGATTCACGCAGTTGGGGATCAGGATCCGAGATTGCGGCTCGCATTGCCGACGAATTGTTTGATTGCCTGGATGGTCCGGTGATGCGTGTGGCTTCCAAAGATACCTTTGTAGCCTATCACCCAAGTCTTGAAGACACGATCCTGCCACAAACCGAAGATGTGCTGGTCGGTATCATGACCCTTGCGCGGTATTAGACGAGTAGCCTTAAACCCCTGTCTCAGCTGTGGAGCGATCTATCTGGATGACGATTGCTTGTGTGTTGGGTTCGTTAGCGACGGGTCTTTGAGGATCCCTTTGGGCTTGCGCAGTTGCCCAGTATGTTGCTCCAGCGATACCGCCGGCAATGATGAGTGCCACGGAGGGGAAGATTATCGCAGTGCCAACAGCAGCAGCTGCTGCTGCCTGGCCGAGGCCCAAGGCAGAGCTTGCGTATCCGGCAGATACCAGAACGCCACGGCCTGTGAGTGCTGCTAGAACGTTGGCTCCCGCAACGGCACCGGTCAGTGTTTTTTTATCAAATGGTTCAGGAATTGTTTGTGTAGATGCAGCAACAAGACCATAAAGAAAACCACAGGCACCACCGACGATTATTCCCCCCACATTGCCTGTAGTGGCTGCGCGTGCGGTTGAATAATCGTCATAATCGGATGCATCAAGGACCGCTGCGCCGAGTGATGTGGTTGCTGCTACGGTGGCAGCACCCAAGGAAATTCCGGCTGCAGTAAAGTTGTACGTGGTGGCAATAAATTTTCTTATATTCTCACATGTGGTCATTATTATCGTCCTTGGTAGGGGCTATAGATTAGGCGTAGAACCGCAGGCGGCCGTGATTTTATGATATAAAATAGGAATATATCAAGAACACTATAGCTTTTACTGTGGTGTATAGGTGACTTTCCTAGGCATTGATCTGAAAAAATTACTGCCTGTATTGGATTTTTATGCTACCGCTCTCATCCATGACCGCCATTTTCGGAGGAAGTTTCAATCCCCCGCACATGGGCCATCAGATGGCCGTGCTGTATCTTTTAGAAGCGCTGGATTTTCGCGAGGTATGGCTTGCGCCGACGTTTGTGCATCCTCTGGGGAAGCAGCATGTGTCGTGGGAACACCGTTTGGCCATGTGCTATGCCATGGTTGGATGTTTTGGGGAACGCGTACGGGTGTTAAGCACAGAAGCCGATCTAGTCAAACATGGAAGCGAAGGGCGTACGATTCACTTGGTCGATGCCCTTCAACGAGAACACCCCGACAAAAAATTTACGTTGATTTTGGGCAGTGACACGCGCGAACAGCGCCACCTATGGCATCGCTGGGATGATATTGAAGCCAAGGTGGAGGTTCTTTATCTTGCTCGGGCGGGTTTTCCCGATCCCAATGCGGCGCCGCTGGCCTTGCCCGATGTTTCGAGCACGTGGGTGCGTTCAAGGCTTGCTGCGGGCCATATGCCGAGAGGATTGGTGCCGAGTAAGGTTCTTGACTACATCCGTGAGCATGGTTTGTATTGCTAATCTGCTGATCATATGAGTGCTGCTCGTATGTGATGATCCGATTGGCCAGCTTGCTCCCCATGGCGTCTGTACTGCTTACGCCGGATTCGTTTGCTACGTGGTATAAAACGCTCCCTAAGCCTGATCCTTAGCTTTGTGATGTTATGGAGGCAGATCGGTATAATCAGCCTCTCGACGCGGTCAGTTAGACAATAGAATACGATAGCCCCAATAGGCGAAGCACCCCCTCTCCTGCTGTTGTAGCCTAAAAATACCCATGAAATCTTTCCGGAATGGGCTACGATACTATTCGGTACAAATAATATGTGGCGAAGGGAAATTTCATGACCACGATAAGCAGTAAGCATCTCAGAGATATCGTTGCACACAGTGATCTGAGCAGTACGTCTCGTGATTTGCTGCGTATTCAAGGCGGCAAAGTGGCACAAAAAGACGCCACTTTTCACGATAACATTTACCAAGTTCAATTGCCTGCTGGTGGTGGTCCCGTGAATACGCACGGAGCACCGCTGAGTGATCCTACCAATCTACGGATGTACGTGCAGCGTGTAGAAGGCCAAGCGGGGTGGCGTGTTCTTTCGACGGCACAAACTCAGGGCTTAGAGAAGCTTGAGCGGGCAATCCCACAGCAGCTCTATGGTTCAGTGCCATTGCAGCTTACCATCAACAATCAGGGCGATGCGGTCAAAATTAAGAATATGGATCCGAATATCGTATCACAGCTTCAACAGGCGGGCATAGGAAGGCAAACGCCCACAGGTTTTAATATCCTATTGTCTGATGTCGATCGCGCGGTTGCTGCTCTCTCTGCTCAAATGCCAGCGCGGCCTTCCCCACATCGCGGTCCATCTCATCCGCAAGCTGCTCCTTGGCAGGTCGCTTCTTCGCAGCAAGCTCATGGAATTCGCCCAGGTGTTTCTATGACGCCTGCAGATGCTGTTGCTCAGCTTAAGCACCTTGGTGCCCGACCGCATCCAGGAGGGCTTTGTGATTGTATTCAAGTTCCCACGAATCAAGGGGTAGGTAGGCCCGCAGGATCTTTTCCCGGCTGGAGCAACGTGTTGCTCACCGATGTTCCCGGGATTGTAGCGAAGATCCAGAGCCAACAAGGATCTGTGCGGATGCAATCGCCATCTCATGGTGTGTCAACAACAAGGCCGGCTCCCGTTGCACAACAGAGCCAAGGCATAAGCCATGAACAGCGTGCTGCTTGCCAGGCTCTTATTGATAGCCGTTACTTTACGGCCACTGAAGTAGGGACGAGGTCTGATAGGAATCAATGGGGGTATATTCAAGTAAGTAAAGCGAAATTGGACACCTATGGCATTGATACGACTGGGCTTGGCTGGGGGCTGGCGGTTGATCAAAGTGTCTGGGAATTATCAGCCAGCTCAGTTCAACTACTCATACAGCGGCTTGATGCTAAGTATGCGACGGGCGATAGTGTGATTTAGTATTATGACACCATTCATAGACCATTGACACAATAGACGAACCACGCCCCTCCTGCTACGGTGCGCCCGTGAGTGCCATCGAAATAAAAGAGTCTCCGAAACAGGTTTTTATCGATACCTACGGCTGCCAAATGAATATTTTGGACAGCGAGTTGGTGCAGGAACAGCTTCAAGCATTGGGGTACCAATTCACTTCGATTGCTGCCGACGCCGATGTTGTTCTTTTGAACACGTGCTCGGTTCGCCAACTGGCTGAGCAAAAAGTGTGGTCTCAGCTCGGACGTTTGGCTATCGAAAAACGGGAAAACAATAACGATCTCGTGGTTGGTGTACTTGGTTGCATGGCCGAGCGAGAAGGGGCTGAGCTCGTCAAACGTATGCCGCATATCGATGTGCTGTGTGGTCCTTCGGAGCTCGATAAACTCCCCGGACTTCTCCAAAACGCAATGCAAAACCGTCAACGTCAGGTGGCATTGTCAGGGCACACCAGCAGGCGTTCGGCCACGCTCGAAAAAGCGGAAGACGGTGTAGAAGCACTTGATCTCTCTCGTTCATTTTCAGCCACGCGAAGCAGCAAGCAAGCCTATGTTCGGATCACACGCGGTTGTAATAAATTTTGTACGTATTGTGTCGTTCCTTATACCCGTGGGCCTGAAGTGCACCGTCCACCCTTGGCGATTGTTCAGGAAGTGCGATCTTTGGTGGAGCAGGGTGTTCTCGAAGTGACGTTGCTTGGCCAAACGGTCAACCATTATGTTTTTCAGGATGGCGGAAAAACAACATCATTTGCCGATCTTCTCGCGATGATCCATGATCAGGTGCCGGATCTACAACGCCTTCGGTTTTTAACGTCCTATCCCCGAGATTTTGACGACGCGACGCTTGATGTGATGGCCGCATCACCAAGAATGTGCAAATACCTGCATATTCCTGCCCAGAGCGGATCCAACGAGATGTTGCGAAAAATGAACCGAGGCTACACCGTTGAAACTTATTTTGGGTTGATTGAACGGGCACGGATGCGCATGCCCGATATTCGTTTTGCGGGCGACATCATTGTAGGGTTTCCTGGAGAAACCGATGCTGATCATGAAGCAACACGTCTTTTGATTCAGAAAGTTCGTTACAAGAGCTGTTATATCTTTAAATACTCTCCGCGTTCAGGGACCGTGGCCGATCGACGTTTTGTTGATGATGTTCCCGACGATGTCAAAAAGGCACGCAATCGCGATTTGCTCGACCTCCAAAATGGTATCGCTTTAGAAATTCATAGTGCGATGATCGGTCAAGAGATTGACGTGATTGTTGAAGGCTTCAGCCCATTGCGTGTTCATCGCCCCCAACCGGGTGAAGTGCAGCTGGGCTGGGAGAAACGCAGTGCCGAGTCAACATCCCATGTGCGTTTGATGGGGCGCACCCAAGGCGATGAAATTATCGCGTTTGAGGGCAGCGGTGATTTGGTCGGTAAACTCGTGACGGTGAAGGTGACCGAAGCAACCCAGCTTTCCATGCGCGGCCAGATGGTGCCGTGAGGTACCTCACGGCGGCGACGTCATAGGGCGAAATCGCATTTCCTGAAGATGAACCCTTGCCTTGAGCGCCTCAGGGCTTGTGGGGTATGACTTGATAAGTTGCTCAAGCGAATCAATGGCCTCTTCGGTTTTTCCTAAACGGTCCAAACTGATAGCCAGCAATTGTAAGATCTCCGGATCGCTGCCGGCTCCGCCGTAATCGGTTAAAGTCGCCTGTAAGCGGCTGACTGCAGCTTCATCTTTGTTTCTTTTTTGATAAAATCGGGCGACGTAAATTTCATGGTCTGCGAGCCTATTGCGGCAGATTTTATGCTTTTCGTCGGCCTCTTTGGCATATTCAGAGTTAGGGAATTGCGTGAGCATCTCGTGATAGGCGGTGAGGGCTCTGCGTACGACCGCTTGGTCTTTTTCTGCAGCGGGTGGCAAAAACCACCATTCGGAAGGCACTTGCTCGAAATAGGATTCAGCAATACGGTACATGGCGTAGTCTGATTTTTGATGGCCAGGATAGTATTTTAAAAAAAGTTGGTAGGCATCGACTGCTGCCGTAAATTCCCGCTTATCGTATTCGACTTCACCCAGTTGCAATTGTGCAAGTGCTGCGAAATCCGAATAAGGGTATTTATTTTTAACGTCGTTGAATGCAGCAATCGCTTCGGGGTACATGCTATCGTAAAAGAGCGAGATACCTTTGATATACTGTTTCTCGGCGTCAGTGGCATTGTCGCTTAATCGCGGTATGACACGACTTGCACTGCAACCTTGGATCATCACGGAGAGGACGATGACCGTCGGCCAAATTTTGAAGTGGTACTGCACCCAGGCACCATGCCAGAATGCAGTATGTTGAACAATGGACAACAGGCTTCTTGCGCACACACAGGCGAAAACATAGAGGACATAAATGTCTCCTGAGCTGAATGTTCTTGAACGGGCCTTTTCAGAACACCCAGATCTGGATCATGCGCTTGCATTGGCAGAGGCCTATCTTGCGGATCATCGTCTTATGGAAGCGATGGTGGTGTGTAAAAAAGGTTTGCGTACGGCACCTCACAGTCCAAACGGACTTTTGATGCTGTCACGTATTTACCTTGTACAAGGCAAACTGCCCAAGGCAGAAGAAATCGCCCTCGAATTGTTGGCGCATCCGGATATGGACGCCGATGCATGCCACATTCTCGGATCTGCGGCTTTTCAGCGCGGTAACAAGGCACATGCGGCACAGTGGTTTCATCGGGGCTTGGACAGCAGTCCCATGCATTCAGGACTTACGGCAGGGCTCGCACAGCTCGGTCCGTCTTATGCCGAGCCGCCTCCTAAGCATCCCACGAAGCATCGTTCGATGGAGGCTCTAGAGTTAGTCAAAGAGTTGGAAATCGCTGATGCGCCTGAATCCGTCGCAGAGCCTAAACCTGTCCATGCACAGACCGTGACATCCTACGAGAGAGATCTGCTTGATGATTATGATGGAGGCACACCACGCAATACGACTGTGCCCCCTGATTATTCGAAAACATGGCGCAGTGTGGCGATATTGGCGGCTATCGTTGCAGTGATTGGGGCGGGTATGGCCACCCATACGTATTTGAAAGCAAAAGACCAGCATGAGGTGAGTAAGTCACTTGCAGCTATCGTCAATGCGCTCGCATCAGATCGTGTGACCGATTACCAGGACGTTATGATGCACGCTGATCGTGTGCTGCATATTGTTCCTCTGAATACACTTGCCAGCGCCCAGGGGGCATACGCTGCTGCGGTGTTGGCTATAGATCATGCCAAACGTGATGCGGTGCCCGCGATTGCGCGATTTTTAGGGAATATTCCACCCAATACCTTGGATCTGCCTGCAGAATACTACGCGGCTCAAATGATGCTGAGTTTTTTACGTGGGCGTTTTTCTGAAGGATTGGAATTGCAGGATCCATTCACAGCCTCGAGACATCCTCATGTCTTGATCGCCATGGAGAGACATCGTTTGCTAACGGCCAACGGTGCGACGCCGCGTGAAGTGCAGGATCAAATCATGCGCTTGGGTGCCATGAAGGGAAAAAATTTTAGGGTGCTGATGTACCTTGGATGGCATGCGCTGGCGCTTGAGGAAAATCAGCGTGCACTCTCTTATTTTGAAGAAGTACTCAAAAAACAACCGGATCATGTTTTGGCCAAATTGGGTATTGCCCTGGTGCGTGCAATCGGCAGCAGTACACCCATTGAACCTGCAGAACGCAAAGCGATTATTGAAATCACCGACGATGTTTTGCACTCAGGCGTGGGTTTGCGGTCGCCTCGTGCCATGGCCATCGCTCATTTCATTTTAGGTCTTTTGGCGGAGCGGGGGGGCGACAAAGCGACAGCATCACAAGAAATGGCATTGGCCATGCCAGCTCTTAACAATGAAGGAACCTTTCATTGGATCCAGGGCTTGCAATCCATACAAATCGGACGTTTTCGCACAGCGGCGCGTGCGTTGGCTGAGGTGGTGAAGCACAATCCGCAAAGCACCAAAGCATGGCTTCTTTTGGCCCAAGCACAACTCGATGATGCATCCCCTTCATCGGCCAAGGCAAGTCTTGCTCAGGCACTTCAGTTGGGTGCGCAGACAACGCCTTATGTGCAATTGCTGGAAGGACGTATTCAGCTTGGCAATCGTCATTTTGAGGAGGCAGTTGCAACGTTGGGGGCCATCCCCGCCGATGCAGATCCTGCGGTTCGTGCGCAATCGGTGCTTGCGATTGCAGAGGCGTTGTCATCCAACAAACAGCATCTTGAAGCTGCAGCCAAATTGACGTCACTGCTCAATTCTTCAGTCCTTGATATTCCACCGCACATGCATGCGGTGCTTTGGTGCATGTTGGGTGTCGAAGAAACGTACAGCGGGCAGAGTTCTTCTGCGGTCGTTTCATTGAATCGTGGGATCGCATACGATCCAAACTATGCATTGTGCTATTTTCCGTTGTGTACACTGAGTCACGATCGCAATGCATGTGAAACGTATTTGCGTCTCGATCCTGAAGGCCCCCATGCCAAAGTGGTGGCACGTGTGCTTTCTAAGGTGCACTGATCCTAAAGTGTTGTGAGAGATCAAAGGCCAATGCCTCGATCAAAATGGGGCTGATGGGTTTGATCGCGTGTCGTTCCATCCAGTCGATTAAAAAATTTTTTAATGCATCGTTTTTATAGTTTTGTGGCAATGATGGGACTTTTTTAATCGGTGTTGGAGCGCAGGCCTCTTCCCCATGGAGTTCAATGTGACCCTCTGAATCCCAAGGAGGGGGATTGTTAGGACGCAATCCTTGTTCCATCACCCATTCGATGATGCGCAATCGAATTTTACGATCGCGAAATTCAAACCAATGGCGCCGTTCCTCGGCAGTATTCATTAAGATGTCTTTAAAGCGTCGAAAAGCACCCTTGCCATTGATGGCAACTTCAAGCCGCTGACGTAGAAATTCATCGACGACGCTTGGAAGAAATTCGGTGACCCAGTCGTATTGGAGTCGGGATGGGATGTTTTCAATCGGCGCATAGAGCAGCGGACTCGACCGAAGACGCGCATTGATTGGGTCATGAACACTGACCCGTTGGACTGTGCCCTCATTAAGATTCAAAAAACACGCGATCTCCGGCGTATTTAATTGAAAAGCACTGTACAGCGCGGCCCAATCAATATGTGTCTCTTGCATACGTTCCACGTGCTGATTCTATCGCATGAATATGTATGTCACGCGAAAAACCCGAATGGTGCGAATGGTGTCACCAGTTGGGTTTGATGTGTGCCAATTGTTTACGCGTATGGCCTGGTGGGTGTGTACAGCGTTCATTTTTCGTGCTTTACATGATCTTCTTTAAGCGAGCTGCAGCGAGTCGCGCGTCATAATGCGGTGAGGATGTTGAATGATCGCATGTCATAAACAGATGTTGTTCCTGGGTTTTGGGCTCTTATTTGCCCTGGTGTCGGGCTGCGGAAGAACCAGCGGTACGCCGACTGACCAGCGTCCAGGCGACGTTCGCATTACAACGCGTTTAAGCCAATCGCGTATTACGGCAGGCACGGCCTTGTCCGTTCAATGCGAAGCATTTCGTGGCAACACGCCGACCAGAGAGCTTTCATTGATTGTTCGGTCGCTCCCTACCCAAGGCTTGGGCGTGGCGACGCCGGGTTCACAATCAGGTTCATTTGCGTTTGTGCCCACCGTTGCAAGTACCTACCAGATACGTTGTCAAACGGCCGATGGTGCAGTGATCGATGCTGTGGGTAAGTCGTTGGAGGTATCCCCAGCCGATGCGCAGGAGCTTGAGGTTAGTTTGACCCCAAGCGAAATAGAAGCGGGTGATCCCGCGCGTTTTGTATGCCGTGCGGTTGATCGATATGGCAATATATCGGCAGGCAGCACCGACGTACTTCTCGATATCCCGGCGAGTGCTCAGCTCGTGCAAACGGCCACCGGTGTATACAATGTGAGCTCAACACGGGCCGATCATTACGACCTTGGGTGTCGAAGTGTGGGACTTCGCAAGCAGGTGACCAAAACATTCACAGTGATTGCAGGTCCTATCGCGCGAACCATCGCAACGCTTGATCGTGTGGCAGCATTGCCCACCGAGCGTGTTGGTGTGACGTGCCAAACTGCGGATCGTTTCAATAATCCTCGAAGCAGCAGCACGGGCCTTCGTATTGATGTTCAACCTATGTCAGGGGTTTTGCCTTCTCGAGCAGGCTTGCAACCCGATGCAAGTGGCTTTTCTGTGACCCTGGCGGATGACTATCAGGTTTTTTGTGTTCCGCCCCAGGCGAATATCGCGACGATGCGTTTTGCGTCTTTGCGTGTGAACGCGGGCGCACCCATCATGTGGGACGATGTTTTGCAGACGCCTGATACATGCTTGCCTGAACGCGTCGGCTTACCGATTACCCCGCGCGCCATGGATGCATGGGGCAACGTGGTGACATCGTCGGTTCAGTATGGCCTTTGCCGTGTGACTGCCGCAGGATGTGTTCCACAAACGCTTAGTACCAACGCCAAAGGCCAACTTATGATCAATGGCGAGGGCGACTATCGTATGACGGCGAACATCGCCGGTTCTTCGTTGAGTCCCAAAGAGATGGAGATAAGTGTTGACTCCACGCCTCCCTCCATTGAACTTTCCGATGCAGACGGTGGCCGGCGTCCGGTGCGCGGTTCACACTTTCTTGTGACCGATGGTTTCGTTGATAAGAAGGCACGTGTAGAACTGTCATGGCGTGGCCAAGATGCTGGCAGTGGTCTGCGAAGTATGATGATCAATGGTCGCACAAGTATGGGAACAAGCCGTGTTGTGATTGAACAAGAGATCCAATGGGGCCTCAATACTGTACGTGCTGAAGCGCAAGACGATTGTGGCAATCGCCGCGTGGTGTACCCCTCTTTTCTTGCAAGCGATGCATATTATCCGTCGGTGAATCCCGACAATTTTTTTGTGTGTGATGCGGAATGGAAAGCTGCATCGGATAGTGTGATTACATCAGAAGAATCGCGTCGTGATTATCAAGTGACCGAAGGTATTACTGTATTTATGTCCCAAGAGTTCTTGGATGACGGTGTTCGCGGTACCGTGGATGGCCCTGCGTTGGCAGAACTTGATGACTTGGTGAGCGTGGCCCAAGTGATGCTGGATCGCACCAATTTCAATACGTTGATCGACGACATGATGCGCGTCGCGCCGCCTGAATGCAAAGCGCCATCGGTGGTACAGCCCGATACGTGCGATATTTTAAGTGGTCGAAAGCAAAGAGCAATCACGCCACCTTATACGATCCCCGCATACTGCAAGGACACATCAAGGTTCCCTGTGGTTCTTTTGCCAGGACCGGACAGTGGTAGGCTTGGCGTAGAGGCACGCAAAGGCGGTGCGTTTACCTATTCCTCGATCAAGATCGATCAGATTACGTTGCGCAATGGCGGTCTGGTGGTTGGCGTAAGTATGCATGATCTTCGATTGCCTGTTGATACGACGATACAGATCCCGCTTCCTCCGGCGCCGGATGTGTCAGTTGACGGCAGCATGGTGATCAAAATTAAGAAATTCGCACTGACCTTGGATCTTGGACTCGCGGCACGCTTGGGGATCCCAGCGGTCACATGCCGTGATTGCGTGAACGTGGTTCTTGAATGCGATGCGAGCCCGGGCGATCACGATTGTCCTGACGTGAAGTTGGAATTGCTTCCATTTCCTGATCCTGCCTCTCACCTTATCAATGAAGCCACCAATATTGTGGTCGACAGCGCCAAGTTCTTGTTTCTTGATGGCATGATCAAAGATATTTTGGTCAACACCCTTGAAGAGCAAATCCCAGGACGTCTTGAAGAAATGCTGCGCAAGCCTCTCTTGCAGAGCCGAATGGATATCTGCACGCCAGCCGAAGTGCATATGGGCGCACAAGCCTTGGCTGAGCGGCTTGATATCAAAGGTCGGACCTCCACAGACGACGCAAGCATGCAATTGGGGCTCACCGTGGATGCGATCCCCGTGGAAGATATGATTGATGAAGCGGAGGCGCTTTCCTTCAGTTCTATTAAGCGAGGTACTTCACGTGCTGATTTCTCCAAGCAGGCATCGCAAAGTCACAATCCTGTGATCGGGCTTGCGGTGCAAGATGATTTTATCAATCGTATCCTGTGGAGTATGTGGGCATCAGGCGGCATGCAAATGGATGATGTGATTGCTGTGGCCGAAAAAGTCTTGGACAAAGATTTGGGTGTGGATGGTGATATTTCCATGCATGCCGGTTTGCCACCGGTGATGATGCCTGGGTCAACACCGGATGAAGTTGTTTTTTCGGCGGGTGAATTGGATCTTGATGTTGCGATTGATTTGAATCAATTTTTTGATGCCATGGACGTCGCGGGCGGCGCTGCAGTGAACGGAATAACGCGCGTTAAACTGCGTACCAGCGTCATTTTTACGGCCAGATTTCATATTGATAACGCAATTCACAAATTGGTGATTCATCCATCGAAGGACCCACAAGTCCGCGTGGAAGTGATTGGCTTAAGCAACTTTGCGAACCAGGCAGCCCTTACCGAAGCATTTGATTCACTGATGTCTGCTGTGATCCCTGCGATTATTCGTGATTCAATCATGCAAATGGATTTGCCCAAGATCGATCTTGGTTCGATTAATGTTGCACCGCTGGCAAGTGTACCTGAAGGCACGTTGTGGACTTTTAGTGAGGCATATGCAGGGCGCGGCGAACACAATGACCACTTTGTGGTGACTGGACGTATCTTTCCTGAATTGGGAAAGTCCCCGCCGCTTCTTCCGGAGGATCTGACGGAAGTGACGGGGCCCTTGTTTCAACAATGCCAGTAGCTGTTCCCGCTGTTGCGCTGTTTGAGTCCCACATCTCGAATGGATGTACCGGACAGCCGATGGTGTGTCCGCAATAAATTGCGGCTTTTTGTGTAGGGGCGGTTCGCGAACCGCCTTGTTTAGGGTCCTTCACGAACGACCCCTACATTCTGTTTTACTGCAAAATTTTCAACACAGACCCGAGCGTATCCATAATCTCTTCATGTGGCCGATCGGTTCTAATGAGCGGCTTGCCTGTGATCACTTCTGCCATGTCTTGGTAAATGGCGGCTATTTCAAGCATTGCGGCCGGTGGTAAGAGGTAGGTCGCCGCCAAGTGTTTGCGTTCTTCAAAACGGGACTTGTTGAGCAAAACATCGGGATCGGGCAGATGGCTCAATAATATTTTTCGGAATGTTTCCTTGGAATTTTCGACCACATGGCCCTGAGCATATTCGGCTTTGTCCCAAATACGTGATGAATCGGGTGTGCCTACCTCATCGATATAAATGATTTCGTCATTGCCATCAGGGCCACGGACGTAACCAAATTCAAATTTTGTATCCACAAACAAAAGTCCGTGACTTTCAAGGGCGCGCTCAATCAATTGGAAGCCGCCAAGAAGAAGCGATTCGTAACGCGAGATATCTTCGCGGCGGTTGATGTGAAATGTTTGAAGATGGCTCAAGATCACATCGCGGCTGACATCCACATCATCGGCTTCGGGAATACCATCAATGCCCTTGAGGACACCTTTGGTGGTGGGTGTGACCAAGGGTTCAACCAGACGTTGATCTTGTTTCAAATTTTCGGGCAGTGGGATGCCACATATTTCACGGCTGCCCTGGCTGTATGCACGCCACATGCTGCCGGTGATGTAGCCGCGTACGATCGCTTCAAGCATGATGGGCCTGGCGCGTTGCACAACCCACACCAAGGGATGAGGTGTGTCCACGATATGATTGCCCGCGAGCCCAGCTTTTGAAAATTCTTTAAACCAATGCTCGGAAATCGCGTTAAGCGCAGCACCTTTGCCGGGCACACCACGCAAATCGTTTTTTGCATGCCAAATGCACTCGAATGCAGAGATGCGATCGCTGATGATCATGATCCCAAGTTGGCAGGTTTCTTCCACCGCATAGCCACGTGTTTTGATTAGATTTTTTGAATCGGCGTCGGTAAGCCAATAGACCGACCGTACTTTGCCTGAGTGAACAGGGCTTGCCGTGCGAATAGGAAAATCATGACTTATATCAAGCACCACCTGTGATCCCATGGTGCCGACATATGCGAGGTTGCAGGATTTGGAAATATCCTACTTGCCACACCCCGGCACAATGCATTCCATCGAAGGCCCGGAAGTTCGTGGGCTTAGGATCGCAGGGGCGGCTGGGCGTGCGACCCAGTTGCCTAGGCTTATATGGAAATGATGGTGGTGAAATAAAAACCATCCCCGGCCTTGATCGGTGACTTCGTAGGCAAGTTTGAGGTTTTGACATGCAGGGCCCTGATACCATCCGGCGTCGCAGAGCTGTTTGACAGCGGCTGTGATGATCACACCGGCTTTGCCATCAACGCCAATCACACGCAATTGAGGCGAATCGTGCATGTGGGCGATGAAAAGTGCGGTGCGCCATGGGTCCAATTTGTCGGGGGCGCCTACGCAATGATAGGCTTCTTGCCCGTTTTCTGCGTGCGGACAGATGGGTCGCAATTGGTTGTTAGGTGTCCCCACTTGATAGTACCCAATGTCCATATCATGGCCGTTGACATGGGTGCCTTCGGGATGTCCGGGTTGATTGATGGATGCGCCAGGGATCGCGCCATTGCCTTCGCTCATGTCACCCAAGCCAAGTTCACCTCCGTTACCGGGCCAGTTGGGCGCAAGACATGCCACTTTGGCTGCGGCATATTTGATGAGCAGCATGGTGTCGCGACGAATGAAGCTTCGGTATTGATTCTCTTGTGTTTCACCGTTGATCAAATAATCCCAATAGCCCGTTCCATGATCGGGTTCAAACGGAACGATTGTGCCGCATTGGGTTTCGCCGTCTGGACAGTACCAATCAGGGATATCGGTGCATTGGGGCACAGGTCCTGCAGGAACGACGGCGCCGTCAATGATGCATGTCCCTGCATTGCATGCAAGGCCAGGACCACAATCGGCGTTGGCTGTGCATGGAACGGGACAATCGGTCCCATCCGCAAACGGTTCAGCGGTTTGTTGTGCGCATGCGTTGTCGCAATAACCATCGTTGGCCCATTTGCATGGATCGTCTTTACCACAGGTACATGCATTGTAGAGCAATTGACCGCAGGTTCCGGCACAGGGGCCGTCAGCAGAGGGGGCGATGATGCATCCTGTTTTTTCAGCATTGACCACATAACCATCATCACATGCGCACTGTTGGTCGGTTGTGGCATGGGAATGTTCGGGGCATGAGACAGGTGGAGGAGGATCAGGTGTTACGGGTGTGACAGGAGGATCGGGGGTTTGTGGTGTGACGGGAGGATTGGGTGGAGGCGTTGGTGGCGTGTCATCGCTGTTTTGCGCGCAATGACATAACATGAGCATCCCAAAGCAAAGTGCATACCGCACAGACATGTGATTCATGGACCCCCCCAAGTATAGAGAAACATCTGTAGTGCGTCCTGTACTTGCATTCAATGTGTTGCTGATTTTTGAGCGAATACTTGCGTTGCCCAGATTTAAAATGTTGTCTATTTTGGGTGCTGCACGTATTGCAGTCGCTGCTTGTTGATGCAAAGCAAAAAAAAACACTTTTTATGAGGAAATCACTATGACAACCAATAAACTTCAACGAAGTGCTCTGGCTCTCTCCTTGTCGCTGGGTGGTCTTGCCCTTGCGATGACAGGCTGTGCTACGACGACTCAGGCCGATAAAGGCGCAGCCAAAGGCTGTGGGGCCAATAGCTGTGGTGGTGCGGATAAAAAATGTTGTGCTGATAAAAAATGTGGTGCCGACAAAAAGTGTTGTGCTGATAAAAAATGTGGTGCCGATAAAAAATGCTGCGCTGACAAAAAATGTGGTGCAGATAAGAAATGCGGAGAAGAGAACAAGTCGACAACCGACGCACCCAAGCCAAACTAAGGGCTCGTACAACAATAAACCGGTTTAATATTGTCAACAATGGGGTCGTCCATGGAAACAGCACGCTATGGTTTGGGTCTTAGGCGACCCCATTTTGACGACTACGTGCCCAAATTGCATGATGTCGATTTTCTTGAAATCGTTCCAGAAAATTTTATGGAATTTGGTGGAAAAGCGCTGCACACATTGCATGCGCTTCGAGAGTATTATCCTTTGGTGATGCATGGCGTTTCGTTAAATCTCGGAGGCGTTGATCCTCTCCGGGAAGATTATCTTGATAGTTTATCGCGTCTGGCGTCAATTATCTCTCCGCCCTGGTTTTCGGACCATCTTTCATCATCTTCGGCTTTTGGCGTAGAGTATCACGATTTACTTCCTGTGCCCTTTACCATGGAAGCAGTGCACCATGTGGTCGATCGTATAACATATGTGCAAGCACGTATGAGGACCCCGTTTTTGTTAGAGAACCCAAGCTATTACATTGTTTTGCCAGGCGCCGAGATGACAGAGGCAGAATTTATAGGTGAAGTTCTTTCACGCGCAGATTGCGGATTGCTTCTTGATGTAAACAACGTCTTTGTGAACAGCCGCAATCACGGCTACGCTGCCAAGGCATTCATTGATGCGTTGCCATTGCAACGTGTTCGACAAATCCATCTTGCGGGACACGATGATTCAGGCAATTTTCTGATCGATACCCATGGCGCGTCAACGCCATCATCGGTACTCGACCTTTATGCATATGTCATAGAAAAAGTAGGACCCACGTGGACCATGATCGAACGTGACAATCAAATTCCTCCACTGGATGAACTGCGCAATGAATTGCATATTGTTCGTGAAATAGGTGATGCATCGTTGTTGTCTTGGCGGAGAGCGGCATGAAAGACCAGGCGACATTGTTGCACCATATGCTTCGTGGTGATCTTGACGCGGATGCACTTGCCCTTGCGTGGAATGTTCCTAAAGAACGTCTTTATTTTTATATTGAGGCAGTGAAGGGTCATATTCGTGAGGCTGTCGAGAAAAATTACGATGTGAGTTCAGTTCTTTTTCCCTCCGATACATTCACC
Organism: Bdellovibrionales bacterium; assembly: GCA_005801425.1. Lineage (GTDB taxonomy): Bacteria > Myxococcota > XYA12-FULL-58-9 > XYA12-FULL-58-9 > SYDY01 > SYDY01. The sequence goes on along the minus strand of SYDY01000046.1, from coordinate 13,980 downwards.
AGCTTGGTGAATGAATTTTATAGGCGTTATCCAGCTGAACATTATGAACTCAATCGTTGTGCGTCCGCTTACCGCGCATTCATTGACGCGATGTATACACAAAACCGTTTTGGGATTTCGAATTTTATCTGTGAACTTACGCAGCTTGAATGGGCGGAGTGGGAAGTTTACGCTACACGCGAAGAAATCAGGCAGCCCAAGCCTGATCAAGGGTTTGTTTTTAATCCAACTCTGCAAACATTGATGTTTTCATATCCCGTGGGAACGTTTGTGCGCGCGTGGCGACACAATGATGGTGTAAATACGCTCGGTGAACCGCAACCCTCTGATGAAACAGTGTTTGTGTTTCGGCACCCCATTTCGCTGCATGCATGCACCATGGTTGCCTCCCCGCGCATGCTGTTTGTTCTTAAAATGGTTCACGATGTCATGACACCGGGCGATGCAGCGCGATGCGCGAATATTTCAACAAAAACCGTTTTGGATTTGCTACAAGAGGCTGTAGACGACGGCTGGTTGCTCTGCAGCGATACTTTTTAAGGAGAAAATTTTGAAGAACATATTTTTAGTGTCCGCCATTCTATGTACATTCCAAATGTCGATTGCTCATGCGAAGGCTGCACCCAAAGCTGAAGTTGCACCTGCGGGCTTTGAGATCGATAAAGCACATTCGCGTATTGGTTTTACGATACGCCATCTTGGGATTTCTAAAGTAAGTGGTGAGTTTCGCGATTTTGATGCGAAAATAGATGCAGATAGTAAAACGGGGCATATCAAAGCGCTTGCAGGAACAGTTAAAATTGCGTCGATCAATACAGGGATCGAAAAACGCGATGAACATCTACGGGCTGCCGATTTTTTTGATGCCCAAGTATTTCCGATGGGATCGCTTAAAGTAAAATCCATCAAAATTACAGATAGCAGTGTGACCGCAGTGGCCGATCTTACGTTGAAGGGAATCACCCGCGAAGTGACATTTGAAGGCGAGTTTTTGGGCGTGCGCATGGTCAATTTTGGAAGCAAGCAAATGCGTGCAGGTTACAGTGTGTCTGCTAAAATCAATCGTCAGGATTTTGGTTTGAAATTTAGCCAATTGGCTGAGGGTGTTGCCATCCTAGGTGACGAAGTGACCATTCATATTGATGCTGAAATAATGCGTCCGTTGTGATTTTATAGATATCTGTATTGATTTTCTTGCTTGCCGCCATATAGCTTCATCCCAGGATTTTTTTATGGCCAGCACGCTCTCCATTTCAGACTCATCGCGTCATGCTAAGAGGCCTGCTTCTCCCGCAGGAGTTGGCTATGAGGCTGAACATACAGGGATAGTCATTTCTATTCCCGAAGGAGACAAGCGTGAATTGGACGCAAATGAGATAGCAGCTTCAAATTTCACCAGCGAGTGCAGTCCACGTATTTCTTCGATGCGGCTTGTTGTAGCCAATAATCAGGCACCAAGTGATCAAGGCATATTGGAAGTGATCGTAGGGCCGCTGACAAGCCGGTCGGGATTTCTTGCAATGGCCCGTGATTTGTACGGAATACTGAAGCCTCCAAAATTTGATGCGACTGTGGCTTTATCGTTGACACTGCTCTCACAGCGTAGCGCTCGCGATTTTGTGGCATGGAACCCAGGTGAAGCGGCAAATTGGAATACGACTCTCGCTGGACGGGATGAGAAAGTTGTTTCCCACGCAACCATTGATGTTCCAGTGCGTGCTTTTGCTATGGATCCCCCAATAAAATGCGTGAGATGTGAGGAGGTTCTTGACTGTGTGCTTCGCCAATGTGCTGTTGATATTGCACGCCAACAAATATTCCCGACAATTTTTGCCTCGCATTTGGATGCAGAAACCAAGGAAAATCTGGCTGGTTTGATGGGATTATTTATTTGGCAAGCATCTGGCTGGGCTCTGTCAAAGATGCTGTTTCATGGAAGTAAAGATGAAACACTCAGTGCCCGCATTTTGGGATCTGAATACTGGAAAGAGGCAACGTTTCATGGAGGCAAGTATTGCTTGCCGGCAATACTGCGGTGCTCTGCAGGTGATGTGTTGCGTAACATGGTTGGGGAAGACGATGAAGCGCGGGGCGCAATTTCTGCGCTGCTGTGTCATATTGGAACCGAAACTTTGGCTCTATGTGTGATTGAAACTCTCATGACGGGATTGAACACCTGGGAGAAAAATTGTTTGGGAACCGTTGAGCCCATGTTGGATCTTTTACCTATTATTGCATTGGAACATGCACGTTTTCTTTTGATGCAATATGCCCGCCAAGCAACACGCGACCTGATCCCTGATGGACCGAGTTTGCGATATCCCAATGATACTGAAGGCTCTTTTGGAGGTAGAATTTTACAGGGTGCTGCAAAAGGTATGTGTAGGTCATCAACCCAGATCATGCCGCGTAAAAAAATGCCACCCGCATGCGTGAGGCTTCCTGATGGAAGTCTTGCCCAAGAGACGTGGTGTGTTGCGGTTGAATTGCGACGTAGCTGTGCATGTCATCCGGTGCTTCAAGCTTTTAATGCAGCGATCTCATCACCTGGCAATCGACAAGCCGATGATTTTGTAGGCGCTATGGAAAAACAATACGGTCCGTGGATGCATTACTGGGCGAGATCGTAAAATATTATAAATCTTCGGCATGCCACTGGGTCGATGAACAATTTTTCTGCATGTATAGTAGGGGCGCTTCGCGAAGCGCCCTTGCGGATGCCTTGGATCCCCTGTCATTCTCGCGCAAGCGGGAATCTATGGTGGATGACATTTTCGGGAGGGCGGTTCACGAACCGCCCCTACAATAGAACACCTGCTCAATTCAAGCTTCTTAGGAAAGCGGGGATGACGTGTTTATCATTCAATCATGAAAAATTTGTTCATCGTGCTATAGGATTAAGATCAACCGGAAGTGCTTTAAGTATCGCATGCATTTCGATTTCACGATCTTCTTCTGTATTGCATGTGAGTTCACAATGTCCCTCATAAACAATGCGAGCAAGGCCAACCCCGCCAGAGGCTTGATAGGAGTTGAAGGCTTGCAATAGCAGCGTTTGGTATGCAACGCGTTTATTTTCACAAGATCCAATCCATGCAAGCAATCGGTTGATTTTGTTTGCATCGTCAGCATGCTTAACGTGATTTCGCACACGAATATGAAGACAGTCATCCTTCTGTTTCAAAGAAAAATGAACTTTCGTACATGTGCTGTCCCCATGGGCAATTGCATTTTCGAGAAGCTCTGCCGCAACCATGCCAACGCGTTCTGGTTCAAAACAAGGATTGTGTGTTGTTGCGACAAGCGCAACCACATCCTGGCGTACGCATTCAATATCCTGCCATCGATATGCGAGAATTACGTTTTTTTGTAGGTTCATAGCGTCTATGAGCCATTCTAGCATGTGCATCATGATCTGTATGCATCGCTTCATGGTACGATGACGTTGACAGGATGCATTGTGATGGATTTTAGCTGGTCGGATGAGGAACAACAGCTTTATGAACGTACGTTGGCGTTTTTTTCTCATCTTAAAGTTGTGACCGATAAGCCACTTGTTTCTCGGACATCCGATGTATGGCGAGCGATGGGCGAATTTGGTGTTTTGGGTGTGGCGGTTGATGCATCCCATGGTGGTCTTGGATTAACACCACTTCAAACTGTGCATATGACCGAAGCCATAGGCTTGGGGATTAATAATTTTGGTTTGGCTTTTGCTGCACTTGCCCACGCATTTGCATGCGTAGAGCCCATCGCAAAATTTTGTACGCCCGAAATTCGTGAAACATGGTTGCCGCGATTGTTGTCGGGTGATGCCGTGGGTGCCAATGCGATCACAGAGGCGGAAGCTGGCTCTGATGCATTTGCGTTGCATACAGAGGCTGTCCGCGATGGATCGGATTATGTGATCTCAGGCGTAAAATCCTATGTGAGCAATGGGCCTGCGTCCGATATTCTTTTGGTCTACGCGAGTACCAATAAAAATGCTGGCCTATTGGGCGTTTCTGCCTTTGTTATTCCAACAAACATGAAAGGTGTCACGCTCGGAAAACCATTTGATGGCATGGGATTGGATTGCGCACCGATAGGTCCTGTGTACTTTGATGCGTGCCGTATTCCAGGATCCTCATTGTTAGGGCATGAAGGTTCGGGTGCTCAGATCTTTCGTCATTCGATGCAATGGGAGCGCACAGGTTTGTTTGGTGCATACGTGGGACTTGCACAACGGATGCTTGAACGCAGCATTGTGTACGCTAAAGAACGCATCCAAGGCGATGTGGCTATCGGAAAACATCAAGCCATTTCTCATCGTATTGCCAATATGCAAACACGCATAGAATCAGCACGTTGTTTGTTGTATCGCGCGGCATGGTCGATCACCCATGAGGATAGAAATCGTTCAGAAATGCTTGTTTCGTCGGCAAAACTCCATGTCAGCGAAATGGCGGTTTCAACCGCGATGGATGCTATAGCCATTCATGGTGGCATGGGGTGCATGCGTGACGTGGGTATTGAATGCGCACTTCGGGATAGCATTCCAAGTACGATTTTTTCAGGAACATCGGATATTCAACGCAACGCAATTGCAGCGCATTTGGGATTGTAGGGGGGCGCGATGCTTCATCATGGGATGAAAAAATTCGCGAAAGAAACACCATCGGCAACGGCAGCTTATTGTGATGGTGCGGCTTTCTCCTATGAAACCATGTTTGATCGAACACGCAGGATTGCCACAGCACTTCATGCGCGCGGCGTTGGCTTAAATGATCGTGTCGCATTATTTGGTCCAAAATCGATCAATCAATTGTGCACCATGCATGCTGTCATGGCCCTCGGTGCAGCGTATGTACCTCTCGACCCACGTTCCCCACCGGAGAGGGTCCGAAAAGTTACAAGTCATTGTGGCGTAAAATGTATTGTGACATCGGATGCGTCTTGGAGCGATGATCGATGTGATATGGTTATTGTCTCCGAAAATGAATTGGTTTCCCAGATGGCAAGCACTTTATGTTTGCCCGTCGATGATCCAGAGCGGCTTGCATATATTCTGTATACCTCTGGAAGCACGGGAGAACCCAAAGGCGTGTGTATTTCCCATCGGGCTGCTTATGCCTTTGTTGCATGGGCGACCGATAATATAGGCGTCAACAAAGATGATATTTTATCAAATCATGCGGGATTTCACTTTGATTTGTCTGTTTTCGATATTTACGCAGCCTTGACGATGGGGGCGTCGGTTTCCATTGTTCCTCGTGCATTGGATATTCACCCCAAGGGGCTTGTCGATTTTATTAAGAATCAAAGCATTTCTGTGTGGTACTCTGTGCCTACAGTGATCCGTATGATGATGGAGCAAGGCGGTTTGATAGGACGTGATCTCCCATCGCTACGAAATATGATCTTTGCAGGGGAAGTTTTTCCGCTATCTGACCTTCGTGTTCTTCGTAAATCTTTCCGGCATATTCGCATGCATAATTGGTACGGGCCAACAGAAACCAATGTATGCACGGCCTACGAAATCAAAGAGATTGACGATCATGCAACCAGTATTCCTATTGGAACTGCTGCAAGCGGTGATCGTGTATGGCTTTCCGATGATGGTGAAATTTGTGTCGAAGGCCCGTCTGTTATGCATGGGTATTGGGGTGATAAAGCACTGAAGGGTAGGTGCTATGCGACCGGTGACCACGGTTATCTCGATGCAAACAATCAACTGAACTATGTAGGCCGTAGCGACGATCTTGTGAAGATCCGAGGCCATCGTATTTCTCCGTTAGAAATTCAAGCATGTATTGCTACTTATCCAAGTATTCAGGATGTCGCTGTGGTGGCTTATGGTGATGTTCTCAATGAATTGGTTGCTTGTGTCGTTGTTAAAAAAAACCATCCGGCCCCGTCATTGTTGTCGATTAAAAGGCATTGTTCTGAAAAACTCCCTCCATCCATGACCATCGATCGCATCGTTGTTTTTGAGAAACTTCCTACGAATACCAATGGAAAAATAGATAGAAAATCGCTTCAAAGTTCGGAGATGATACGCAATGGAAAAATCGAAAGTTAAAGCGGCTATTTATACTTATGTTGCACAAGAGCTTTTACACGGGAATGCGGGAGATCTCCGAGAGGATACGCCTCTTTTGGATCTTGGTGTTATCGATTCGATGTCCATTCAGAAGGTGATCGTTTTTTTCGAATCAACATTTCATGTGAAAATTCCTGACCAGGAAGTGCGTCCTGAAAATTTTTCATCCATCGAAAAGATGGCGTCATTTATCATGTCGTTAAATGCGAATGCATAGCGATGGAGGAGAGACAATGAAGACACGGAAAAATCCTGATGTAGTTGTCATCGGTTCAGGACCCGCAGGAAGCTATTGCGCATATACGCTCGAAAAAATGGGTCTTCATGCATTGGTCATCGATTATCAGAAATTACCTCGTTACCATATTGGTGAATCTTTGACGGGGGCGGCGGGTGATATTGTTCGCGAATTGCATCTTGAAGAAGAATTTGACCGCATCGATTTTCCGGGAAAAATGGGTGTTAAAGTGATTGGCCATAATGGTCAAAATCAATTTTATATTCCTGTTCCCCGTCCAACATGGCAAGTACGTCGTGCTGAATTTGACCAAATACTGCAACGCGAATCAAAATCTGCAGGGGCAGAGCACATTCAAGCACGTGTCACGGATGTATTACGCGATGGCGCGCGCGTAGTAGGCGTCAAATGCACGCATGAAAATGGTGAAGAAGAAGAGATCTATGCGAAATGCGTTGTTGATTGCAGTGGTCAAGGAACATTTTTGGCGCATCTCGGTGTCGCGGGACCACGTATTATCAATAAATTTTCTCGTCAAATGGCTATATTTTCGCAATACGAAAACGCATTTCGTGAAGAAGGTCAGCTAGGAAAAGATACGGTCATCTTTTACGGGCAGCCGTTGCATTGGTCGTGGTTTATTCCTTTATCGTCGACTGTAACAAGCATTGGCGTTGTCATTCCCACCGATACCTACAAAGCCCATGGTAAAACACCTGAAGAAGTTTTGGCGTGGGGACTTCACCATATCAATCCTGATTTGGAGAATCGTCTTCGAAATGCCAAACAGGTCGAATCGGTGCGTGTGATCCGCAATTATTCCTACAGTTGCGATCCCTTTGTTGGTGACGGATGGATTTGTGTGGGTGATGCCCATAAATTTTTTGATCCTATTTTTTCTTTCGGTGTTGCATTTTCATTTGCGGAAGGAAGAGCGGCTGCAAAAGCCATTGTGGAGGGTATTCGTACGGGTGATTTCAAAAAACCGTTTTACGAATTCACACAGTTTAGCGAACTCGGTCAGAGTGCAGCGGCAGATCTTATCCGCTACTTTTGGCGGTTTCCTGCATTTTTTAGCTTCATGACCAAAGGAAAAACACGCCAGGGTATGATCGATCTTTTGGCGGGTGATTGTTTTTGTGAACCCAGTGATGTCCTTAAGAAAATGCGAACAAGTTTGGCCACCGATGGACCTTTGCATATTGAAGAAGGTAAAGCGCGCGATATCGCATGGGAAATTTTTAATCGATACAAAGATTATCAAGGAGTTGATGCGGCCTACTTGGCGATTCAAGACAATGCTATTCGCGCTTCGCTTGTTCTCACGGATAACAATCCAGAACTCGATCAGGCCATTACCGATTTTGAAGAAAAACTTTACCGTGAATTTGGTCGTGAAAATTTTTCCATGATGCGGTGGATACGTGCTGAGGACATCAACGATGATCTTCCCGATTTTAGTTCAGAACATACGGTGATTGCACCACGTCGTACATTTAGGATGTAAAATGTATATCACCCACCTGTCTACGGAATTGGGTCAGCATCGGATCTACCAAGAAGATCTCGCAGATCATCTTCGTACGCGTTTTAATGATGATGAATTCTGGACGGAAGCGAGGCGACAAACAACCTTTGTTTACGATCGATCAGGGATTAAGCAACGCTATTGGGAACGATGGAACCCAGATGCATTGAATGAGTTGGGATGGGAGAAGCATGTCAATCAAGCCGTTTTCGACCTGACAGAACGCTGTCTTTTAAAAATGAAAAATGGAGGATGGAGACCTGAAAACAGCGGCGCATTGATCGTTGTCAGCAGCACGTATCAAGGTTTTCCATCGCTGAGCAGGCGTGTTGCTATCCGTATGGGGTTTGATCCCGATGCTGTCTGTTTTGATCTTGCGGGGTTAGGGTGTGCGGGTCCTACGCATGCTTTGTATTTGGCGCATCTTCTGATGGCCGATGACAAATATGATGAAGTGACTGTGGTGTGTGTGGATGCCATGGGAAGCTATGGGGGATGTGCGTGGTTCATGAAGCCACCGGATGTCTCCCAAATTGTTGCCCATGCTCTGTCTTCGGATGCTGCATCTTCGATGGTGTTGCGAAGAAATGAAAAATCTGAATCTCGATCTTGGAAAAATGCTTCACTTAAATCGCATATGTGGCCCAATACACTCGTTGATAACGATTTGGCCGTTGATGATTCAGGGTCGCCGTTTATTTCTGTAGGCAATGGCATTCGGCATCATGTTGGGGATGAAGTTCCTTCCTCTTTGAAAAAATGGATGCAAGAGGGTGCTGTTTTGTTTCATCCGGGTGGAAGAGCTCTGATGGATACATTGTCGGGTCGATGCCCTGAACACGCGAAAAGCTTGGAATTGTCGAAATCTGTTCTTGATGATGTTGGCAATGTGGGGGCAGCATCACTTTGTTTGGTATTAGAACGGGCGTTGGATGCCAAGATGATCCAAGAAAATCGTCTGGGACTTTTTGCTTTGGGGCCGGGCATTATTTCTACACTGTTGATTCTCGATGGATGGCATTCATGATTGATTTTTCATGGGAACATCTTAAATCGACATCGGAGATCTGGGCGCGCACTCCCATCAAAAATCGTGCACAGATCCTATCCCATGCAGGTGAATTTCTGCATGCAAAGCAGCACGATATTTTTCGATGTTTGCGTGAAGATGGACTGTCAGATGTTTTGGCAAAACGCTATGCCCCATGGGTTCTTGCGCAAAGTGAAGAAGCGCGTCTTCTGATTGCGGCACGCGATATGATCGATGTGAAGCGTTTAACGACGACCTTTGAGATATCAATCCGGCGGGCCGATGGGATCGTGGCACTTGTTACGCCGGGCAATTCACCCACGATCAATGCTGGAACACTTTTCCCTATTTTGTTGGCGGGCAATGGTGTTCTTATTCGTGCGCCTGAGCATGATGCGGGTGTTCATCTTGTGATTGATTCTGCAATAAGGCCCGCGTTGCGGGAGTATGGCTTACCCGATGGGCTTGTACAGGTTTTTACCGGAAAATCGAGAGAATTTCTTGATGCACTTTGGGATAAAAGTGCCGTCAATACCATTGTTTTTTTTGGAAATGCCAAAACGGGTGCTTCTGTTTTAAGCCAAGCGGCAATCCATCAGAAAAAAACGATTTTAGAGCTTGAAGGAAGCGATTGGTGCCTTGTTTGGAAAGATGCTGATGTGACAAACGCCATTGCGAGTGCTTCCCGTGCATTCGATTTTTCGACACAGCCGTGTCCTATTCCTAAAAAATTCTTGGTGCATGATGCTGTTTATGATGATTTTGTTTCTGGATTGGTCCATGCGGCCCGCAATGCATTTCGAACCATTGAAAATGATAGAAGTCTCGGCATTTTGACACCGGTATTGCGTTTGGATGACTTTGAAAAAAGTCTTCATGATGCTGTTGCGCGCGGAGGTGAGATCCTTATCGGTGGTTATCGTATGAATGCGTCGCTTGAGAGAGATCCTGCCGGTGTTTATGTTGCACCAACGGTGGTTTCTTTGAGGGCCGATAGTGTCCATCTCGACAAGTGCCTTCTGCTTCACGATGAAATAGGTTATCCCTTGATCCCCGTTTTTCGTTTGAGTTCTAACGATGAGATCGCTCAAACACAGATTGAACACAGAATTTCAAGAGATCCATTTGGCTTACGATTTTCGATGTGGTCCGATGATGGCGCTTTGATCGAGCGCCTGAGTGCGTCTGTGCAACGTACGGGTCTTTTCCTTGTGAACAATGAACATTCAATGATCCCTGAATTTGCATCGCCGTGGGGTGGTCCTGGTCGAAGCGGTGGTCCATTTGGCGAAAGTCATGCCTTCTGGAAAAAAACGAGCCGCGAGCAGGTTTTGATTTTTGAATGTACGCAGCGTGAATTGGCAAGACGAAGTTTGGTGTCTTTGTGGGGCGATACGGATCATCCGGGGTTGGAGATTTTATAATGGGAAGCCATGATGTCATGACATGTACTGCGACGCAGATCGACCATTTTTTTGTTGATATTCTAACGTTTCGTCGTTCTGAATGTCACAATGCGATCAATCGAGAAGTTGTTGATGCGATGCACGGGATATTGCCTTCATTGACCATGCGCGCGCGATCGGGTGCTACCCGTGCTGTGATTATTGCAGGAGAAGGGTCATCGTTTTGTTCCGGTGGCGATTTGAAATTATTATCTGGATGCTCTCCAATCGAAGTTGAACTATTTATGCGAGATGCCACCATCGCATTTAGGGCACTGGGGGCACTTCCTGTGCCCGTGATTGCCAAAGTGCAGGGTGCGTGTATCGGTGGTGGTTTTGAGTTGGCATTGCACTGCGATTTTATCGTGTGTCAAAGCAACACAGTCTTTGGCTTTCCTGAGGTCAATCATGGATGGACAACCACTGCGGGAAGTGTGGCTCGCATGGTTGAGGCTGTGGGATCATCGCGTGCGAAAGCATTGCTTTTGGGATTGCGTACCATGAATGCGCAGGATGCTTATGCATGTGGCTTGGCACATGTATTGGCATCCAATGCCAATATTGACGAGGAGATCGATGGGATCTGCCGTAAATTTTTTGAGATGCCGAGAAAAGGTGTGGCTGCCATGAAAAGTCTTTTGCATGATCATAGCGATCCTATCGCATCGGCAAGTTGGCATCGTGAGCTGGCTGTTTTTCGTGAACTTCTTAATCGGCCGAAACACGCGGGCTAATGGAATGGATAAAACAGTTTTAGTCACCGGCGGAACGCGTGGCATTGGTAAGGCGACGGCAATTCTGTTTGCAGAAAACGGCTACCATGTGGTGGCAAGTTATCTCAAAAACCGTGATCTCGCCGAGGATTTAAAAAGAGAGATTGAATCCAAAAATGGAAGCGTGTTGTGTGTTCAGTCTGATATTCGTGATCCAGTGCAGGTTGAGGCATTGGCTGATGAAGCACACGAAAAGTATCAATCGCTTGATGTTGTGATTGGTAATGCAGGTATTCAAGTAAGTGCATTGGTATCGCGCACCACAGATGCGGATTGGGATGCTGTAATGGGCACGAATTTAAATGGGCCATTTTATCTGTCGCGGGCTGCGCTGCGATGCATGGGGGATCGTGGTGGTAGCATTGTGCATGTGGCATCGGCTTCGTCGTTTATGGGGCATGCGGGGGCATCGGCGTACGTTGCTTCCAAACACGGACTGATAGGTCTTGTGAAAGTACTGGCCCTTGAGGGCATTAAGCGTGGCATACGTGTCAATGCAGTGGCACCTGGTGTCATCGATACTGATTTGGTGAGAGATCTTACGGATGAACAAAAAAATATGCTTCTGAAACGTGTCCCTATGGGACGGATAGCAAGTGCCCATGAAGTTGCAGAGATGATTTATTGGGTGGCTACACAAGCCACCTACAGCACGGGCAATGTGTTTCATGCTGGGGGTGGGGTGGTGATGGGATAATTGCGTCTACGCCGTACCCATATCCACTACAAGAAAAGTTACGTCATCTTCAAAAACGGGGCTATGATCGCGCAAGGATGTTAAAATATTTTCGATGAGTGTTGCTGCGCTATCTGATTTCCCATTCAAGATCAGATCGTGAAGTCGGTGACTACCAAACATTTCGCTGTTGTTGTTATTGAAATGCTCAACACTCCCATCGGTATAGAGAAACAGGCGATCTCCTTCGCGGAGAGAAAATTCTATCTCTGGAAGTTTTTCTTGGGGTAATTTTTCGATAATACCGAGCCATGTACCCCGCAATTCAATTTCATCAATGCGATTTTCATTTCGCCGGTAAATAAAAAACGGAAGATGTTTTCCTACTGATCGAAAGATACCTCCAGGTTCATATTCAATCAAAGCAAAGGTCATGTACAAGTCGAGTGCCATGCGTTCTAAATTATCCATGAGACATTGATTTACGATTTGATAAATTGTTGCCAGATTGGCATTGGGGAGCGATTCTAGCGCACCTACAAGGCTTGCACGTGCCATCATCATGGTAAGGCCAGATGTGACGCCGTGTCCTGATACATCACCGATGGCGATAAAATGACGTCCAGATGGGGTTTTAATGACGTCGTAATAATCACCACCGACTTCTGTTGCAGGAACCATTTTTCCTGTAACCAAAGCGTATGGCAGTGTGGGGGAACGTGGAAGAAGAAGTGTTTGAATTTCTTGTGCAACGGCCATTTCAGCAAACAGGGCATCTTTCGTCTTTTTAAGTTCAATACGCTGTAGGTATTCTTTGTGAAGCGATTGTCCTAGCAACGACATAGTTTGTGAAAATGTAAGGCCCACCATGGCAATCACAGCGATGTTCATGGCCAATTGGTATGTGCTTGTACTGTTGTTCCCGAAGTATGCAGTGAGAAAAAATAAGACACTGTAATAAAAAACAAGAAGTGCTCCGAAAAAAGGTTTCTGGGTAAGAAGGCCCAGAATAATGCATCCACCGAGACACATGATTAGAAACCCAGGCCACCATCCTGTCATCCAGCCATCAACAAGAAGAAACGTTCCAGGTGCGATGATTGCGCCTGCAATGGCTCGGCCTATTTCAACTTTGTAAGGTGCGTGTGATCGAAACGAAATTTGACTGATTAAAAGATTGGTGATGAGAAATAGTGCAATACTGATGGGTGACGCCGTACTGGTATAACCCAAATTCCAAGCAACAATTGACGTTAAAAAACTGATAACACAAAATCCGCCCATAAAAATATCGAGGCCTTTGAGCGGTTCAACATGACCTTCGCCGAGTGAAGGTGCGGATATTTCGGAAGATGTTGTCATTCTTAATCGCTACTTTACCACATTTTTGGGCGGTACCACGAAGTTGGAAAAACGAACGTCTGATAGGTCAAGTATAATTTTCTATTCGTACTTGACGTGGCGTGAGTTCGGTCGGACCATAGAGATGTGACTTTTTTAGAACCATCTTAACAATGAGGAAGAGCCATGCTGACAATTGAAGACGGCGACCTCAAAATTACTTCCGATGCCTCTGTCGATGGACTTATGCGTTTAGATTTGTATGGTAAAAGCAATGCAAGAAATCCTGGCGCCATTCTTTTGCCGTATTTTGAATCCGTTTTGAGCGTTTGTGTGGATCAAGCACGGCATCTCGTGCTTCATTTTGAGCATATCGAACATTTCAATTCATCGACGATCACCGCGATCGTTCAACTTGTACGATTGGCACGTTCTCGAAGTATCCATTTGCAATTGATTTATAACAGTTCATTGCATTGGCAACGCGCGAGTTTTGAAGCGTTGAATGTGCTTGCTGGCGACGATAGCGCTCTTGAAATAATTGGAATTGCACAGGAGGAACCAACACATGCTCCCGGCCATATTTAACTTAGAAGTACCTGCATTTAATGAGTGGCGGCATGTCGAACTTTTAAGGTCATCGATTCTTAATTGTCTTGGCGTAGCTTTTAAGCAGTACGATAGCATTGAAGGCATTGCGATGGTGGCTGGTGAATTGATGGAAAATGCTGTGAAGTATGGGGCTTGGAATGATTCAAATACCGCACGTTTTAGCGTTTATGTAAATGGAGGACCGCAAGGATTAGAAGTTGTTGTTTCTAATCCGGTTGAGCGTCGCCATGCGGGATCAGCATTGAAGACATTGCA
>SYDY01000045.1 GCA_005801425.1 Bdellovibrionales bacterium | reverse complement strand
CGTGAGTTTCATGGCGACAGCCTGTGGAGATGGGGGCTCTGGCCGAAGCCGCAAGGTTTCGGTGAAACCACCATCGAAGAAGCAGGAAGTTAACACCGGATCTGCCCCCGGGTAGATTTGGATAGGTTTAACGGAACGGTGTTCGTGTATGCACAAACTTTATCGCGATAGCCTATTTAAACCCATGTCTTGCTGTTTGATCTTTCTTTCATTACACTCAAATTGCTTTGAACGGTCTTCTGTACATCATCATGCTATGTGTCCCTGTAGGGGCGCTTCGTGAAGCGCCCGCAGAGACAAGGTCGGTTCGCGAACCGGCGCTACAATGCGAACAATCTGTACATGTTCTTGATGGACTGTGCGACATCGAAGAAAAAAGCGAAAAAGAAGAAGAGAAACGCCGCCGTGTGCATGCGCATGGTGTTGATGTTGTTTTACAGCCTGTCCCTACGAATTCACTGTTTTACTTCCTCAAAACACCGATTGAACGACAATCTCCCATAAGCCGCACCTCCGTGGTGGGCTATCCCCGCGGCCCGCCCATTTCTTAAAAACGCATCCTATTCGCTTATGACCCCGTTTTATGTGCGGGGGGGATGTCCTGCTATCTAAAGTTTACTTTTGCTTTGTGGGTCACGTCTGTAAGGTCTAAAACATGAATACAGAAACAAAAAATCCGCTGATCGCTGATCTTAGCGCAGGCCTTGTCGTCTTTTTGGTAGCACTTCCACTTTGCTTGGGCATTGCTTTGGCTTCCGGTGCACCGTTACTTGCAGGCCTTGTGGCAGGCATCGTGGGGGGAATTGTCGTTGGCGCATTGAGCGGTTCACATACCAGCGTGAGTGGTCCTGCTGCGGGGCTCACCGCGGTCGTTGCGACCCAAATTGATGCGTTGGGATCTTTTAATATTTTTTTGGCAGCCTTGATCCTTGCCGGTGTGTTGCAGATGATCTTGGGACTGGCACGTGCTGGTGCCCTGATTGCATATGTTCCCAAAAGTGTGATCACAGGCTTGCTTGCCGCCATTGGGCTGATTTTGATCATCAAACAAACGCCGTATTTGATTGGATATGCCAAAAGCCAAGGATGGCATGAAGGATCCACGGTTATTGGTTTTTTATCGTTGGCACTGATTATCGCGTGGCCTTATATGCCACGTTTTTCGCGTTCGCTTATACCTGTGGCGTTGCTGGTCGTTCTGTTGGGCGTCTTTTGTTCATGGATCCTCGCCTTGTTTTTTCACGGATCCACCGCATGGACGCTTGCGGAAAAATATTTGGTTCAAGTGCCCATCACCGCGCACTTTGGTGATTTTGTGAATCAGTTGTACCGGCCCGATTTTTCGTCACTGACAAGTCCACGTATTATCCTGCCAGCGGTAACGCTCGCCTTGGTGGCATCGCTTGAAACCATTTTAAATCTCTCGGCAACGGATTCATTGGATCCTAAAAAAAGAAAATCACCCGCCAATCGCGAGTTGTGCGCCCAAGGTGTAGGAAATATGGCTTCTGGATTGTTGGGCGGATTGCCTGTCACTTCCGTGATAGTCCGCAGCTCATCCAATATCCACGCTGGCGCAAAATCGCGGCTTTCTGCGATCGTGCATGGCTTTTTGTTATTATTGTGCGTGGTGTTCATACCAACACTTCTCAATCGTATTCCACTGTCATGTTTGGCGGCCATTCTTCTTGCCATTGGTTTTAAACTGACGTCGCCTAAAGTGTTCCGAGAAATGTGGGAAGATGGATGGCATGCCTTTTTGCCCTTTATCGTGACGATTGCGATGATCCTTGCGACCGATTTGCTTAAAGGCGTGGCGGCAGGACTTGTGGTGCATGCGGTGTGGGCAGGGTTCAAACGGAGGAGGCGTGCGTAATGTCATCATCGGCTCACGAAACCATCAACAAAGCCCTTGCCGATGCGGTGCGGCTTCTCCCATCTCAGGGGCCCATTGGTGTCTTTGTGCACCACAATATATGGGAAGCTTTCGAGCACTTGCCCTTTGAAAAAGCGGCGATCAAGGCTTCTCAAACGTTTCGTGGTGAGCCGTATATGCCCGAAAGTTGGTACCGCGAAAAATTCAAAGAAGGGCGTATTGATAAAACGGATCTCGAAGCGATCCTCTCCCGCGATTTTTCAGAAGATGCCCATGGTGATGATCTTTTGCTTGGGGGGCGTTTTTCAAGACGTGAGCTTCGCCGGGCTTTATTGCATCGCGGACTGATTGAGCCCGACGATGATTCGATTACCTGGCAGCTTGAAGAATTCGGATTGCTTCGCTGGTTTTTACCGGATCTCGATCCAGTGGCCAATCGTGCGGTGATCGCCGAAACATCGTCCTGGCTTTCGGTGCAGCTTCATACCCATGACGATCCCGCATTGCTGTTTCGTGATCATTTCTATCGCATGGACCCTAAGGAACTCGTACGCCGATGGCTTGGTGCGGAGCCTACGGCGCATGGTATTGCATCGGCCCTGCGTTCACAACCGCAAGCATGCACAGTGGCCAGTTTGTGGGCTGCTTGCACGTACAGGGTTGCGTCCTGTGTTGCGCCAAGAAAAAACGATGCGAAGAAAAATCATGTCAGAATACGTGATTTACTATTTGACATCACAAGGCGTGATCTCGATGATATGGTTCATGAAGTTCTTGTTCCCATATTGGCTTCATTTTTAGATCAAGGTCTTGCCTACTGGCCCATGCCCGATGCGGCATTGGGTCTTCTTGCAGCGATGCAGCATGTGATCCTTAAAGGTCCCCATGCCGTGGCGCCGCTGTGGCACGAGCTGCGCAAAATATTGCGTGAAAACAACCATGCAGAATTGGGTGCAGAAGCGTCCATCGTTGTGAGCTTACAGGCCATGGGTTACCCGCAGGAGTCGTGGCCTATGGTGATCCAAGAGACAGCCCTTGCGCTTCCTGGTTGGGGAGGCATGATTGGACGGCTTCAGCGTGAGCCAGAGCTTGCACCAGACCACTGTCCACCCTGCAAGTTTTCTGAATTTATGGCAGTTCGGTTGTTGTTTGATCATGCAGCGGCGTTGGTTCTTGCACACAAAGAATTTGATCATGTGGGGACTGCGGCTGCATTGTGGACAACACCGGATGCATCGGTTCTTCGGGTTATCCCCGATCCACGTCGTGTGGAAGCATTTTCTTTGTTCCAGGTGGCCCAAGATCTCGGCATTTCCACACCGAATCTGCTTGACCTTTCTGATCAAGAAATCAGGGAAGTGACAGATGAGATCCGTGTTTTTGATCACGTTGAACGTCGGAGGATCTGGCATTTGGCGTTTGAGTGCCATTATCGCAGGGGAATATTGCAAGCCATAGGAACGTATCGAAAAACAGTCACACCTTCTCTTGAACATCTTCCGCCGCCCAGGCTTCAGTTGGTTTTTTGTATTGATGCGCGCGAAGAGTCTTTGCGCCGTTATCTTGAAGAGATCTCGCACGATATAGAAACGCATGGGACCGGTGGATTTTTTGGTGTGGCAGTCGCGTATCGCGGACTTGACGATGGATATCATGCGCCCTTGTGTCCTGTGGTTCAAAAACCCGAACACGAAGTGCGTGAATTCAGTATGGAAGGTGACGATAGCACAAAACAAAGACGTTATCTTGCACGTCGCCGTGTGATTGCCACCTTACTTCTTAACTTTTTTGTGGGTTCACGCGGTTTACTTCGTGGATGGCTTGCCACATGTGGCCTTGGACTTTTGGCGATTGTACCCATGTCTGTACGAATATTGCATCCACATCTGGTCAGTCGTCTTAATCGTTGGTTTCAAAAATCATTTTTCCCTAAACCTCAAACACAACTTGCGCTTCAGCGCGATGCGGAAGAACGGGGATCTTTGGCGCTATTTCCCGGATTTACCAGTGAGGAAATGGCCAACCGTGTAGAACGTGTTCTCCAAGATATAGGCCTTACACGCCGTTTTGCACGGATCATTTCCATGATTGGGCATGGATCCTCAAGTCTGAACAATCCTTTTGAATCGGCTTACGAATGTGCTGCATGCGCGGGTCGCAAAGGTGGCCCCAATGCGCGTTTGTTTGCACTCATGGCGAACAAACAAAAGGTGCGTGAAATTCTCGCACAACGAGGTATCACCATCCCCGGATCCACGGTGTTTGTGGCGGGCTATCACGACACATGCAACGACAGTATTTCGTGGTTTGATCTTGAAAACGTGCCTGCATCACATCATGAAGATCTTGCGTATTTAAAATCGTCATTTGATCGTGCACGCATGCAAAATGCCCACGAACGATGTCGACGTTTTGAAAATGTTCCTCTCGATTATTCTGATGAACAAACATTGATTGCGGCCGAGGGCCGCGCCGAAGATCTTGCCCAGCCCCGTGCCGAATATGGCAATGCAAGCAATGCGATGTGTGTATTTGGAAGGCGATCCTTAACACGCGGTTTATTTTTGGATCGTCGCGCGTTTTTGGTGTCCTACGACCCGACTATCGATCATGATGCGGAAATTATTTCTCGCCTTCTTGCCGCCATGGGTCCCGTTGGAATGAATATTAATCTTGAATACGGACTTTCCTATATCGACAACGAACGCTACGGCGCAGGCTCCAAACTTCCCCATAATGTGACGAGTTTGATTGGGGTCATGAATGGCCCCATGAGCGATCTTCGTACAGGGTTTCCATGGCAAATGGTCGAAATTCACGAGCCTATGCGGCTTCTCGTGATTATAGAAGGTACCCCTGCAACCATTGCGCGTGTTGCTGAACGGCAACCCGCGGTGGGTCGTGCGATCTCCAATCGGTGGGTTCAGCTTGCATTGATTGACCCAGATACAGGCGTTGTCTCAGAATATACCCATGGTTCGTTCGGCACGGTGAGTGGAGGAAAACCACTTCCTTCCATTGCGCGATCACAAGATTGGTATTTCGGACATCGTGAAAATCTGGGTGTTAGTATTGTACGCAGTGCCATTGCGCGACCAGAAAGATCGGCAGGAGTTTCGCCATGAGCACAGAGCAATTTTTTACCGCATGTGCAATCACCATTTTGCTTCTTCCTACGCTTGCTTTTCTCTGGCTTGGTGCCAACTTACTTATACAGCGAAGACCCTCAGAATTAATGATCTCGCGTATTTCAGGCACAGCGCAGTTGGGATCATTGCTTGCAGCAATCACCATTTCCATGGCGATGATGTTCAATCATACCGATCAGGTGGTTGTGGATCTCGGCGCGTGGTTTATCGCAGCCAACTATGAATTTGAAATTGTCTTTCTTATCGATCGGTTGTCCATGCCCTTTGTTCTTCTCACGTGCATACTAACGGGCATTGTTGGGCGGTTTTCGCGAAGCTATCTACATCATGAAAGTGGTTATGCACGTTTTTTTCTTTTGATGTTGATGTTTTTAGTTGGGATGCTTTGCCTCGCCATGGGAGGTACCATCGATTTGCTTTTTGCAGGTTGGGAATTGGTGGGTCTTTCCTCTGCGTTGTTGATCGGTTTTTTCCAACATCGTAAAGAGCCGGTTCTCAATGGTTTGCGTACGTTTGCCGTTTATCGGATCTGCGATGTGGGCTTGTTGGTTGGGGCTATTTTGCTTCATCACTACGCACACACGGCTGAATTTGATTTGGTATTTACCCATGCCCATTGGCCTGTGGGGCTTCCTGATATCCCCACTGCGCCGCTCCATGTGATTGGTCTTCTTTTCTTGCTTGCTGCCATGGGTAAGTCGGGCCAAGTCCCGTTTGGTAATTGGTTGCCGCGTGCCATGGAAGGCCCGACACCCTCAAGTGCCATTTTCTACGGTGGGATCTCCATTCATGCGGGCGCTTACTTGCTGCTGCGTATGTCGCCGCTTCTTGAACGATCCGCGATCACCATGGTGAGTATTGTGGTCATTGGTCTTTTAACGGCGATTTACGGTACGTTGGTTGGCCGCGTGCAATGTGATGTAAAAAATCAACTTGCCTATTCGGCCATGGCACAGGTTGGGCTTATTTTTGTCGAAATAGGATTTGGATTCCATTTCTTTGCTTTGCTGCACATGGGAGGACACGCAACATTGCGTACCCTTCAGTTTTTGCGTTCCGCGACCGTATTGCGCGAATTCAACCGTCTTAAAGCAGCGACGGGAGGCAGTGACCTGAGTCGAGGGGGGGGGCAATATGAATTTTTGTTTCCCATGCGTTTGCGTCGATGGCTATACACGGCCGCCATGCGTGGATGCGATATGGATGCGGTCGTGCAAAGCACGCTCGTGGGGCCACTCATGAAAATCGCGGGGTCCTTGGAACGCATTGAAGAACGTTGGGCGGGAAATATCGATGCAAAGCGGGTTGAGCCATGATGTACCGAACCTTAGAATGGCCGTGGTTAAGTGCTTTTCTAGCCTTCGGTTTGTTCTGTGCGATTGTGATCGGGCGTGGCTCCGATCCACGCCTTGCGCGTAAGCTTGCGGTGGTGGTTGCGTCTCTGTTTACGATCGCAGGTATTGTTGCCACTATCTTGTTTTACAATGTCATGAATCCGACCCCGTGGGTCGATCCATTGCGCGTGATCGGTTTTCATGAAGAGCCTTTGCTTGCCGTGGATTCACTGAATGCATTGCTTTTGCCGTTTGCATCGATCTTATCATTGTCAGCTTTGTTGGCGACACCGCGTGCGCTGATGACGCCCGCGCGAATTGGAATTATTTTGTGGCAATTGTGCGCGGTGTGGCTGTTGTTTTTGAGTGAGGATTTGATTTTAGTGGCGGTGGCATGGGTCATCGGACTGATGCCTCTTTTGCCTTCACGGCACACAATGTGGAGCCTTGGCGGTCACATTCACGTGCCGTATCTTGTGCTCAGTTGCGTTCTTTTTATTGCGGGTGTGGCGGGGATCATTCAAGCGGGTGTTGATGCGCAGGTGTTAGCACCGTCATCGCTTCTTGATGCCCATGGTATTGAAGCGTACATCCCGCGATGGGTTCTTCCTGCCATTCTTATTGCAGTGATGATACGCAAAGGCGTGTTTCCGTTTCATTCGTGGATGCCATCTCTTGCAGATAGGGAAGGCACATCCACCGTCGCGCTTCTTGCAGCACCTCAGGTCTCGTTGTTTGTTTTGATCCGCATAGGGCTTGCCATTTTTCCAAGTGCAAGTGCTGAAGCAATGCCCTGGGTAGGCCAAATTGCACTTGTGGCGACATTGTATGGCGCGGTCGTGGGGCTTGGCGCGCGTGATATGCGTCGCGCGTATGGCTGGATGGTCGTAAGTCAAAGTTCTTTGGTCTTGGTCGGTCTTGAATGTGCGAATATCAGTGGCATCACAGGTGCGTTGGTGTTGTGGATTGCCATGGGATTGTCATTGACAGGTTTGGGTCTCGCAATCGCATGCATTGAATCACGTGTGAATCGTATTGATCTGCGAAAATTTTATGGCCTTGGTGTGCAAGCCCCCATATTGGCAACCTGTTTTTTAATTCTTGGTATGGCCTCGGTGGGATTGCCTGGAACACTCGGTTATGTGGCCGAAGATCTCATCGCCCACGGTACGCTTGATGCGCATCCATGGACGGGGATTGCCATGATCCTGGCAACAGCGGCCAACGGTTTCAATGTACTTCGTTGTTTTTTCCGCATTTTTGGTGGCCCATCGCCTGAGGGACGCTACGTGTGGGATCTTCTTTTGCGCGAACGACTCGCCCTTGTGGGCTTGGTTGTCTTGTTGATTGTTTCTGGAATATTTCCAGGACCCTTGGTGGATACCCGCACCAGTGTCGCGGTACAACTGGTTTCAGACGTCTCAGAAAGCCATGCGCACTAAGATATAACCTCTTCCGCTTGATGGGGAGGTCGTCGCGAAGCGACGGGTGGGGGTGTTTTACGGACATCGCTTCGTAATAAACGAATTCTCATTCCCCTGAATATTTTTGATCTTCGTATTGCGTTCGCATTCCCACGGTTCGGGTGGGTGTTCCAGATCCCATCGTGTGAATATGGCTTGATTGCCTTCGTGGATGATTTTTGACTCAGGATATGCCATATTCATGTACAAATACGCGCGCGCGATAAATCCCCGAATGGACGGCATGGGCTCTGCGCGTTCTTTTGATATTTCAAAATCACATCGTCCAAAGGATCGCATTTCACCAGGAACGTCTCCGTAGGCCAGATTGGATCGTGCACGATTTAGCGGGCCAAGTGCGGGCACCAAATTGTGCATATCGGCTTCTAGCATTTGAAATTTTTTAGAAACACGGCCAGCGCATTCACGCCCCCGAAAATGCTTACCCGTTCGGTGGGTGCACCGCACGTGCCCATCACGCCATTCTGGCAAATAATTGCCAAGCACGGAGGCAGGAACAATATGCTCCCATTCAATGCGTATGTTCCCGTGCTTCTTGGTGTTCGCTTGATATCCGCAGGTTGAAACATTAACACGGCCATGATCCACATCGCATGCACAGTAAAATGTTTTGTAGTTATCTTTATAAATCGATTCGCGCAAAAGCCGTTTGGCTTCTGCGAAATTCTCAATGCGAGTGTTAAATCCTCTCCCGCTTGCGGGGGAGGTCGGCACCCCCGCTTTCGCGAGGGAAGGCTCCGGCCGGGTGGGGGTTGGTGGGGGTGCATTGTTTGATGCATTCGCATCATGCGGTACGGATGTATTCTGCGCTTGCCAAAAAGCCACAAGTAAAAGAACCACGGACAAAATCCCACCGAACAAACGACGTTGCATGACGCGTTCTATAGCACATTATTCCTAATTGCATGTCACAGAAGCACCTTGCGTCCATCCATGCTCATCGCGATTGAATGTAAATATTCTCCCTGAAACCGCAATCGTGTGAACGTAACCGTTGGCATCGTAGGTGAGTTCTGCGGTTTGCTTGTGATAAATGCCGCCCTTATCAAAATCATGAAATGTTACGGAGGGCTCACCATTGGCGTAATATTCCATAATCAAGAAAAACTGGTCGAGATTACCAGGATATCCTTCTTTGGTACGTTTTACGGCAGTTTCAAGCATAAGCAATGTATTGTCAAAATATTGATTCGCAAGCGTAGCAAATGATTCTTGTGGGGAGCGCAAGAAAAATGCGATGCTGCCACGCAAGTGGGTTTTCCAGGAAAGTTTGCCACCGCCTGTTCCATTGCGATCGAAGTATGCATCCCATGCGCTATCCCAGTTTGCATCGTTCCCATCCCATATGTTGTTTTGTTTCCATGCCAGCTTGGTAGCCACCAAATCAACGCCTCGTGAATAAGGTCGATGAAAAACAATATGATACGGCATTGCCGCACGTGCTAAAATTTCATTTTGTCGTTCATTCTCCGATGGCGACCATGTCTGTCTATATGCATCGTCCAACGCGGTGTGATTGATCTCGTGGGCAAAAATCAGGAGAAATCGATCGGCTGAATCGCGATAGGGGGCATCAGAAGGGAATGAATCTTCGGAAATCCCAAGCGCCGTATCAGAGATGCGGATTGTTGATCCTCGTAAGGCAGAATAAGTTTCGCCGCCGCCCAGAGAATCAATGATAGTAATTTGTACGTGCCATAGCTGCCGTGGAATATTGCTTAGGAAAGTGTACATGAGTTCCAATTGTTGGTTACTTGCACTAAAATTATCAAGAACAAGCAATCCAAAATCGGTCCAAATTTTTCGGTGCAGCGCAGGGAGTTGAAGTGTCTCTGCCACGGATATGCGTTCATCGTGTGTATCGTCTGCACTGACCGCGACAGTGGTGGACAAGGTTTCAACAATCCATGCAAGAAGTGTTTCTGAATCTGGATTATACTTTTTAAAATCATCCGCTAATTCATACTTCTTTAACCATGCTCTTACCTCATCCTTTATCGCGTTGTGCGCAATGGATGATTTTGCAAGAAGCAATGCTGTGTTCAGTGTTCGAACGGTTTGCGCTCGTATTGTCTCGGATGCAATCAAGGCATGGAGTCCTCGCGCGTTGTCGGGCAGATCAATGCGGTCAAACAAATTCTTGGGATCTGATCCGCGTGCCCACGATAGCGTGTGATTCTGGCCAGTGAGAAGAATATCCAAAATACCGTCTTGGTCCAGATCTCCAAATTCTTGAATGGCATTATCAACAGTGAGCGTGTGACTATTGAGGGGTTGACCGTCAATCGTGAGTAATAAATCACGTGTGTAATTCACACTCGCGGTTTGGGTTGATGCAAAGGTTCGTATTTCTACAAACCCCCAATTGTATCCCAAACTAAGATCTAATTTTTGGTCTTGATTAAAATCAAACAATCGTGGATTCAGATTGTAAAACAGAGGTTCTGTTATCGCGAGGGGTGATGACGAAAAATCAGGTTGAGATGCAGTGCCTGTGTTCAATATGGCGTCAACGGTGCCCGTAACAGTCCAACGAATGATATCCACCAACCCATCGTCATTGATATCGCCTGCGTCCATCCATGATGCAAATGCGCTTGGCAGGTCATAGCTGACTGAGGATCCCGAAAAATGATGTGTTCCTGCCTCAGTTTTTATGCCGACATAGATCGTAATTTTTTTATCTTCAGTAAGAATAAGATCCAGCTGGGGATCCCCAATGACATCAATAAGGACAACGGCGGCGTTGCTCTTTGATTCAATGGGGCTTCCTTCGGCCATCACTTGTTGGGGCTCCTCAAACTCTATGGTGGTGGCTTTTGCGGCATTGAGGTAAACCCAAACGCCTCCCCCCTTTGCCACCAAGATGTCGAGCGCATGATCTCCATTCCAATGGACCAAACGAGGTTTCGGATTTACAGGCCAGTCATCTGTGCTTATCACAGCAAGTGGTTCCGGGGTTTCAAAGAGAATGGTTGGTTGCGGTGTAGGATCGATGATGGCTGGGGAAGGTGCAGAATTGACTGGCGGGGTGTCTTGGGTGGTGTTTTTTGTTGATTCAAAACTGCAGGCACACGGAATCAATAGCCAAAGGCTTAATGCGGCGCGTCTTAATAAATTCGTGCGAACAGTAATTATTCCATTCATCGTGCCAGCATAACAACGTTATTTCTTTTTTACAGGGACATCATCGTAACATAAATATGCCCACTCGCTTTATCTGCCTCATATGCCTCATTTTCTTTCGTCTTGACAGAGAGATCTCAAAAAATGTAATCCTACACGGGCTTTGGGGGAAATGTCGGCGATTAGCGTCGGTGTGAATCAAAGTACCACTTTATCGTGGAAAATAGTTTCTAGGCGCGTAGCTCAGTGGTAGAGCACTACCT
>SYDY01000044.1 GCA_005801425.1 Bdellovibrionales bacterium | reverse complement strand
TGCCAAAAAAGTAACGGTGAATACCCGGCACCACCCCCGGCCTGTCAAGGTGCCCCTACGATGCCTTCGTTTTAATCTCCGGATGCTCCCTGCAAAACCATTCCACAATCGCTTCCAAACCTTCGGTCACAGAAACCGACGGCGCGTAGCCTAAGTGTGTGCGTGCACGTGAAATATCGGCATGGGTCTTGAAAATATCCACTTTGGGCATGGGGATCGGCCGCAAATTGGGCGATCGATCCGTAAGCGCACGTAGCATCTCGACCACATCACCCAAACGTACTGGCTCACCACGACCTAAATTATACACTTGGAACCCATCAGGTCTTGCCGCTGCACGCACAATCCCATCGACAATGTCGGCGATGTATGTCCAATCGCGGTACATCTCACCCCCATTGTGATAGGGGACTTCGTTCCCTGTAAGTATGCTGTTGAGCAAATGCAGCATCATCATATCGGGCCTGCCGCGCGGACCATAGACCGTAAAAAATCGTAACGCCGTGGTGTTGATGCCATGCACATAATTCCAGCATGATCCCAGATGCTCTGTGGCAAGCTTGCTGGCACCGTAGGGACTCACAGGCATGATCCCAATATCATCCTCTGTAAAAGGGATGGTCGTCGTATTGCCATAAACAGCCGAAGTGCTTGCAAACACTACATGCTGCGCGTCATGAAGTACCGCTTGGTTCAAAATATTCATGGTACCCGTGACATTCACATCGGTGTACAATGTCGGGTCATCAATAGAAGCACGTACACCCGCCATGGCGGCAAGATGGATCACGGTCGCGGGCTTGTGGGTTTTAAACATGCGCGACACAAGCGCCGTGTCACGAATATCCCCGATCTCGCATGAAAAATCGCCCTTCATGCCACGCAAGAGTTCTAAGTTTTTGTGTTTGATTTTCGGATCATAATAGTTATTGCAGTTATCGAGGCCCACAACCCGATGCCCCTGTGCAATCAAATGCGCCGCTGTATGGTGTCCAATAAAACCCGCACACCCCGTCAAGAGGATAGGATCTGACTTTGACAATGTATTCTGTTGGTCCATTCAGTGATTTTGTCGCAAAACCGGTGTGGGCCGCAAATTAGCTTCTTAGCTTTCTTCTGTGGTTTGCGGCACTTCCGTTTGACGAAAACATTCGACGATGGGCACCGCAAGAAGCGGCTGCCGCCATATCCCCAAATCAAGACGTGATTTCAGATCATCCATGCTTGTAGGGGGTTTGCGCGTCAGGATATCGAGCGCTGCATTGCCTAAAAGAACTTCTGGATCAAGCCCCAACCCCGACGCAACCTTACGCCGTAAATCACGCAATTTATCGAAACGACTACGCAATTCAGGATCGCTAGGACGACCCACACGACGACGTCCTGAACCCTGGGGAGGCTTGCCATACAAAGGTTCCGCTTGGGTGATGACATCAAAAACATCTTGGCGATACCTATCCATCAGCGTGCGGCTAAGACCACGCCTTGGTGCTATATCGTCGGGCGTTTTCGGTGGATCCATGGCCAATTGCAACATGACCATATCGGAAATCACCCGAAAGGGTGGCCTATCCAATGCCTGGGCCACGGCATCGCGCAAAGCATGTAATTTCTGCACCCTGCCCTTTTGGATCGGCAATAGTGCTTTCACGCCACGCACGCGCCAAAATCCACGATCCAGATCCTCACCGATCGCGCGTCCTGCCATACTGCGTGTTTGCTCGGGCAATCGTGTAAAATCTTCTTCGGCCCACGCAAGTCGGCCCGCTTTTTCCAATGACTCAGACAAATGTGCACGCAAAGCAGGAAGGTAGTGGGTATCGTAACGCGCGTATGTAATTTGTTCTTCGGACAAAGGGCGCCGTGTCCAATCGGAGCGTTGAAAGCGCTTGTCGGCCTCATGATCAAAGCACTCTTTGAGCTGCGCTGCCAAACCGAAACGCGCATAGCCCAAAAAACGACAGGCCAGCATGGTATCGAAAATTCCAGCTACCTCAAAACCAAAATCCCGCCGCAAACCGATAAGGTCATAACAAGCATCGTGGAATATTTTAATTTTTTGGTCGTCAGCAAATACATCGGTCAAGGACGACAGATCGGGAAGCGCCAAGGGATCGATGATCACATCCTGCCCCATGGCCGTCATTTGGATAAGACACACACGCTCGCGATAATGGTGCATCGAGTCACCTTCGGTGTCGACCCCAATTTCATCGGCTTTTTCAAGCACCTTAACCCACCTGCTCAGCCCACGTGGGGTGTCGATGTAGGTAACTGGTGCGTTATCCTGTGGATCCATATCGCCCTCGTGCCTACAGACTACTCCAGCACCGCAGGAGGTCAAGACTGTTATACAACGATCGACGTGGTCTAGCGATTTAGGAAGAATTCCGATAAGGTGTATCCCAAGGTAGGCATGCGCGTTTGATGAGAAAACAAAAAAACGTACTATTCGCTTTGCTTGTATTGGCCGGATGTGGCGGTGATGGCCCAAGTCCGATTCAACCTGCGACGTACCCATCCCCAGCCCCCGAAGCTGGGGAAGTCCTCAACGATACGGTGGGTGCACAGGTCACGCAATCGGCTGTTGATTTTTTGCGTTCTAACCTTGCGTTGATCGTCGGCCCCATGGTCGACAGTGGACGTTTCGGCGCAAATATCACCCATGATGGCGATCGAGTTCATATTGCCATCGATGAATCCGCCATCAGTGTGGGCGGCGTAAGCTTTCGTGATGGCTGCCTGGGCCCCAATACAAATCCATGCCCTGCCGACAAAAAAACGGAAACATCAAAACTCAGTATCGATTTGGCGCAGCTTGGACGCATAAGCACCGCACGTTGGCTCGTTCCCGATGCACAAAATCGACCGGGCTTACGCATTGAAGCACGCAATTTTGGTCTTTATCTTGATCTCGTTTTTGCATCATCGCTCTTTGGCTCCCAATCGGTATGCCATTTGGTCGATCGCCAAGGTCTGGCCGCGCTCAATATTCCCTATTTTGCCGTCGATCTTCGAATCCGAGTGCAAGGAGAAGGTTCCGCGCGACGCCTCAACGTTGCGTTGGAGAATCTCAAACTCGACGATCCCGATCTCGAAAACACAGACAGCATTCTCGGGTTCGATGTGCTGGCCTGCAACGACGCAACACCCATAGGCACGCCTGGCAGATGCCACGATTCGGTATGCAGCGGTAGCGCATGCACAGGAACATGTGGTTTTTACGATGCCATTGGCAACTTGGGTGGCTTTCTCGCCAATTATATTCCACCCCTTCTTGATGCAGTCGCCCCCATCATCACCGATACCGTCAATGAACTTTTAGACAATGCGTTAGGCGATACAGCCCTCGCCGTCGAAGGCATGATCGATGCCAAGGCCATCACGCCACTTCTTGCACGGGCACGGCCTGTGAATCTCTTTGCAGGACTTGGTGCCAATCCCACCATCGCAGGCGCTGTGGGCAGTCGAGGACGTGGCTTGCGCATGACAGGCGATATCGGTTTAGGCGCTTCGGGTCGCGTGCCCTGTGCCATGGGAGCCACTGCACCCGATATCATGGCGATGTTAGGAACCGCCCCAGAACACACAGGTTACGTCGATGTGATCGATGGACGTGGCCGTGCACAACTCGAACCCTATCACATCGCAGCACATTTAAGCGAAGCGACCATCCAACAGGCCGTGTGGAACTTCTTTGCGTCGGGTTACCTCTGCCTCGCACTTGATGCCCATAGCTTGGATCGCATGTTAAACGGTCAGCTGATCCTCAATGCAACACTGCTCAGATTTTCCTCCGCAGGTGTTACAGAAATAACGCACCAAGATGCGCCCCTGTTGCTCACCATTTCTATGAACAGACCTCCCAACATTCGCATTGGACGCAATGCACTTCTCCCCAACGGCGTCATGGATCCTCTCCTTGAGATCACAAGCACAGGATTCGGATTGGGGATCTACTACTGGATCGATGGAAGCTACACGCGGCTTGCAGAGCTCACCGCCGATTTGTCTCTTAAGCTGAAGGTGGATCGTTCACCCGCCAATGCGCTTGAAATTGCATTGGTTGAGGAACCCCAAATCACCAACATCAAACAGGTGTACAACGAAGTTGCACCCGCAGCTGATCTAAGCAGCATGTTTTCGGGCCTGCTCGATCTAGGACTAGGTATCGCGGGAGACCAGCTTAAATTTCCCGTCGACGTCAGTGGTGTACTCAGAGAGCAACTCGGTGTCTCGCTTTCCACCCGTATCAATACGGTGCACCGTGTGTATGGTGAAGACGGCCACACGTTTGTTGCACTTTATCTCACACTCTGCACCCCTGAAGACGAACACGACACCTACAACTCGGCCTGTTACATTCCTCCACCTGCTGGCACCAGCCTACAAATGATAATGGCGCCCACGTTTGGATCCATCGACAACGGACGTGCATTGTTTACCGTACCCCGCGCGTCTGAGGGTTACGAGTATCAATACCGTGTTGCTGGCGGCATGTGGCATGCATTTACACAGCCTGTTGACGGCACACTTGAAATTCAAAGCCCTCACCTTAAAACCGAAGGCGAACATCTCGTGGAATTTCGCGCACGAAAAACAGAACAATACATGACACGATTAGATCTCGCGCCTACGCCTGTGACCATCGCAAGTGATGCTGCCTCTGAACCCGTGGTAGAAACCACTGTCACTGCTTCACACGAACAAAGCAGTGTCGATAAAATTCTCCGTGCAGGGGGCTGTGTTCAAACACCAGGTCCAAGTCTTCTCGTACTGGCCTTGGGTGTCGCCCTCATGAACGAGTTCCGAAGAAAACGCCGCTAACATCCTAGTCTTGGAGCGCGGGCATCCTGCCCGCTTATATTTCCAGAATTTTATGGGCGGGCAGGATGCCCGCGCTCCATGCTAACTAAATATCTCTTTGGAACAACTTTCCCAACGCACAAACACCTGTCCTGCAAAATCGAGATCCTCATGATCTGAATGCTGCTTCGCCCACAGACTCACAGCCTGACATGTTACAGGGTGAGAAAAAATAGCATTAAACGACCCTGGTATCTTTCCGCGCATCTCAGCCATGGCCTCACCCACCCATTCAAAATGACGAACCGGTGATTTTTGTCCACGATGTTTTTGGTCAAGCGTCTGACGAATGGGAACAATGATTTGCTTGGCAAAAGCACCAAATCCACCGTTCCATTCTTGCCAATGACCAAATGTGGCGTACCCCGACATGTCATCAGACAATCGCTGCAGCAACAACGACGCAACCTCAAATTTACCACTGCCGTCAAGCCAATACACAAACCGCAACAGATCACGATCTGCGTGTGGAAACTGAAAAAGTGCGCGATGATGCGCGATCAAGGGTCCCAACTTGGCCACGTGAACACCTCGCGTGAACACCTCGCAATAAAAGTTTGAAAGATGCTTCGCCAGAAGTCCATTTATTTTATCATCATGCGCAGGATGATTACCCAACAGCAAATCAAAAGGTTCGGGCTGTAAGCCACTGTTCTCCCGAGACCATGACACGGCACGATCATCAAGCAATTCATCCAATCGATTTCCATCAGGCTGTTCTACATGAGCCTGAATATATTCCTGAAACGCCGTAACAGACGCCCATGTTTCTTCGAAAGGTGGCAATGCATGATCACGCACCGATCTGTGCATATCAATCGCAAGATTCAAACTCACCTGGATTGCAGGTTCAACCACTTCACGCGACCAACGCATCAGGTCCTGTACCGTTGCGCCCAACGCCGCATAGATCGCTTGGTCTTTTTCCCACATTTCATGCGCAAAAAGCCAAGGGGACTGCAATCGATGTGTCACCTCATCGGGATCTCCCGTCAACAAACACAACAACAACTTGGTCCGCGCTTCTTGCAACGCAGGTGTCGTGGGTTGATTGGCTCCAAGCAAACGCAAACGCGCTATCCATTCACTGCGTGCAGCACCATTGAGCAAGGATCGTACCTCGGGATCGCGCACCAATGCACCGCAAAACAACGACACTTCAGCGGCCGTTTTTTGTTCATGCAGCATTCCCTGCGTCCATGAGAGATCGCGGGCAATCCCTTGCACGCATTCTGCCCATGATCTTAAATCCGAAGGTTTTAGCAACGAAAGGGGTCCCTCACCCACCACAGATCCCATTTCACGGACCACGTGGTCTACAATTTTTTGAGGATCATCGCTGAGTGGTTTTCGGGCGTGCACAAACCGATCAGTCAGAGCATTCACGATCTGCTTGGCCATACCCGGAAATGGTCGATGCGCAACATCCAATTGAATCGCGGCTTTGTTCGCGACGTCCTGCCAATACTGGGCCGTCGTTTCCATGGTATTTTGAATGGGCGACGGTTCACGGGATCGTAAATGAGGCGCAGGATCGGCGAGGTATTCCTTAAAACCATCAACATCAATACCTACCAGGTGGGCCGCAGCAGCAACTTTAGATTTTTGATCGTTTAATACATCATCAACCCAAATTTCGATCTCTTCCTTTGGAACCGTGCCTTGAATAAGCATCTCCAGCTTATTGTTTTGGATGACCTTATCAAACACCTTCTGTGCTGCACGAATATTGATTTGGCTTTTGTCTGGCACACGACCACCCAACAATTGCCCAACATCAGCCACGGGTCCCACGGCACTCCAAGAGGCCATCACACGAGAAATTTCATCGGAGCATTCCGATATCGCCAACAATTCCATCCATTGTTCGTGCGTTGGCAAACAACCTGGGGGAAAAGACAGCAATGCATTTCCAGTCCCGTCCCAGCACAGATCTTGTGTTGCCGACCAGTTATTAGGCGCAAGACTTTGTGCAAGCAAGCTGTCGTCCGAGGGATCGACACGATGCCACTCAGGCTTTCCATGGATATTGGGTAATTCCACCATCGCGTAATAATGCGTGCTCGGTTTGAGCGAATCGTATACAAAGCCAAGCGGCCCCAAGCACGTCCCAAGATATCCAGGATGCCGAACAGGCATCACGGCCATACCGCTTGGAAAACCAAAAAATCGAAACAATGCCACAAGAACAAGTGCTTTGCTGGAGCAACTTCCAGCCCCCGACTCAATCACCGTACTCGCACTGCGTCGCCAACCCGCCAATTCGTAATGAATGCTATCCTTCACCCAGTCAAAACATGCCGCCGCGAGACGATGAGGAGGGATCTTGCCTAGCTCTCCCCCCACAGACGCAAGGATCTCTTCTGCTACTTTGCGAACACTTGGATGTTCAAAGTCACAACACGTATCGCTTCGCAAAAACGGATCGGTAGCACTTGAACGGCTATAATGCGCATGCAATGCAGCTTCAACCTCACGAAACAATTGCGCATAGCGAACACGCTGTCTTGCGATGAGCGAGAGCGGTGGGGCCACCTCATCCTTGAAAGACTTTCTCACATCTTCATAACTTGGTGGAATTTCCCGGCTGGCCCCGCGCGCACGCCTTGTCGCGCGATTAAGTAACATTTTCGTATCACAAAGCCTGGCATCAATACCGTGAGCAGCCCTATGGGGACTGATTTCAAACTTTGGAGGCGTTCCGACATGAAAGGCTTGCAAAACATCGGCTTGATGGATGTCCTTTGTGATGCGACCAAGTGCGGTCTCATCCTCAGCCACCCATCTATCAGGCGACTTGATCGGAAGACCTTGGGTGATCGCATCCAATAAAGACATACGTTAATCCGTTAATCCATCGTACTTCACCAAACACCCACAAAAGTTATAGGCGTTTGTATGCAACAGGAGTACCATGCTGTATTTCGTTCAGCAATTCGGAAACGATCTTCTGATGCAGTTGATCTGGACGAAACGATCAGCGCATACTAAAAAACGCGAACATGAGTTCGCCTCGCGCAAAGTTTCTTCCTTTTATTAGGCCATAAGAATGATGATGAAAATAATTCAACGTGCTGAGCCACCCGTACGATGCATTGCCACACTTCCCGGTTTTGGATACTGGACCACCCCTACGCCACCACCGTCCCCTGAATTACCAAAACGTATGTATTCTGGAGCCCCGAACAGTCCTGCGCCTGCAATCCCATCAGAAATACGCAAGACATCCATCGAAATAACTGCGAGTACCGAATCACTCCGATCAGTGCCACCGCCATTCGATATCATTGATACCGCCTGTCTTCTTTTGGAACAAGCATTCGGATTGTCCCCCAAGCACTTTGGGGAGCAACATAAAAACTGGTTCGCGTAAGATCGTTCCTGTATTGTAGGCAACACATGCCGCAGCCAACTTCCACGCTTATTCAACTTTTTCGAGAAATTGTATCAGTACGTTATGCCAAAAAAGCGGCGATCATGTGGCGCGATCGTATTCTTGCGGGCGAAACACAGAACCTTGCGGATGTTTTAGGACGCGGAACCCCAACCACGACACACGATCCTGTTTGTATCCATTCTCTTGGGATTCATATGGTATGCCCTCACCATTTTACGGTAAGTTTTGGCCATGCAAACATTGCCTATATCCCAGGCGATCGCATGGTTGGATTTGGACGTTTATCTGCCCTCGCCCACGCCGCCACCGCACGCATCATCCTGCAAGAAGACGCCACAGCATCGATCGCCGATACGCTCATGGAAACACTGGGATGTCGCGCGGCAGCTTGTGTGATTAAAGCCGAACATCCATGCCATAGGCTTTCCCATCCATCGGCCCACAGGAGCACCGCCACGACCCAAGCCGTGCGTGGCCCCGCATCGTTGCAACGCACCCTGCGGGCGCTTCTCGCGCAACAGTCATGAACAGACCTTTTGTAAGCATCAACATGATCTCAAGTGTCGATGGGAAGATCACATCGGCTTCAGGGGAATCCCCATACTTTGGAAGCCATGAAGACCGCCTACGATTGCATGCTTTGCGTAGCACTGCCTGCGCTATTTTAGTGGGTGCCAACACCATCCGCTGTGAAAATCCACCCATGCATCCACGCGATAGCACAAAACATCCTTGGCACATCGTCATGAGCCGCCTGGGACAACTCGACCCCCATGCACGCATTTTCACTGAGGGCACGCCTGCAAAGCGCATCATCGTCACAGCACATACTGCGGTGGAGCCTGGGATCCCTATGACCGAACATTGGCCACTGGGCGACGATCTGCCTTTGTTGCTGAAGCGATTGTATGCCGAAGGCGTTCGTCACTTGCTGGTCGAAGGCGGCGGCGAGATCAATGCCGCATTTTTTGCGCAAGATCTGGTGGATGAATTGTACTTAACCCTCGCTCCCACGTTATTGGGAGGATCCCATTCTCCCACGATCATGGGAGGGACTGGCCTTACTCTTGCAACACGCATCGCATTACAGTTGGTCCACGCTGAACGGGTGGAAAACGAATTGTTTTGCCGCTATCGTATCGTGCATGAACTCTGACACGTGGAATATTCACGAAGGCTTGCTGAAACTACGCTGGGGGAATAGCCCCAAAGAAGTCATTGCAACCTATCCCCAAGCGCTCAGTACACATGCCATCAAACAAGCCGCATCGAAAAAAGAACCCGCCATTGATATCCCTCCAGCACTTGTCATCGAACAGTTTATAACACTTCCTGCATGTCAGTTGCGCGCTGTGTGCAGTTTTTCAAATGAACAACTTGTGGGGATCGATCTCTACCCACGAACAACCTATCAAGACCGATCGCTGCGCATTTTTTTAGAACGCGCCTTGCAAACATTGCTTGCACAACTGGGACTTGATGCTAGCATCGCACTGCCTGTTCGCACGCAAGCGATTATTCATCCCAGCATTCTTGATGGCGTGCATGTGGAAATT
Source organism: Bdellovibrionales bacterium (assembly GCA_005801425.1). GTDB lineage: Bacteria > Myxococcota > XYA12-FULL-58-9 > XYA12-FULL-58-9 > SYDY01 > SYDY01. The sequence continues at coordinate 23,714 of SYDY01000044.1, read as the reverse complement.
GAAACACAAAAAACAGACTTTGCGGTTTTTTTGTATGCGCCCAATACGGAAGAACTCGGCAGGCAAAATGATTTGCACAGGCGCTATCGCCGTATTCAAGCGGAGCGGGGTCTCGTCAATGCACGTCTATCCCCGGAGCAATGGACCGATGCCATGAAAAGTAAAGTATAACGACAATCGGCTGAAAACGGTTCACTGAAAGGATCTTTCTATGCCCGCTAAAGGAGTCACACATCATGCGGTTCTACAGCTTCAGGCCTTGATTCACGAAAATATCCATTCAGATCATGAAGCGAAACATACACTTAGTGCCTTGGTCAGTGCATTTAGCGATATTTTAAGACAGGTGACCGATCATCAAAACCCCGCGTTGCAAGCACTTGTGGCCGAATTTGCTGCCCACATCGAATTGCGCGACCCTCCGGCATTTCAACGACTGCATCGTGAGTTTTCACATTTTTTTTCTGACCCGCCACCCCATGCACACCGAAATACTGAAATGCCTTCGGCCTCAGCACTCATGCCCACCAAGGCGGATCATTCCCATGCTACAGATCACGCAGCGCCACTCACCGAAGCACTCCTCATGCGCGAAACGAGCGAACCCAAACGGCGCGCCGCCCCACCCCCTCCTGCAGATCCCAAACGGGCATACAAAGAGGCCATGCGCAGCCTATGGAGCAACGCAGTTCCGGGATCCGCAGTTCATGTGAAAGCGACAACAGAAGCGCTGTCTGATCGATCAGGATTTGAAATAACGACAACAGCCACATGGCTCGATAGCACGGGTCGTGAGTCATTCCACTTAGAACAAACTTTCAGCGAACGTACCCTCGATGACAAAAAAAAATCGGTAACACTGGAAATAGAGAGTGCCCACGTGGCAGATCATCTTCAGGGCAAAGGCTTGTGCGCTGCGTTGATGGGTGATCAAGCAGATGCCCTAAAAAAATTGTATGGGCCTACTGCAGAAATCAATATCATCCTTCTGGCTTCTGGATTTAAAGGACAACAAATAGGTCGCGTATTCTGGGGAAAACTCGGGGCTGTATTTGCTGCTCCTGAAGATCGCACCGCATTTCTTGCATGTTGCAGAACATGGCTTTCCGGGCTTCCAGACACAGAATTACCACCCGCACTCAAAACACACCTGATGACGATGTGGGATGATACCCATGTGGATATCACAACGGGCATCGCCATAATCACAGCACCGTGGATACTTTTTTCATTCGTCGAAGAAATAGATAAGCAACGGGGTGGTCACAAACCTGCTTTGATGCAAAGTTTGGCGAACCATATTATGAGTGATGCAGGCGTCGCATGGAATGGTATCATTCGCATTCAGCCAGAGCCTGAAAATGGGAGCCCTTTTGCCTTGCGTGTCACGGCGGCACGCGCGAAGCGTGCTGAAATGCATTGAGAAGGTGTTCTATGTAGGGGCGGTTCGTGAACCGCCCGTTAAAATTTTTGATTCAAAACCGCAAGGGCGCTTCGCGAAGCGCCCCTACATGAGAGCAATGATACGATTCAGATCAATCGGAAATGGTCTAAAGCCCATACAAGTGATGAATAAAATAGGGATACACCTGGCGCATATTCGTTAAAGGCAAACGTTGCAGAACACGGCTCCACGAATCAGCCGAAACCAATGTCACTTCTTGTTCAGCCAAATGTTTTCCCACAATACTGCAACCGTACACCCCACCTTGGGAATTAAAACTACAACCAAACATACGGCCGTACAATTCACGCACAGGATACACACGACATGCACCTTCAATGCTTAAAAATGGGCAATCAAATTTTAATTGCATCGCCCAATGCAATCGCTTCGTTGGATCGTCATGGGCTTCTTCTAAAGCTTCAATAATCACACGATGCTGCTGATACAGAGCTAAACCGCGAGCAATGACTTCTTGAAAGGCATTGTCATCAAATGTTTTTTGAACTTGATCCCATACATACAAAAACTCAAGCGTAGTAAGAAAAACGCTTTCACGACAACAGGCATCGCAACCTTTGTGACACGGCAAATTTAAATTTTTTGTGGTGGCTTCAATGCGCGCATCCACACGTGCATAAAGTGCAGCAAGCTCTCCAAATGCACGACGAAGATCCACACCCGCTCTGTCTGCAAATTCATCGAGATCGAGATGAGAGAACGTCATACATCCATGATACGCTTAAAAGTTGGCAGCAATCTGGACATAAGCACTTCCATAGTTATTGGCCGCACGATTTTCAGCAAATGCAGGGTAAAACAAGGGCCAAAGGATCTTTTTATTATCGTCCGATTGTGCACCATGCAGTGCGCGAATACCCACATTGCAGGTTAAATCTACAGGAAGTCCTTGGATCCTATTTTTTCCCGCAAAACTGTATCCTGTCCATACGGCATAGGTCAGAAGATCTTCACGGCCTGGGCCCGCATCGGCGTTGGGACTTGTGAAGGCATCGCGTTTGTCGGTCAATGCATACCGAAACGCGTTGATCACACCCAATCGGTAACCAATGACCCATGAAGGCAAGATCCGATACGTTAACGTAATGGAATTCCATAGATCAAAGTTGGGTGAAGCCTGCCCAGAGCCAATCTCAACCACGGAATCGCCAACATTACGCGTAATGTTACTTTCCCGTGCCACGCCCTGCTGTTGCATACTCGTGGAATAGCTGTTGAACGATTTGGTGATCAAACTGCTCACGTTAATATTGAATTTTCCAAATGAACGGTTCAACGACAATCCATTTTGCCAATCAAGTATACGATGATCTTTCCAAGAACTGTACGAGAACGGTGGCAAAAGTGATGAGGAGAAACTTACATGAATGCCAGTATGCTTTTCAGTCCACCCTTCCCATGAAAGACTTAAAGAAAGCCATTGTGGATCAAAACGTCGGTCGGGATTTCTTTTGGGTTCTGTAAGCAGTACAGAAAACACCGACGAAATGCCTGCATTAAAGCCCTGACCCAACAGTTTAAAGTCGTAACCTCCACCCAACATCCAGGTTTGCACGATGCGATTGTTTTGTTCACGCACCGCACTGTTGGCCAAAAAGTTCCCCGTACCAAAGCCATGATCCATCAACACGCTGGCCTGCCATGCCTTGGCAGGCGAACCATCCGTACTCACTTGGGTATTGGCACCCGGCGCTTGCGCCAATTGCGCCCAAGCATTGGTACCAACACACAGCACAAGCACACCGAGACCACCCCTAATCATTCGCATAGGCTGCCCCCTTTCTCTTTGTGCTCATGCTCAACCCCCAAATTCCATGGTGCTCGCCATGTCGCGCAAAACATCGAAAAGACTTGTTTGATCATTGATCAATCGCTCTACGCGTTGGAGCTCCAAATCAGAACGATCGAGCGCTTCACGTGCGCTCGCAATGCTTGCAGCGCTGGCACCAGAGCCCGAACGCGTCAGCGTCTCGACACGAGATTTTGCATCACGCCATGCGCGTTCCGCGGGCACGTAGCTCTCGGTCACAAGCTTTTGTGCTTTGGCGAGCATATGCGCTCCCAAGGCCATTGGATCGCTCGCAAGACGTGGCGCCGTATAACGATAACCCGTGGTGGGATCCACAAAGAGGGTGAAGTCCTGACCTTCACGACCTTCCACTGTCGTAATTGCGCCGTCTGCACCGATAACCTGCCGACTGTAATTCAAACAATCGCGTGAACCATCCAAACATATTTTTGCATAGTTTGAAAAATCCAAGCTGTAATCGTACAGTGAATTAAATCGGGCAAGAGACATGGCAATGCCTTGATATCGCAACGACCAACTTGTCGATGCTTCAATCGCAGGCAGCGGTGCAAGCGCTGGACCTGTGCCGTAAATATCCACCAAGGGTTTGGGCTGAAAGTTAATCCCAGCACTTGGCGTCTTTTGAACACGCCAGGATGATTCCGCCGTTTCACCTAAATACACGCCATGAAACAAGCTCAGCATTTCTTTATCAAGACCGCCACGCCAGTATGAAAGTGCAAATGCACCACTGTCGAGCATATCCGAGAATGTTCTGTAGAATGCACTTTCGTTGTCTGTGATTGCCCAAAGCGCCATGTATTTTTCAATGTACGTTCCCACGCGCGTCAGATCCAAATCGTATTCATCATTCCATGTGGAGTAGTAGTATTTACCAACACCCACGGGAACATCGATCTGATCACCCGAAGCACACGTTCCACGATTTCGCATGTACATGTTTTTGGAAGCATCCAAGCAGTACTTTCCTGGTTCTGGCTGCTCAACCACACTCGTCAGATAATTAAGACCATCAATGGCAGCATTTTGCCAATCTTTGCCGACATCAAAATCATTCAATGTTTTCCCGCCGCCGACCGATGAGAACCCATACAAGTAGTAGCGATAGACGCTCGACATGGGTACAAAGAATCGGTCGCGAACACGCGCAGCAATGGAACCCACATTGAAGCTAAAACGATCCCGACGGAAATTATTGAAAAAGTAATAGGCATCATGACGCTGCATACGATCTTCAACAATTTCTTGGAACGTTCCCCCCTTATCGTAAGGCTGACACGTCACATTGCTTTCAAACGACCATTCATCGGGGCAAAACTTGTAAGGAACAACCGAAGGCGTCACATAGACAAGAGGTTGATAGCCCACAGGTGGCTTATCAATCCCAGCACGCTTGCGCGCTTCTTCGCGTTCAATTTCTGTCCACTGGTTATTTTCCTGGGTCAGCAGATCTTCAAATGAAACGTGACTACGTGCCCAAATATTTTGAGGTTTTGCCGTTGCGTGGTCAATAATATACTGCATCGCACCAATACTCGTCCCTCCGCCACTGGTGTATGCGTTATAGCCGGGGCCCCCTACTTTGGTGTCATCGTTGCTAAACGTATAGCTGTATTCACCCGACAAAATCTTTGGTAACTTATGGTAGTTGTTCAAGTACATGGCATCTTCATAAAACAATGCAGGAACATCTTTTTTAAATGTTTCAACCATGCCACCGTAACCAAACTTGATAGCGGCACGATCGTAGGCACCGATACCTTCATTGCTATCGGCATAAAAACGCGCATCGTAATCCATGATGGTGGAATACATGTAACGTTCTGCACTGGTGGGTTCCCCATCTGAAGTACGTCGTTCAACTTTGCCTGTCTGCGTGTTGTAAGAATCCCAAAATTCAGGATGATAATTAAGAGGATCGAAAGACCCTTCAAAATTATGGCGCAACCCTAAGGTATGCCCTACTTCATGGGCAGTAACACTGCGATAAATCTCACGGCGCATGTACGTATAGACTTCATCCCATGTTTTTCCTTTGAGCTCTTTGTTGAGATGCGCCATGCCTGGGTCCACCCACTCGGCCATGGTGATGTTTCGGCTGGCGATGGCCATCTGCAAATCATGGGAGCTCTGTGCACCACCCTTGCCTTGCAAAGTTTTTTGAAGCGGCGTTTCTTCATCGCCCACTGCGATACCCAATGCACGACGCAATTCATCATTGTTTAAGAGTTCTTTATCCAGCGCCGAGCCTGCTAACTTTTCAAGTTTGGACCGTGAAGCCGTACGGCCCTTCAACCGTGCTTCTTTGGCACCTTCGGCAGCAATGCTATCGGTAGGGCGCGACAATTCTCGCAGATTTGTGCGTTCATCCCCGCGCATAGGAAGAACAAATCGTTCTGCCACATCGCGAATACTCTGACGCTGTGCATGCATCGCCGATTCACTGGCGGCACCAAAACGATTCTTTTGGCTCTGCCGAATATGTTCACGAATATCTTCACCCGTAATGGTTTCATCAATTGTTGTGTCGCCATTCACAAGCGCCACCACATCGGCCGCATAGGCCGCCAATGTATCCACCGAAGCACCGTAGATATTCGCATTGGCGCTGATGATTTCGCCAGTGACAGGATCAGTCGCCGCAGGGCCATAACCCAAGGGACCTGCCTGTTGGGGTGTATCCACCCAGTTGACAAAGCTATGGCGAATATCACCAAATTTTTCCCATGTGAAACGACCGGCGGTTGCATGTTCAACCACCGAGCACACACGCGCCATGTTACCCTCTGCAAGATGGTTTACATCAAAGCCATATTGACTCAACGTTTTTTCGAGGTTTTCTCGTTCCACCCAGGACTTAACATTGGCTTCATTACAACTGTTTTTTGAAATCTTAAAAATTGGTTTCATAGCAGCAAGTTGCGCTGCGCGCGCTGCTTTGCTTGGGCCATCCATGGGAAAATCGACAGCCAATTCACCTTTGGCTAAACCTACGGTTTCTTTGAATGCATTGTCCCATTCGGTCACAAATTGAACCGTTGCATCCCATATGGCATTGTCACGGGGAAAATCTACGTTGGTATAATACGTAAACGATCCGGGATGACGATACTTGTATGGGAGTTCATTGCCAGACGCATCACGACTTTTGGCCCAGATATTCCAACGATTTGCCAAGAACACACGGCCCCCACGGGTCCATTGATATTCTTTGTCGTATGCAAAACGCTTGGTTCTAAAAAACCCAAAACGTTCAAACACTGGAATGGTGATGGCTTTGCATTCGGTCAGATCGGCACTGTCTTGCACAGCATCGCCATTGCATCGGCGAACAAGTTTTCCGGTGTCCACGTTACGTGCGGGAACATTATCAGGATAATAAAGTGCGGTGTATGAATTCGTTGGATCCACTTTGCGGAAAGAAAGTTTGAGCTTTCCACGTGAACCATTGCACCACTCGGTAGACCATGTACCTAGCGCGTAGCACGTGCCCTCATCGGGTCTAAGCGCAAAATTCTGAACAATATTGATATTGTTTTCGGTCACTTCAGCACGGTTCGGATTATCAATTTCGTTTTCCTGAACATAATATGGTGCATCGGCATAAGCCGTCACAAAGCCTTCAAGGCTCATGCCATTTTTCAAAAGACTGGTGGACCAATCCACACGCATGTACTCTCGTTCCCACCAGGGTCTATCCGTGGTGTTTTCAAGCAACACGTTGGACTGTTCACCATTGGCCGGATTGTAATCACGCCACACATCGAAGTGTGAATCGATGGGGAAAATGGCTATGGGAACACCAAGAAATTCACTGCTTCCATTGTTGATATCGGCCCCTTCGGTGAGGGTCCAGGCACGATAGGCAATAAGTCTTGTTTCTTGAACATCCCATTTGATGCGTTCAAGCTCGCCACTCAATCCTTCAAACAAAATACCCTGATTGTATTGGGTTTCAAGCACTGTCGGGTGAAAATACCACTCCCCTTGAAACAAAGATTTCGACACGCGATTGGCCTGCGTACGATCAACCAAACCAACATCCTTGGCGCACGCGCCAAGCATCAACAGAATAAGCAAGGTTGCAGAACGTTGTGCGAGTCCCATGCGCGTCCTCCCTGTTTTCGATAATACTTCGATCATAGGCCTACTCCGTATTCATACAAACGATGCACAATACGGGTGTATTGGAGTGTTTGCTCTAAAAGTGCCAATTGGGCTGCCGCGTCTTTGCGCGTATTCTCAAGCGCTTTACGCTGTTCAGTGGTCATGCTTGCAGTGGCTGCGCGAAGCTGCGCATCTGCCTTGGTCCATTTTTCCGAATAATTTTTGCATTGGCCTACCATTTCATAGGCTGGGCTATCCCCCGTTCGTGTTTGTGATGCACGATACGTGGCACCCGATGCGGGGATCACGCAGCGGATCAAAGAACTCGCTGGGAGATTTTCTGAACCGGCAAAATCATCGATACTTCCTTCAAGCGTCACACGGGTGTACTTGGAAAAGTCGAGTGCGTCATCCAAAGGTGATGACAAAAACGCTAGACCATAAAGCACCGCAGAACGCTGCAAGTTGCGTGCAAACGATGGAAAGACAACAGGCAATGTGCTGCCATCCGGCGTTGGGACATTCACCGAACCCAAGGGTTCTGAAGGATTGAGGACAGACCGCGGAACAACCGTCCCCGTTGCAGGATCAAAATGGCTTGCAAAGCCTTCAAGATCATATCGGATCACATGTGAGAGAACATTTCGGATCTCTTCGCTGTAAATACGATAGGGACTCACGGATGCGTATCGGTAATCCGCATTCACATCCACACGGAAAAACGATGCACTCGGATCGGTCAATTCTGCAAGCGCTGCTTGTTTGTCCCAATAGGTTCCAATGTAACTGAACGTCCATTCAACCCAGTCGTCGGTAAAACCTAAAAACAACGGCTGTGCACCACCCAATCGAACCGGTGCATCGGCACCCACACTTGTGCCGCATGTTGCACCCACACCTGCCCCTGCCCCATTTGGATAGTAACCAATACGTGATGAATCAGGCTTCTTGCATGCAACGTAGTTGCCTGGTTCTGGCATGGCCAACACTTCGGTCATTAAGTTAAGGCCGGCACTTACCGAAGTCGCCATATCGCGACCAAGATCCGTGTCAAAAAATGACTGTCCACCAAGAAGGCGTTCTTGCTGGGCACGATAAAGGTACATGTATTGGTACGTGGTGACTGTATCGCGAAATACATTGTGTCCACGATTTGCCGCATTCCAGTTGGCGTTCAAGCGATTGCGAAGATAATTCGCAAACACAAAGTAGTTGCGATACTGATCGATGGCGGCATCTTGGATCTCACGGTGATTCGCACCCAAATCGAAACGACGGCATGTTGGTAAAAGGCCCGCATACTCATCAGAACAATACATGTAGGGAACTTCTTTGTCCTTCAGCGTTGCAAGCTCGGCTTCGGTAAGCGTCCCTTTGCGCCAGTCAAAAGAACGATCCACACGTGCACGCATCGCCGCAAGACCGCCAACGTACGTCGGCAATTTTCGGTAGTCATTGATCAGTTGGTAATTTCTTAAATCCTGCGTGCTGCTCACCGTGTTGGTATTAAACGTTTCGATCAACTGGCCATAACCAAATTTAATCGCCGCATGATCGTATTTTCCAAGGCCTTGAAAGTCAGCATTGACACGACCATGGTAATCCATGATCGAGCTGTATTTGTACTCAGGTTGACGTTCACGAAGTTTGGCCTCTTCCGTAAGGCCACTTTGCTCTACATTCCAAAACGTGTCGTGAAAATTCAATGCATCAAAAGAGCCTTCAAAGTTATGGCGCAAGCCAATATTGTGGCCCACTTCATGCAATGTCACCCCTCTGAAAATGGCGCGTTTCAAACGAATGCGTCGTTCAGCGTCATCATAGGGTTTGAGTTCATCCGCAAGGCCGACAATGGTATCGTCGAGCTCTGCCGCAGGATAAAATGTTTTGTAATCGATCTCACGGATCTGTTTTCGACGTGCGACACGCGCATCACGGCTTCGCGCAAGAAAAGAGGCCTCTTCCCACAATGCGCTGTCGGTGGGCATCCCTGGTTTCCATCGGCCTTTGCTTGCAACAACAAGATCTTCATCACGCAACAAATAATCGCGTTCTACCGATGTTCCGGCAACACGCGCCAAGCGGTCGACGTAATACGTGCTGCTTTCCATAGGCGTCAAAAGATTTTCTTCACCCCCAAGGTTATCGCCTAAGCGTTTAAAACGTGCCTCAAGGCTCTGTAGATGTGCTTTGCTTGCAAGTGGTGTTTGAATTTTTCGGATCGGCGACCCATCCACACTGCGCGCAGGGCTGTGAGGGGTATGATCGGCATCCATGTAATGATTGGGGACATTGTCACCAAAAATCACTTCAGACCCATTGAAGTCTTTTTCACCATACACGTACTTGAGATATTCAAGGGCACGTGTCGTGGAACTTTCAATAGAATCGCCGTGCATATAGGAAGACGCTGAAACAATGCGTCCTGTGGTAGGATCCGCAAGCATCGGGCCGTAACCTAAAAGTCCGGATTCTTCCACATTGTTGATGTAAAAGATCATATTGAAGCGCAAATCGCCGTTTTGCTGCCAAATGAATCGTTCAGCCTCAGGCATATTTTGGGTCAAATACTCAACCGCCGAACACCAATGCGACAATGACTCCCCAATGGGATGTCCTACGACATCAGAAACTTTATCGCGCATGCCATCATGCTTCGCCATCACGGCTTCGAGATTTGCAGCATTGCACGAATTGTGACGCAGAACGAAAACATCCGGCACTTGATCAAGAGGCTTCCCTTGCAACGAAGCCACCGTGCCCTTGAACGCTGCATTCCATTCATTGGCAATTTCTTGCGCTGTTTCTTTTAAGTCTTCAGGAAAATCCCAGTTGGTATAATACACCACAGGACGCACCGTGCGTTGTGCATAGGGGATTTCTTTGCCTTGCGCATCAATGGATTTATCCCAAAGATTAAAACGAACAATCAGATCTTGGCGCCCGCTCAATGTGCTTCCGCGAATATGATCGTATGTGGGGCGTTCTAAACGATAGAAACCAAAACGCTCAGCAATCACTTCGCGTTTGATCTCCCCTGTTTTTGGGTCCAAGATTTCTTGACCTTTGTTATCCACCACAGGAACGCTGTCGGGATACCACAGTCCCTGATAGCCTTTGTTCTCTTCTTCATCCACACGCATGAACGCATGACGTACTTTGGCCTCACCCGGACCACAGCCGGTCTCGCCAAACATATCGTAGCAACTCCAAGGATCGGGTTGCAACACATGGTTCATAACCACATCGACGTAGCCTTTTTCTGGTTGAATGCGCGCATGGTATGGATTGGTCAAGTCATCGGCGTGAACATAAAATTCACCGCCTTGTTTGTTGTCGACTTCAGCATAGATCATCGTATTCAAAGCAGGCGCTTTGTTGGATGACCAATTCACGCGCATAAACTCGCGCTCATGCCACACCCGATCAACCGTGTTTTCACTGCGGACGTTGGTACGCTCATTGGTTGCAGCATTGTACTCAAACACGGCATCGAAGTGTGTCGTGATGGGAAATGCCGCAAGCACTGCGCCTTCTTCTTTGCCTTCGGGCCTTGTTCCTTCTTCGGAACCTTCGACGTATTCATAATCGCGATAGGCGATCAAAAACTTTTCTTGGATCTCAAAACGAACACGCTCAAGCGTAAACCAATCGCCCGAACCAATAATGGCCCACGGATTGGTTTCCGACGAATCAACGATGGTACGGCGATAGTACCAAGACGATCCTAAAAAATCGGCCTTCTTATAGTAACCTGGCTGGACACGGTTAAGTTCCCCCTTGTCTCCAGCGCACCCCATGGCGCTCAATCCCAGGAGTACTGCAATTCCAACGACGCACCTTGCATGAAATGCTAGCTTTCGCACCACGCTCTCTCCCCTCGTAAAGACCAAGTTTTCTGACCGTGCGATGAAAAAGCCACCAGAGTTTTCGGACGTATCCGTCTGGTGTTCCAGCAATGGGTGGATCTCGTTTTGACAAGCCCGTTACCCTCTCGCGTTCGCACAACACACACACATCATGAAATGTGCGCGAAGTTCACACCTTAACCCCTATCAGGACGTAGCGGTGCGTCAAGGGTTTTCTTTGACGAACTCGATTGGGGAATGGGGTCACGTGTTTACTGTTAACACTGCACTGCGTTAAATCTTCCGCATTAACGCAGCGCAGTGTTAACAGTAAACACGTGACCCCATACGGCGGAAAAATGCGAAGTTCGCGAAGATGAACGTGAAATACGGCAGTGAAATAAAGAAAAAAAGATCAGGTCACGCGCTGCAAATGGTCCACGGGTGTAACGCCCACAAACGTTCGACGAACACGTGCAATGCTGTCGATACGTTCTTGTGCCATACGAAGTGCTGCATCATAGGCAGGAATATGCTCAGCATCGGCCCGTGCGAAAACACTGGTAAGAAGATCGTAAATGCCTTCTGCGCGCAACAGTGCACGCTCTTGCGAACCGCGCTCAAGTTCGCCCGCAACGCTCATCAAACCACCAGCATTCACCACATAGTCCGGTGCGTACAAAATATCGCGTGCCACAAGCATCGCGCCGTGAATACGTTCATCGGCAAGTTGATTGTTGGCGGCACCTGCAATCACGGCACAACGCAAGCGAGGAATGGTGTTATCATTTAAAATACCACCCATGGCGCATGGGGCAAAAACGTCCACATCGGCATCGTAGATGGTTTCAGGGGAAACAATGACCGCACCATGATCTTGAACGGTGCGTTTCAATGCGTGTTCATCCACATCACAAACCGTCACACGCGCCCCTGCTTTCACCAAATGACCCACCAGGTGGTAACCCACATGGCCGCAACCTTGCACGGCAACTTTGAGGCCCGCCACGGTGTCCTTGCCAAATTGTTTTTTAAGCGCAGCACGCATGCCTGCAAAAGCACCCAGGGCCGTCACCGGCGAGGGATCACCCGAGCCACCCAGTGCAGGCGAAACACCCGAGACATGGTCGGTTTCCATGCGAATAAAATCCATATCACGAATGGATGTTCCCGAGTCTTCGGCGGTGATGTAGCGCCCCGCAAGACCTTGCACAAAACGCCCAAAGGCGCGCCAAAGTGCTTCGGATTTGTCCTTCTTGGGGTCGCCGATAATGACCGCTTTCCCGCCCCCAAGATTAAGACCCGCGATCGACGCTTTGTAAGTCATACCACGCGATAAACGAAGCACATCGATCAGCGCTTCGTGTTCATTACGATACGGATACATACGACAGCCACCGAGAGCCGGACCTAGCACTGTGTTGTGAATGCCTATGATTGCCCGCAAACCGCTGGCAGCATCACGACAAAATACAACCTGTTCGTGATCGCGTTTGCCAAGCTCCTCGAAGACATAATTGTCGTTGCTCATGATGCGCTGCCATACGCGAGCGTAGACTATTGGTCAATTCCTTGGAAAATATGACCAAAAAGGAACATGCTAGGTCTATGTCTGAGCCTGTAGTCTGGCTAAGGGTATCGGACCCCCATGCCTCTGAACCCATCCCCGTGTCGCTCTCGGTATTTGAACACGAGGTCAACACAGGAACAATCACGCCCAACACGCAGATCCGATTCGAGCCTATTACCGGCAATGCGTTCGTACGCGCCGGTGATTTGGAATTTTATCGCGATCTTCGAAATTTATCCTCAATCCAATTTACACGCTATTTTCATCTTGGGCATTTTCCGATCATTACCCTGATTCTCGTAATAACTCTTCTCGTCACCTACTTTGGATGGCAACACCACGCACCGAGATCCCTCGATGAGATCCTCGAACAAGGAGGACGACACCAAGGTTTGATACGCGATACGGGACAATGGTGGCGTTTGCTTACGTCAAATTTTTTGCATGTCGATGCCATTCATCTTGCCAGCAATATTTTTTTTCTCGTCAATTTGGGAGGCATCGCCGAATCGGTATTTCGACGCATTGATTATCTTTTGATCCTCATAGGAAGCGCATTGGGTGGCGCACTTCTCTCAACGCTTGCAACAGCCGATGCAAGCTGCGGCGCAAGCTGCATGGTGTTTGGCACATGGACCGCCTCTGCAGTCTTTGGTTTACGTACGCAGCGCATATTACCACCTCGGTATCGACGATACTTTTTGTGGCAACTCTTGCCCTATGCACTCTTGGCATTGGCAAGCGGCGTGTGGATGCCAACCATCGATATTTGGGGCCATGTGGGCGGAGCGGTCAGTGGTGCTTTGATCGCGCTTGGATGCCCGCCGCGTTTATTGTCCATTGGACCCCCAAAACCGTGGCGATATTTTTTAGTGCCATGCATGATCTTCGCACCGTGTATCATCGCATGGTGCATGCCCAACCATGCAACGCTTGCGCCTTCGGCATTTATTTTTCCTGGATTTCGCGCGCAGATCCCAACATCGTGGAATTTACGTACTGAGAATAAAACGGCTATACTGCGAACATATGGAAACGACCTCGATGTGGACATCACATTTTCATTGCATCCAACGACGGCGCTTTCCATTGATGATAACCCCTTGCTTAAAGGTTCAATCACAGCATCCGATGTGACCGGCGTACGTTTTTTTCCATCCAGCACAACCCATGTCGCCGGTTGGCCAGGAGGACTGCTGCACGTGGAAACAAAGCATGACCACCGAACTATGTTACAAACGCTTTGGGTCGTGCCTGCAGGTGTACAGACGCTCAGCATATTAGCAAGGGTCCCTACGTGGCTTGCCGATCTCTATGGACCCACATTCACTGCAATCGTCCAAAGTGCTGTGATTGTCCCTACGCCCTAAACCGAGGTTGCCATGTTTTTCTTAGTGCTGATGCTCACACTCCCAAGCACCCATACCCGCATGGCGCTCGCGTTAAAAACGCCCGATCACTTCAGCAAGAATGGCTGGGCCATGACCCAGCAACTTGTTACCCGCATGCGCCTCACCGTCGTCAACGTGCATCCGTTTATGCTTGTGGTGGATGTCGAAAATCCCGAAGAATTCATGCGACAATGCAAAGCCAATCCGCAGGTTGCGTGGGTTGAAGAAGACATCAAAATTCCCATCAGCAAACGCGATGCGCCCGTGAACGATCCATTTTTTTCAAAACAATGGACGCTTCAAGGTATTGATCCAGGCGCCATGGACATGGCCGCTGCGTGGGCTTTGCATAACACATTGGGACAAGAACCAAGCACTGCACCGATCATCGCCGTGATGGACGATGGCGTTGATCTGGCACATCCCGACCTCAACGTCATGCAAGGTGAGAATTTCGCATCCCCAGATACGCAGGAAGGCAACGGCCAAGCCCAAACAGCCTCCGAGGATTTCCATGGAACCATGGTTTCTGGCCTTATCGCCGCCATTGGCAACAACAATCTGGGCATCGCTGGCGTGTGTCCTGTGTGCCGAATTTTACCCGTTCGGATCTACGGCGATAAAACAGCCACTGCACAACTCTACATCACAGGGACCGAAGCGGCCGCGGGTATGGCGTGGGCAGTCGATCAGGGTGCCACCGTGATCAACAACAGCTGGGGCCCTATCGATGGCAATCGCTTTTTACCTTACCACACGCCCACCCTGTTTCCATTGCCACTCAGCGTCAAAGCCGCGATTGATGATGCCAATCAGAAAGGAACATTGGTGGTATGGGCTGCAGGCAATGGCGGTGAGTCACTGGCATACGATGGTTTCGTATCGTACGAAGGCGTCATTGCCGTAGGCGCTTTGGCATACGGTGGCATGCAAGCCCGTCTTTCGGATATGGGCGATGCACTTGATTTCTGCGCACCCGGCGAAGGCTCACCCACACCCAGCGAACATATTTTCACCACCGATTTTTCAGGCACATGGGGCAATAACACCAGCATTGGAAGTGATGGCGATTACTACTCCAATTTTCGTGGCACAAGTACATCGGCGCCTCTTGTTTCCGGCACCATCGCTTTGCTTCGTTTGCATTTTCCAGATCTCACACGCGATCAGATCATCGACATTCTGATACGTTCGGCAGACAAAATAGACACCGCAAGTGGCACCTATAAAAACGGCAAAAGTCCGCTGTATGGTTACGGACGTATCAATCCGCTCACAGCACTCACGCTTGCCGTATCAAACACACCCCTACAACTTGATGACGGTTCCTGCATACCCCAAGCAAGCGGTGAAGCATGCAACCAAACCGATGACGATTGCGATGGCTATGTCGATGAAGGTTTTGTTTGCACGCCGACGCAACGTTCCGCATGCGCGCCGTGCACATCCGCAGGTCGTGAATGCGCAACGGGATTTATTTGCTATGGAACAAATCAGAAATTTTGCATACCCGCACCATGCAGTGATGCACTCCCATGTCCTCCCGGATTTATGTGTGACATCCCAAACAAAAGATGCAAGTTCGATGCAACACAAGTTCCCAACGCAACCGACTGCGTTGATTATTACAGACGTTCGCCCCAAAATATTGAATTCTGCGATGGCATCGACAACGATGTAGATTCACACACCGACGAATTTGTAACCGACGACCCCGCCGTCACACGCGAAACAACACAATGCCGTGTGGCAGCCATCGGTATATGCGCCCAAGCGATCGCCGCATGTGCACAAGGCCATTGGGAATGTGTTCAAGCCGCCAATCACGAAACTGTCGAGACACAGTGCGATGATGTCGACAACGATTGTGATGGACGCACTGACGAAAGCGAGGCATGCAAAAGCACCCATGGGTGCGGTTCGTGTGCAGCATCGACGCATGATTATTCCATGACACCGTGGCTCTTGGCGCTTGTTTTTGCAGCACATCAGGCATGGCGGCTCACACGCTCGCAAAGAGATGACAGCCCATCATAAGATGTTCTATATTTCTCTGCACTGATCGTATTAAAGGAACCTCATGGCATCACATCCCGTTGATCGCAGTGGCTTCGTCCTTCGACCTCAATCACCCGATTTCGGCGGCCTGTTGACTGACCATGCTTACGGCGTCTTTGATGAGTTTTTATCATTCCCAGAAGACACCATGCCTCAAGGAACGATACGAGGTAAAAGCTTGTCCCCTCTGCCTATAGAAAGTGTTGATGCGCGTGGCTGGGACCAACTCGATGTGTACTGCAAAAGTCCGGCCGACTATTCTCAGCATCAAATACTGCATCTCCCACCCCCCTTAGGCGAAACACGCGCGTCGCCGCCGCCTTCGCCACGCCTCACACACCCCGATTCTCCGGTGCCAGAACGCAGCACTCGCCGGACTGTTGGTCCCAAAAAAAAGAAAGCAACACCGTACACTCGCACGGCACCACCGCGCGAACTCGTGGATACACCTGCTGCAATAAGTGCACGGGAATGCCGCAAGAGAAAAAAAGATCGTATCGCAAGCCTTGAACACAAGGTAGTGACACAACAAGCGACGATAGAAACCCTTCAAACAGAAAATGCTCAGTTGCGATCTACGATAGCAAAATATGAGGCGGGCACATGTTAGATCAGGATCCCACAACTCAGCTTATTAACATTCTCGAACAATCCCGTTCGCACGATTATATCGGCGAAAATGTGTCGCAGCTTGAACATGCCTTACAAGCCGCGCACTTCGCATCGAAATCTGGTGCGCCCGATCATGAAATCATCGCCGCGTTGTTTCATGATATTGGCCATTTGCATGCGCCTTCAGACGCACGCAATATGGATGGATTTGGTATCGAACGTCACGAGCACCATGGCGCTGATTTTTTAGCAAGCCTTGGCATGCCATCATCGGTGACTGAACTTGTCCGCAGTCATGTGGATGTTAAACGTTATTTGGTCGCCCGCAATCCCGACTACGCACGCAAACTTTCAAGTGCCAGCACGGAGACTTTGCGTATGCAAGGCGGACCCATGACCCCCGAAGAGTGCGTTGCCTTTGAGCAAGACCCCCAATTCAAAGCCAAATTGCGCATCCGGCAATGGGATGAAATGGCCAAAGTCGAAAATCTCGATTGTGCGCCGCTTGAACACTATGCGCCGATGATTGCAAAGCTTTTGTAATCACACAGTTTTTCATGTTGTAGAGGCGTTTCGTGAACCGCCCTATTTGCATATTACAAACGCCGCAAGGGCGGTTCGCGAAACGCCCCTGCATAAGAAAAATATTTTGACAGGGCCATTTTAATTTTTCGTCAACTTAAAATTCCGGCCGCATCTGGGGCACTCAACCATCGCAGTTCCGTGTTCGTTCCAAATTTCGTCAAATTGCTCTGAAGGAAGCAAACGAAGTTTTTCATCGATAAGTTCTGGGGTGCAACGGCATTCGTAAAACAATACCACTTCTTCGATCTGCTCAAGCTCGCCTGTCGCAAGTGCACCCTGCACTGCGGCCACCAAAGCTTCATTATCAAGCGCCCAGAGATCGTCCATTTTTCCATGGGGCAACGCTTGCACGAGCACTGCATGCTCAAGCGTCGGCACTGCCATGCGCGTGGTCGTCTGCATGGCTACTTCAAAATAGGTCTGCACAGTTTCTACGGGATCTGAATTATTGGGTTCAAAAAAACTTTGCGTTCCCTGTTCCCCCGCTTTTTGCCGCTGCACCACCGCACCGCACCCTTCTTTGGGTGTTTCGCGAATACGTCCACACAGCAGACCCTCCGCCTCTGCGGCCACAAAAAAACCTTCTGTCTCACCGGGGAAATTAACGCTCCATCCCCAATACTCACGATCCACCAAACTCACTGCGGCCAAACCCACCGCCGCCATAAATGTATCAAAACGCGCATAAACATCGGCATTGTATGGCGTATCTATACCATAACGACGCATATAGGATTCGCGAAGAGGCACAAGAGGCCTTGCATCAGCCAACACAACCACAAGGCCCCGTGATGTCCATAAATACCGCGTATAGTGTGCGAATTCGTAGGTCATTCCACGCGCCATAGCACATAGAACCCTCGCCGTGAACCTTGCGAGCAGCCTTTCGTTTCCACTATAACAAGCCACAACGCCAACCTTACTCTAAGGATAACCATGAGCCCAACGCATGCCTTGCCCGTTGAACCCAAAAGTACCATTTTCAATCCAGATCCCTCCGATCTTAAAAAGATGGTAGCAGAGATGCCAAATGCGGCGCGCAGCGAATTTGGTAATTACAATGTGACCACCAAGGTGCTTTCCCGATCCAAAGCATCGACATTCATCGTTACCGACCACCCCGAAAAGCATAGCGGGGGTGCCATAAGTACAGTGGAAGGCGCACGCATCGCTTCATTGCAAAACGCTTATATCAAAGACCAAGACATGATCGTGGTCGACGGATATATCGGTCCCGATCCCAAAACCAATACCGCCGTTCGCCTCATTATCGAGCGCCGTTTTGCGAACATTGCAGCCATGCAGCAGCAGCTTTATTTTCCAGTGCCCAAGGCGGAGCGTGATACTTTTGTACCCACGCTCACCGTCATTTACACCCCAGGCCTTAAGGCCGAAGGCTTTCCGCAAGAACGTTTGATTGCGGTCGATCTTGAAACCAACATCACGCGCGTTTTCAATTCCGACTATTTCGGAGAATCGAAAAAAGGCGGCCTTCGCATGTGGAACAATTTGATCCACAACAAGGGCGGCCTTGCCATGCACGCCGGCCTTAAAGCCATCCCAACACGCGATGGTGAAAAAACGCTGTTGATCATTGGTTTGTCTGGAACAGGAAAAACAACAACAACATTCACACGCCAAAACGGATCACGTCCTATTCAAGACGACTTCGTCGCCATGCTTCCTTCCGGTGAAGTACTCTGTTCCGAAAATGGTTGTTTTGCAAAAACCTACGGTCTTGACGCTGAATCGGAGCCAATGATCCACGGTGCGGTTACTAAATCCATCGCCTATCTTGAAAACGTTTCGATGGATGGTCGTGGGCATGTCAATTTCTTCGACGAATCGTACACACAAAATGGCCGCGCCACGTTTCCGTTCGACGCCATCGATGGCTTGCCCGCGCCAACCACCATGCCCAAAGCCCATGCGGTTCTGATCTTAAATCGCAACGAAACAATTATTCCTTGTGTGGCCAAATTAAACGCCGAACAAGGTGCTGCCTATTTCATGTTGGGCGAGACCATGGGGACTTCCGCCGGCGGCGCAGAAGAAGCGGGCAAAGCATTGCGTGTCCCTGGCACCAATCCGTTTTTCCCGCTGAACCATGCATTGCAAGGCGAGCGTTTTCTAGAATTGCAACAACGGTTGGGCTTTGACGTGTACTTGCTCAACACCGGTTGGGTGGGCGGCCCTAAAGGCTCTGCACATTCCATGAAAGTCAAGATCCGTCATACCTCAGCCGTGGTCAAAGCCATTGCCGAAGGCACCATCACGTGGACCCAAGACAACGATTTTGGCTACCAAGTTGCAAGCAGCGTTCCTGGCTTTGAAGGCGATGACCGATTGCTATTGCAACCCAAGCAAGCGTACGAAGCCACAGGGCGCCTTCCTGAGTATATGAACATCGTCAATCGCCTCAAAAACGAGCGCAAAACCTTTTTGGACAAATATCCTGGACTGCCAGATAGCTTGAGTGAAGCGGTTGCTTAAAGCGCTATAGGTATCACTTCCGGCGATCGACTGCCGCTTGCGATGATCATGTGATTGCCTTCTATTTGATACCAATCGCGATGTTCGGTCAGTTTTTCTGACGAGACCACCACCGACTGCAACGTTTCACAGGGACGACGCCTCGGTGTTGTATCGGCCAAAGAACGATACAGATCGCCAAGAAAATAATACAACGATGGGGCATACTCGGCCTCTGAGGCATAACGCGCAACGATCACATGTTCACCATCGGTAAGTGCCAAGTTGAGATAAATGCACTCCTTGATGCCCGCTTGGTGCACCAACATTTCAATCCGCTTCACCGTCGTAATCATGCATTCGCCCAATTGTGCAGCAGTCAGCGGTGCCTCACGTTTCAGTATTTCATCTATGAGTATCGCAAAAATGTGCTCCGAATCGGTGCTCCCAAAAATATTATCAAAGCCAGCATCACATACGCTGTTAAGCAAACGACGACGTACCTTGCGAAACTCTGGGATATCGCCATTGTGCATGAAGAGATAACGCCCAAAACGAAACGGATGGCAATTGGCTTCGTTAACACCGCTCGCTTGGGTTGCCGCACGCACGTGTGCAAAAATACATGAACTTGCAACCACACGGGCCAAATTGTGCAAGTTGCGATTATTCCATGCGGGTGTGATCGAACGAAATACGGCAGGCTCCAGATCCTCCTCCGGCGAATACCATCCCACGCCAAAGCCATCGCCGTTGAGCGGTTCATCACGCTCTTTGGCAGACGTGCTTTGGCGGATAAGCGAATGGGATGGTTCAAGAAGAATTGCGCTCAACCAAACGGGTGGACCCAAATACGTGGTAAAACGACACATGATAAAAGTGTCTTCGAAACCATGGGGACATGCTAGATTATGGCGTAGCGGCGCAGCTTGCTGCGCCATGGGGACAATTTTCGGGATGATGGAGGGTGGCCCAGTTTTTGTAAGGCCCGATCAACGGATGATTGACGTAATGGGATGCATTCCATTCGCAATCCCACGGATCCGTCGTTCGTGTCCAAAAGCGCTCCATCTCATGCCAAAACACGTAAGCAGGATCGTTGGGTTTTGCGCAATCGTGGCCAACATGATCGCACCAATCAAATGACGGCATCGATACCGACAAAACAGGTTGCCACGGCTCTGTGACCACTGTTTGCGCAATCTCAGTCACCAAAGCCTGTGCGCCTTGCGCCTCGCCCTGCCGATGCCAACGATCGGTATTGGATGCAATCCATGATCGATAACAAGCGTTCACCCAAGGTAGATCACGTGGCTCTATGGCAAAACCACATTGTCCCCACACAAAACGTCCATAGGGTTTTTCGCTGACATCAAAACGCCCCGCGGCCAAGTGGATCGCCGTATCGGGATGCGAACTTAAACCCTGCAACCATTGACGCTCGATCCAAATAATTTCTTTACCGATGCCACTTCCACGCAACGCGGGATGCACTTCGGTTCGTCTATCATGCAAACGGTATGCACCATCTACGCTGTTCACACGCAGCGCACGTTCAATCCCAATCCGCTGTTCAGGCGCATCGTGGCATGCAAGAACGATTTCAAAAATCGTGCAATGCCGCAATTCGAACAGCGTCACATAGGTCATCTCCAAAGAAAATGGCACTTTGCATTGTAAGCCCTGCATAAGAGCCTTGCCCAATCCCTGTGCGATCTGTGAAAGACTCCCCATGACGTTTTAATATCGGCTACGAACTAAAAAATGTGCGCAGGACGGGATTATTGCGATCGGAATTTATTCCAGCGACTCTTGGGTCATGACACTGGACATTTTACAAAAAATAACGTGCATACTTCTTGTTGCTTGCTTTGCTGGATGCGGAAAAAACACAAGTTCTGCCATCGGCGATCGTTCTGCTGAAGAAGTAGAACAATTGTGCGGCCCCAACGGTCCCGGCATGACATGTGAAAAGCCCGCGTGTACTTCGGTGTGCGAACCTGTTGATACAACACAATGTGAAGTCATTAACGAGCAATGGGTATGCCCTGTGCCCGCATGCACATGCCGTGAGACAAATTTTTATGTACAATGCTCACCCAGTCTCTGCGATATAAAATGCGAAAAGCCTTATTGTATCAACAACTGCGACAACAGCACATGCAACGCAGAAGCATGCCCAAGCTGTACGCCTCTCTGCTCCCAGCCCCATTGTGTCAGCCATTGCGGTTTTCAAGGCGATGATTGCGTTCATACACGTGGCGTATGTCACGGAAAAGCAGCCAAACCCGATTGCAAAGTGACATGTGAAGCTTCAGTATGCACCTGGGGCCGTCCGACAACAGACACATCGGTTCCCATCGCTTGCGAAGCACCTTTGCCCGAAAATACACCAATCCTATCACTTCCCATTGACGACACATGCAATGCACCCCAATTTACCGATTGGGGCATCGTGTGCGATCCTCCACTGTGTGAGGTCAAATGCGACGAGATCAAACTCCCCATCGTTACCTGCACGGAACCACTTCCCGTATGCGTTGCAAGCTGTGCCAATCCTTCATGCACCACCGCATGCAACACCCCCTATCTCGATCCAGATACACAAACCTATTTAACACCCGTATGCACCACCACCTGCATATGCGATGACATTTCGTGTACCCTGATGGAATGAATAGCACGCAACTTCCCGTCGTGATTTATCTCAACGGCGCATCAAGCGCTGGGAAAACAACCCTCACGCATGCCCTGCAAGAACGCCTGGACGGCATGTTTTTACGGTTGGGTGTCGATCCTGTCACCAGCATGATGCCTGCAAAATATAAGTGGGATGGCACCCATGAACGCGAAGGCCTCGCGTGGGATCCTCCCGAAGAACGCGATGGGCATGTGGTGATCCCATTGCACATCGGCCCCCAAGCCAAAAAAGTTTTTGATGTGCTGATCAACATGACCCTTGCCACCGTGCAATCGGGTGTTTCCGCCATTGTGGATGATGTTGCATTTGGCGATGCACAAGTATCACGTTGGCGCAAAGCTGTACACAATGTTCCTGCGTTGTTCGTAGGCGTGCATTGCTCCCCGGATATTCTCGATGCGCGCGAACGTGCACGCGGTGATCGTCCACTTGGTTCTGCACGCGCACAACATCATCTGGTTCATCAAGGTGTGGTTTACGATCTTGATGTCGACACAGGCATCATGTCGCTTGAGCACATGGTTGATTTGATTGTTGCGGCGATGGATAGCAAAAGGATCGCGTTTATGACCGGAATCACGCAGCAATAACGGTGGAGAAAAACGAAGTTAACGCAGCAAGACACAAACCTCAACATTCAACACGTGACACCATCGTCAGGAATTGTTGTGGTGACGAGAAGGTATTGAAACAGGGTGCCATCTGACCCACGGTTTCGTACGGCGTTGTTTCGTACCGGACATTCTCGATGCGCGCGAACGTGCACGCGGTGATCGTCTACTTGGATCCGCGCGGGCGCAGCATCATCTGGTTCATCAAGGTGTGGTTTACGATCTTGATGTCGACACAGGCACCATGTCACTTGATCACATGGTTGATTTGATTGTTGCGGCAATCAATTTCAAAAGAATAGAATTCACCACCATCTCTTCGATTTCATCTCAATATTCTACACAATAAAAAGATGTCATTCCCGCGCAAGCGGGAACCCAGGGCGTGTTTATCTCAAATGGAAAAAGAATTTTCATGTGGCTAAATTTGCATGATCCACAGGAATTGTTGTGGTGACGAGAAGGTGCTGAAGCAGGAATTCAT
>SYDY01000043.1 GCA_005801425.1 Bdellovibrionales bacterium | reverse complement strand
GGCACGCAACATTTTTTGATGTTTTGCCGACATTAAGGGTGTGCATACCTATACAATAATGACTTTGTTTGTTGCAATCTTGAGTGTGCCCAGCGCATTTGCAGGAAGCTTTCAGGCTGCGTCCTCCGGGGTTTCGGTGGGGCGTGCGCAAAATCGCTTTGGGGCCTGTATGATGGCCAAAACCGATGCCCACCGCGATCGATGTCCTACTTTAAGCAAAACCAAAACGGTGTCTGCCTGCAAATGTGAGCCCAATGCCAGTGGTGTTCAATGCGAAGTGGCCTATGAAGCCACATGTCGTACCTTGAGCCCCTTTTCACCGGCCTATGCCATGACTGGAACCGCAGAAGGTATTTCGATTGTAAGCCGTGCCATGGCCTGCGATGCAGCAGAACGCAATGCCGATGTCTACGTGTGTCTGCGCGATCGTCTCGATTGGGAGCACAAATCCTGCGAATGCGACCGTTTAAGTGATGGCTGGCACTGCGGTGTCGAATTTCGCATGTGGTGTATGTAAACTTCGTACTCGCATTTTGACGCGTCGAACCGATCAATGCGAGTCATAATGGAAGTATGGCCAGAGATGGTGTTCTACTTCCTTCCGCTTCCGCTCCATATGCGGCGCCTCGCCAGGCCGCTGATAATGCCCTTGCGAAAAAAGGAACGGGAGCAGTGCGTACGCCTCGCTCGACGGCTGACGACGGCTATGGGAGCATGCCGGAACCACCTACGCAGGATCCATCACGCCCCGCTGTTTTGCCGGAACAGGCGACGTTTCTCGTTTCTGGTTCGAGTGGGGTCGACCGTTCTTCATTGCCACCTATACCCGCAAGCCTTGTTGCAAGGGATGCTAAAGTTGCAGCAACACAGCTTGCAGCATTGCGTTTGGCCGGCGACCCATACCCTTTGGAAGGGGTATGGAAGGGTTCTGGTTTATCTGTACAATCGTTGGATATGTCGCGTGGTGAGGTGCGGGATATTTACCCTGTGCCGATGGACATGAGCCGAGTTACGTCAGATCCAAATAGCATTCCTTTGGGCAAGGGCCCTGCATTTAAAGAAACACTTGCGTATTTCGAAGGCCTCAATGCGTCGGCGCCTCTTGTTGAAAGTGATGTCCATCACAAGGGGTACACGATATCGGGCTATCGCTCAGAGAAGAAACTTCAGGTGGCTTTTGATTCCCAACGTCCTGGGACCGATAAGTTTATCAATCCACTATCATTGCGAACATTGTATCACCACCGCGGTGTTGTGAATGGCACGCAAGAAGTGAATTGGGGTGTGGTGGTGCCTGGACATGAGAAACGCTATTTTAGAACCGAAGCGCCTCAGAGCCCGGCTCTCTTTTTTGAGATGTTACAGCATACAGGGGCCACATCTTTTGTGACGCTGACCAATCCTGAGGAGGAAAATCATTCGCCGCGCTATGGAAGCCGTGGGGTCGTCTATCCGCGTAAGAACACGGGCAATGTTGAATCCCGAGATGGATCGCCTGTGGGGCCAAACTTTCATGCTGTTAACTTGACCAGCGTTGATATCGAAGCACGGACTCTACTGCGTCATGACTTCACAGAAGGGAGCGGAAAATCTCGGGAGAAACCGGTGAAGCTTGTTCTGAAGGACGGCCGCGAGGT
Organism: Bdellovibrionales bacterium; assembly: GCA_005801425.1. Classification (GTDB taxonomy): domain Bacteria; phylum Myxococcota; class XYA12-FULL-58-9; order XYA12-FULL-58-9; family SYDY01; genus SYDY01. The sequence goes on along the minus strand of SYDY01000043.1, from coordinate 13,473 downwards.
GACGTGCCGTATTGATTTGGCCTCCCACGAAACCGCAGCGGATGTTTTGGCAGGGCGCGCGGATGTTGATTTGGCGTTTGCAAAAAACATTGTTGTGAAGCATCTCGTATACCATGTGCAGGGCACCGAACCACCTGAAGTTGTGCACCGGGCAAGTCATGTTGAATATACGGGATGGGTCGATAATGGATCCATGACTGCGAAACAATTGTATACGTTGGTTGAAGCGGTGCGTGCGGTGGACGGAAAAACGAACGCAGGAAAAAATCCATTGTTTGTGAATTGTATTTTTGGTCATGGCCGCACAGGCACGTTGAATATGTGTCTTTTTCTTGCGGATTTGATAGACCAAAAATTGGCGACCGCGACATCGACCGAAGAACGTGTTGCGATGAGAGCGGCCGTTCTTGATGCTGATGCGGAAAGTGGCCTTACCGATGCAACATGCCAAGAAATCAATAAACTGATTGGATTGTATCGAGGACAAACCATGGCAGGTGCTGTGGCTTGCAATCCTACGTGCAATCAACCTTTGGCCGTGTATCAGTTTTTTGCCGAATATTTTCGAGCCGCAGTGGCATAGGAACATTGAATCAATATCTTATGTTATTATCTATTCATGCTTCGCAATATCCATGTCGGTGCGGTCTTTCTCTCATGTTTGATCATTTCTGATAAAGCATTGGCCGATATCGCAGTATCCTGCGCTGCCATCAAAACAGCCGATCCCCAGTCGCAAACAGGGGTGTACACCATCGATCCTGATGGTAACGGGACCTTGCTGCCGTTCCCCGTTTTTTGCGATATGGACGATCACGATGGCTCATCGGGTTGGACCCTGATCATGGACTCCAATGGCCAAGGTATTCAATCGCAAATCAACGATCCCAAATTGCTTGCGCAACCTGCTGGGAGTCGTGATGCGTCCATGCAAGGTGCCAACTTGGGTGTTTTGCGTATTCAAGCCTTGGCTGCGGTCTCGAAGCGTGTACATCTGTGCAATCGGAGAATGCGCGTGCCCCCGCAAGTGAATTTACCCGAAGGGCAAATTGATATTTCCATCACAAGCATCACATCACTACCGCTTGATAATTTGAGACACATGCGTGCGCTCAATGCGTTTGATTCCAATGAACCTTTTGCCTCCGATGACGATCGTTTTCATGCAAGCGTAAATAGTATTCGGACACATTGGATTGGACATGGGCTGCTTGCGAGCAATCTTGTGCATGTCTGCGATATTGAGCCTTTCGGATCGGGATACCGCACGGGTGGATTTCCTTCATGGGTTTCGTGTGGCAATCTGTACGGTCCCCATTTGGCTGCAGGGGGTTATATGGGGGGCTCTGCATGGATCCCTTACAGTGAATTATACAGCGATGTCGCCGATCTCGAAGTTTCACTACACTGAAATGCGCAACCACCCTCAGACTTAGGCGAGAACTAAAGGTGGGGGTGCACATGTCATCATTAAAAAGAGCAGAGCAGTGGGCGGCGATCATGGCGATTGTCAAAAGAGATGAGCCTGTTGTTGAACGGCCTCGTTCGGCGTCGGCCGCGTCATCGTTGGATTGTTACCGCTCCGACGTGGTGTCCGATTTGGACGGCTGGATCGAAATTGATGCCGATAAGCCTCGTTTGTTGCCATCGCCGGTGGTGTTTGTCAGGAATGTGGGCACGCAAACGGCTGTGGACCACGAATGCTCACGTCAGATAGTGATCCCAAATGAGCCGCCCCAGGCAATCCCACCCAAACCTACATGGCTTGACATTGTTTGGAACGTTTTGGGAATAAACGGCAAGTAATCCGCTCGGAGGTGTCCGCTTTTTAGCGCGGCGCGTGTCTCTCCCTAAGAACACATCTTAGGGAGTTCATGATGGCGTCGGTACAAATAGAATTAAAACTTACAGATAAGAAAATATCGGTTGATGCGTCTGGGGATCCTAGCCAAGGAACAGAAGGGCCGAGACTGCTTGCGCCAGCACGAGTGCAAGCCGATGCCTTTACGCTTGCAGCATCGGCGCGCCGCCATTCATTTGCTGGCGTCTGGCCTGGGGCTGCTTTATTGGTTGCACCCCTGGAACTAGCGCGTCCTGATGTGCAACGTATTTATGGCGGCGTTCCCGTTGATTTCAGAGGCCTCACCGAACATCCATTCAGCATTCCATTTGCAAAAGGCCCGACAGAAGAATCAACCAAAGCCCAGTACCGTCGTATGAATGAAGGTGCGCCGTCATTGGGTGTGCCTGTGTACCCCAAGAGCTATACGCCGTCGGCCTATCGCGGCGCAGACGGCAGGCTTGCTGAGGCGTTTGATACCAAGCGTCCCGAAACCGACAGCCGCGTCAATGCCATCGCATTGCGTACACTGCATTCGCATCGTGATACGGTGGATGGCACCCAAGAGGTGAATTGGGGCGTGGTCATGCCCGGATACGAGAAACGCTATTTTAGAACCGAAGCACCGCAAAGTCCTGGGCGATTTTTTGAGATGCTGCAGCATACGGGTGCCACAACCTATGTGACGCTGACCAATCCACGTGAAGAAAATCAATCGGAAAACTATTCAAGCCGAGCCATGCATCCACGTAAAAATACCCAGGGCCTTACAGCACGCACCATGGACGGGATTTCCGCTCCGGAAGTGTTCAAGGGAGGCAAACAGTCTGGCATAAATTTTTATCCCGTCAATTTGCATCATGTGAGCTTAGAACATCGAACTCTGACGCGCCCTGAAGTGAAAGATGAGCAAAAAACACTTGAAAAACCTGTGAAGCTTGTTCTTAAGGACGGCCGAGAAGTGACATGTCGCATTGATTTGGCCTCCCATGAAACAGGAGCCGCTGTTTTGGCGGGTCGTTCGGATGTTGATTTGGAATTTGCCCAACAAATTATTGTGCGTCACCTCGCGTATCGTGTGAAGGGAACCGATGAAGTGGTACATCGGGCAAGCCATGTGGAATATACGGGTTGGGTGGATAATGGTTCTATGACTGCCAAACAATTGATGACCTTGGTTGAGACCGTGCGCACCGTGGATGGGAGAACAGACGCAGGAAAAAATCCGTTGTTTGTGAATTGCATTTTTGGTCATGGCCGCACAGGCACATTGAACATGTGTCTTTTTCTTGCGGACTTGGCGGATGCTAAAATCGCGTCTGTAACTTCGCCTGAGGGGCTTCATGCCATGGAAGCAGCCATCCTCGCGGGTGGAGAAAGTGGCCTCAGCGATGCGACCCGTGTAGAAATCAATAAGCTGATTGGCTTGTACCGAGGGCAAACCATTGCAGGGGCAGTTGCATGCAATAATTCATGCAATCAACCTTTGGCCGTGTACCAATTTTTTGCTGAATATTTCAAAGCAGCGATTGCGAAAAAATTGAGCACATGAAAGTAAGGCGATGTTCATGAGAACTCTTTGGCTCATTGTGAGTCTCCTTCTCACCGGGTGCGACAGTGTGGATGGCAATGGGGTTCGTGGGGAACCTATTTTCTCGTCACCCATTGTTCTCGATCGATTGATTGGTGCGGGTGATGTGCAGGGGACACTGCGCGTTGGGACACGTTGGCAGCGTTATCCTATTGCGTTGTGCATTAAAAACGGATTGCCCGATCTTGTGTGCCCCCAGGCTTTTTCTGATTTCCCTGCGACGGTTACATTCAGCTTATTTACGTTGCAGGGTGATATCCGCGGCTTTACCACGGAGGCGTATGTTTACCCTGGGCATGACGAGGGTCAGTTTGTGACGGGCGAGTTGTTTTTGCTGGATGATCGGAATGACGATGGCAAAGCCAATCTTGTCAACAATCAAGCAGTGGCATCGGTGGACCGTATTTTGGCGACACGCAAGGTGACGAATACAGGCACAACGCGTACAACCGATTATCTCCTTTTTTCGCCACAAGAAACGCTGGGGCAGCTTTCTAACGCAGGTGGATTCACTATTTTACATGTTGTGCAGCAATGCGCACAAACCCCATGTAATACCACGGCGGCAGATCTTAACGGCACCTGGGATGTTGAAGTTGCAGATGACGTTGAAGTGACTTCTCGCAATTTTTTATGTTTTGAAGGAAGTGAACACGCCACGGTGGAAGATGTTGCACAATGGAAAACTGACGGTGTGCTGAGTGCCTGTGTGAATGGTGCAAACAGTTCAAAAATTATCACCCGTACCGATCGTTTTTGTACCCAAAACTGGCAAGTAACTCTCACCGGGAGCGACATTGATACGTTTTGTACACAATGAAGCTTGGGTGGGGTGAGTGGGTGGATCCTAAAAAACAGGTTGATGTATGGTATCGGAAATACGGTGAACAAGTTTGGCGACGATGTCGCTACTATCTGCGTGATGGACACGCCGCATGGGATGCAACACAGGATACGTTTATGAAGGCATTTACAGCAATCGACACTTTGCGCGAAAATGCTTCGGTTTTGGCGTGGTTGCTGACCATCGCCGATAGGACGTGTCTGAATAAAATCCGATCATCGCGGGGTGTCAAAGGCCGCATGGAAGTGCTGGATCACGAGGATGGGGACACAGGCGGCGTAAGTTTGAGCTTTGAGGGTCAGGTGATTGCACGTCATGTGGCCATCCGCGTGCTTTCAGAGATGCCTGATGAATTGCGCGACGTTGGCGTTATGCGACACATGGACGGCATGCGTGTGAATGAAATTGCCGAGGCGCTGGGCATTGCCGAAAAAACAGTCGCGCGAAGGCTTGCACGTTTTATGGAAATTGCCATGCAACGCTTGCAACTGCAAGGAAGCGAGATGTGATATGGAAATATCTTGGGATCATAAACCCGTGTCGCGGTTTTCGATTGAACGGTATCTCTCGGGCGAACTTGAAGGCACCATGCACGAACAGGTCCGTGTTGCCATTGAACAAGACGACCAGATCCGTGCCTATGTTCATGCCAGAACCATGGACCAAAATGCATTTCGCGCAACCTATCCCGTGTCGTCGTTGCAAGCGCGTTTGGATGAACATCTTCAAAAACGTTCTTGGTGGGCATGGATGGTCGTGCCTCGCTATGCAAGCATGATGATTGCCGCATGCGCTGTGCTTCTTTTAGTTCCTATGATGTTGCGCCAATCGTTGGATACGCAAGATACCATTCGCGTGCGTGGTGGACTTCAAACGGCTGTATTTGTCAAACGTGGCGAGCAGGTGTTGGAATACGATGCGAACATGATTCTGAAAGAAGGCGATGCGCTTCAGATCCGTGTGGATGATCCCACCGGTGGTTTTTTGGTGGTCATGGGCGCGAGTGAAAAAGGGCGTGTCGATGTTTATCGTATGCCTGAAATGATGAAAGCGGGGACGGGTTTTGTGTCAGGGAGTTTGGTGCTTGATGCAAGTACAGAGGCAGAATCGCTGTACGTGATCATGACCGAGAATGCGCCTGATCTTGATGTTTTACGCAATCAATTGCAATCAGCCATCCGCGTTTCGTTTCCACCTGTTTTGGATGTGGACAACGCACGTGTGGCGCGTATTGATTTGCGGAAAGAAAAATAATGCAACGCATTTTTCTAATGGCCATCGGTGTTCTTTTTCCTGCGATGGCCATGGCCGAAGTTCGTTTTTCCATCGCCATCGGCAACGATTTGGGCTTATCCGGTGATGAACCGCTGCGCTGGGCCCAACGTGATGCCATCCGTTTTGATGAAATTTCACACGCGTTGGGAGAGGTGCAGTCAGATCGACATCGTATCGTTTTGGGTGAACGCCCAGAACGCGTCAAAGAACTCTTTCTCGTCGTTAAACATATGATCCAGCGTCAACATGCCCAAGGTCAAAAAGTGATGCTGACACTTTTTTACTCAGGTCACGGCGATGACAAAGCCTTGCGTATGCGTGGCGAACGATGGCCTATCCAAGATTTTAGTGCGGCGATTACCGATCTGGGTGCAGATACCACCGTTGCCGTGATTGATGCGTGTCACAGCGGTGCACTGATCCGTGGACGCAGCAAAGGCTTGTCCACGGGTCCATCATTTCATGTGGCGTTGCTTCGTGATCGCATGCCAAAAGGCGAAGTATGGATCACGTCCTCAGGTGCCGATGAAGTGGCCCAGGAATCCGATTTACTCCAAAGCTCGTATTTTGCGCACAATTGGTTAACAGGTTTGCGGGGTGCTGCGGATGCCGACGGTGATGGACAGATCACGTTGGGCGAAGCCTACCAGCACGTGTACCATACCACGACGATTTTATCGCAGCAGAAAAGCGGTGCGGCCCAGCATCCGGGTGTGAAACAATCGACTTTTGGCGAAGGTGAAATTGTTTTGGCGCAGCTCCATCAAGGCGTCTCGACCCTCACGCTAGATGGTCTCGTGGGACAGATCTTGGTGGTGGATGATGTGACCGAACGCGTGATGGCTGAAATGCGTGTTACCACTCCGCGCAGCATGAAGATCGCGCTGGCGCCCGGTCGCTATCGAATCAACGTGCGCAACGAAGGAACATCGCGTGCTGGAAAAATTATTCTTCCGGTGGGTGGTCAAATTCACGTCAGTCGAAATCAACTGAAGTCCCAACCGCTTTGGGCAAGCCTTGCCAAAGGGGCAGGGGCCGATCCTTCACCCTGGACTGCTGGGATCGGCGGTGGGGTTGGTATGAGTGCTTTGGACGCCAACGCAATCGTTTACTACGGGAGCACCCATCTTTCCTATGCATTGCGCGGGCGCTTGCGTGTGGGCGGTCGTTTGAATTTACAATATGGGAAAAATGAAAACCAAACGTTTTCCATGACCGATTGGCAAATAGATGCAGCGGGAGGCGTGGGTTACGCATGGTCGTGGGGACGCTTTGGTCTTGAGCCCTGGGCAGATCTTGGTGTGGGGTACATGTGGCGCAAAGCGGTTCGTCACGATGCGGATACCTTAAGCTTTTTGCAAGGTATTTCACGGGATCGCAATTCGGGTGCTTTGCAGGGCAGTGTCGGTGCCCACGTGGTGATCAGCATGGCGCTAACAAGTCGATGGACGTTGTTGTTTGTTCCTGAGGTTCGCGGCGTTTTTTTTAAAGAAGATGATGCGGTGGTGATACGTCCTCAGGTTCGTGCTGTTTTGGGTGCGGGTGCGAGCTTCTAAATGACACAACGATGACGCATCTTGCGTCAATCACGATGTCCCATGCACGTGTCTCCGCCGTTTTCAATCTCTCGCCTTGTTTTCGTTGATCCCCCCCCCTATTTTTCCTATACATTCAAAAAAGAACGGCCGCCTTTGTAAGGATAAACCATGACGACCGTTGTGCTTACGCCTCGCCAACAGGAAATTTCAGTATCCATTCAAAACCAGAGATTGCCCAACTCATTTCGCAACGACACCAACGGATCTGTACCCTCTACATCGCAATGGTGGTCTGTTGGAAAATACACAATTCCCCCCGCGCAGGCAGGCGGCGAAACCACGCACTGCCTGGTGGCGTACGATAAAACCACTCAAAAAGTGCACGGTGTGTTCCCTATCGCAGAGATCGGCCGCAGCGTTCCCGTTAAAATTCCCAGCATTGAAGATGGAACGGATTTTGAAACAGCACTCAGATATTGCCTGGGCACATCATGGTCGGTGCAACACATTGCGTGGGATCGGTACAGCGCGGTTGCTTCATTCCCCACAGACATGCAAGGCCTGTACGTAAGTTTGGAAAGGCAATTTGAAGGCATGCCTTCAAGCGCAAAATCAGTGCCTTATGCATGGGCCTGGCATCAAGACTCTTACGAACATCAGCATGGTGATGGTCTTAGCAGAAGCGATTTCGATATCGTGAAAATGCCTCCCCAAGGCGCCATCGCCGCCATAGAAAAACGCATTGGTATTTCCACGGTTGCAAGAATGGACATCAACCTTACCATCCAAGGTATGGAAGCAAAGAAAGAAACCGGAAAAGGCGTCAAAATTTCGCCCAATACACAAGGCGACAACTGCAGCTGTATCCTGTGGAGTATTTTGCTTTATACACTGGGTATCCTACCGGGAGTCATCTACTCCCTCTATCGCAACATTCCCACAATCCAGACCGAACGTACCATCCACAAAGGAAATGGCTTGCAGGTGCTTGTGAACGACCCGGTCAATCAAAACATTATCTATACAACCACAGCGTCTGCACAACTCTCACAAAGCGCCTCGTGGCTGATGGCGGAAGCCTCTTTTGTGAATCAGGCCTATACTAACCGAGGCAATCGCACCCCCTGCTGGACACTCCCCCACGCAGCGCCTTGAACGATCTGATTCCTTGTTTTCTTTCTGAGCGCGTGGTGCAGGCCGTTAAAAATTTTTTCAACGCAGAATAAAATTGTTTCTAAATGACACAACGATGACGCATCTTGCGTCAATCACGATCGCGATGCCCGCATCGATTTTTGCATGCTGCCTGCTACAAGGAGAACAGCATGGCAGAAACAGTCCATTTATTATTGAAGATCAACGGTGCTCAAGTGCAAGGCGACAGCGGTCAACGCAGTGTGGGGCGCGACGGGTCCATCGAATGTTTAAGTTTTGAACACGGGGTGGTTTCACCCAGAGAAGCGGGCAGCGGCATTGCGGTAGGACGCAGACAATACCGACCCATTCGTCTTCGCAAGCGCATCGACCGCGCATCGCCTGTTTTGATGCAAGCCCTGTGCAACAACGAAGTGCTCAGTGGTGAGTTTCGTTTTTATCGACCCGATCCGGCAGGCAACGGAAAAACCGAACAATTCTATACCGTGACCATCGACGGCGCCTATGTGGAAAGTATTCAGCAAATGAGTGAGGATACCTTAGTACCTGGAACTTCCAACAAACCACCGCTTGAAGAAGTGGCCATCGTTTTCCGCAGCATTCGTTGGCAGCATCTTGCCGCTGGAACCGAAGCCGAAGATTCGTGGGACAACAATTTGTGATGGGTTTGTTCTGTTGTAGGGGCGGTTCGTGAACCGCCCGATAAAACTTTGATTCAAAGGCCGCAAGGGCGCTTCGCGAAGCGCCCCTACACGAGGAAGGAATAAACCTATGAACGTACAATCAGCGATGGTGTCGCGAGGTCCATGGCATGCTCTGGGCTTGGACGCCGCACGCGATCTGATTCAATTGCTTGATCCAGGAACTCCCCATGCGGTGCCTGCACGGGCGGTTTTGGCGCCATGTGAAGGGTCGCGATTGCCAGAAGAGGTAAGAACTGCAGGTGATCGTATTGCTGTTTCCATGCGAGGAACAGAAGAGATCCCATGGTCGCTCGATCATGATATGGCATGGTGTCATGGTGTGATCACGGACGTTGTGATCTCGCATGAAAAACGTGTGTTGCAGATAACACTGCATGGTACACCCACCATGCTTCAGCAATTGCAGCAGGACGACATGCTGACCCTCGGGGTGTCGCCGTTGTTCGCTGTGATGAACGGTTCAGCGCGATGTCGTGGTGGCATGGATGGGGTGCTTGACGTCTGTCATGCATCGCATTTGGGATCATCTACGCCCATTGCAAGTCAAGTAGGGTCGGCGATGCGTTTTATGCGCGATGTGGCCTGTGATGTTGCTGCATGGCAGGTGTGGCTCCTGCGCGGTTTTTCGCAAGCAGTACGTGATGTGCATCATGACAAACCATTGACGCTTGAGATCCCTTTGGTGGCTTTTCCTGCAAAGCCAATCAACCGTGATGTTGTTAGGCTCAATGCAATGCTTGTCAGTAACATGATCATGTGTCCCATGGAGCCGGTGCGGGTTTCTGCAGGCAATGAAGAACAGCCGGCAGTCCCACGTCATCATACGCTCAATCAAGCACCCTCGGTTGTTTTGGCCGCTGTCCATGTGGTGCTGCAAGCGGGCGTGCCTTTGCCTTGTGAGCCTCTACGCATGGGTGTGATCAGGGATGCACCCGGCGGAACGTATCAATTGCGTCACGCCGATCGGGGCGCAGCACGGAGTTGGTTGCGATGGTTTCCCGCACACGAAGGACCGCGGCATGGCGTATTATCGGGTGATGTAGTGTGTATGTCTCAGGATCTCGATCGGCACGCGGGCAATCATCTGGCGTGGGTTGATGAATACGATAAACCGCTTGATCTTTTAGGTTCTTGGCATCTTGCATGGGGACATGTGGATGATCCCCATCATGCATGGGATCTAGCGACCTTTGCTGCCCGTGGTTTTGCAGAGCCTGAACAGGTGCTTGCATGCATGAGCCTGATCGCCTCCAAAGCGATGTTGTCTCCAGAAGAGGTACTTCGTGTACGTGATATCGAAACAACGTCACGGCGCATCTTTTTTCGAGGCATTCCTCGTTGCGAAAATCAAATAACCGTGCACCTTGAAAACGATTGGCGTGACGGGGCACGCCTTGCGCGTTTGGCCATGGGTATTGAACATGTGCTGCGATGGCATGGTGATCCGACCACGTTATTGCGCGTGCGTGTGGTGGCTAGCTGCGGTGTTACTGCAGGGTTTTACGATGCATACGGGGATTAAAAATCTTGCGTGGTTGCATCACGCGCTTGCGATACTTTGCCCAGGAATTGAAATATTTGTAGGGGTGGACCCCCGTGTCCACCCTTGTGTTGCCGCGATGCATTCGCGAACCGCCCCTACGATTGGCACAACATGCCTCGGCGGCCATACCACACCGGCAGGCCCTCAGATTATTCTGACGCTCAGGGCCTTACTGGAAGAAAACCAAATGGTCGCGGTTCGACAGATCTGCAATGATTGGATTGCAGAATGCCTGGGATGCACCGTAGCACTCAGAATTACCGTTATCGCCCGTCATGGACGCCTTGGGAGTCATCTATTGGGTTCGATGAAATCGAAAAATATTGAGATCACACTTCAAGGACCCCACATCAAGAAAAGACAAAACACATCCTTTCATGGTATGATTGACAACAATGAGCGCTATTCCTGAAATTCTTGAAGTTGAAACCTCCCATCAAGTGGGAAGCCTTGCTTCGGTTCTCACCACGTTTTGTCAGGCAGGATTTTCCGTCGACGATGTACGCGCCAAATCACGCAATCCCATGACCACATGTTGGGAACTCACCGTGACGGCAAAATCGGAGGTCACGCTCGCAGAAGTGGCGGCCCGTGTTGAAAAACTGCCCATTGCCCATGTGGTGGGGTTGTCCAATCGTATTTTAAAACGACACCGTGGCGGGAAAATCGTCATGCGTTCCACAGAAGAGATCACAAGTCTTGAAGTGCTGCGCGATGTATATACCCCGGGTGTTGCGCAGGTGTGTCGTGCGATACAACAGAACCCCGAAGCGGCACGGGAATACACTTATATCAGCAACACGGTGGCGGTGATCACCAACGGCACAGCAATATTAGGACTCGGTGATATTGGGCCTGTTGCCGGCATGCCCGTGATGGAAGGCAAGGCTGCGTTGTTTCAACAGCTTGCGGGTATCAATGGCATTCCCATTTTGATGAAATGCAAAGATGTGGCCACGGTCGTTGCGACGATTGAAGCCATCGCGCCATCTTTTGGTGCCATCCAATTGGAAGATTTTGCAGCACCCGAATGTTTTGATATCGAAATCGAACTCAAGAAGCGTTTGAATATCCCTGTGATGCATGACGATCAACACGGCACTGCGGTGGTGGTGCTTGCCGCACTTTTGTCGGCTACGAAGCGCTATGACATTGATTTGCACCACAGTGTGATTGGTCAGATAGGTCTTGGTGCTGCAGGCATTGGCATTTGTTCGTTGTTGATTGATTACGGTGTAAAGCATGTGCTTGGCACCGATCTCAGTGAAATGGCGCTTCAACGTCTTGAGAGTTTGGGCGGGCGTCGAAGTACCTTGCAAGGTGTGATGGCCGAGGCGGATATCGTGATTGCAACCACAGGGGCCAAGGGTTTGATTAAACCTGAAATGGTGCGCAAAGGTCAGATTATTCTTGCACTGTCTAATCCTGAACCTGAAATTGAACCGCAGGTGGCGCTTGCGCGCGGTGCGTGGTGTGCCCTTGATGGCAAAGTGGCCAACAATGTGCTTGGTTTTCCCGGTATTTTTCGGGGTGCGCTTGATGCGCGTGCCACCCATATTTCTCGTGAAATGTTGCTTGCGGCGGCCTATGCGCTTTCGGAAATGGGCGGACGCGACGAACTCTTGCCCGATTGTTTGGATCGAACCGTTCATGCACGTGTGGCCGATGCGGTCCATGCTGTGGCGCGGTGAAAATTCTTGAAAAACGACACATAAGGCGTATGCTTTCCGGATGCCATTGACGATCGCAGACGCGCAACGACGAGTGCAACAGGCGACACAAGAGATACCACCCGCAAATGCAGCAAAACAAAGTTCACAATCGCATGCTTCTCGGGGCGATGTTTGCGATATGTATATACCCAAAACGTCATTTTTGGGGAAAATGTTCCATATGGGTGTTCACGTTTGTTGCCCACGGAATGCGCTGTTGCCAAACACCGTGCGCGAGTCAAATGCACCACCGAACAGAGCTCGACTGGTCGAAATGTTGGGCTCCGAATTCTACAAACCGCGATCCGGTGTTTCCCCTACAGCATGTTCAGATATTGCGAACTTGGGAATTGGTAAGCCTGGTCAAGAAAAAACAGGCGATGAGAAGGCATTGCAAACATTCGTAGACAAAACCATCCTCCCGTTAAGAGAATCGACCGTGCACTACTATCCGATATGTTTGAATGGGGATGATCCTGCTTGCAGGACTGATGCTGTGCACATATTTTTCGACAAGATGAAAGCGAACCCACCCCTCGACGGCGAGATACATATCATGGAGGGGGTGAAGATATATGGTGATTATGGCCAAAGCAGCAATGTAACAATGTCATACCAACGCCATGGCAGCTATATCTTTGGAACCCTTCATCAAGATGGAGATGAGATTTTTCTCGTGACGATCCCGTGCGCATTGCTGGAGACATCAAAAACTCAAAAATAATCATTTCTACTTGCCACCCTGGCTCCATGTATGAACAAGTGGGTTTATGCGGATCCGCGAAGCCCACCACGAAGATGCCAAAACCATCGTCGATTTCCAAATCCGATTGGCCTTTGAAACAGAGGGTTTGCAACTCACCCACGATACCGTTCAAAAAGGTGTGGCCGCCGTGTTCGATGACAGCACCAAGGGTTATTACTTGGTGGCAGAAGAGAATGGGTTGATAGCCGCATGTCTTCTTGTGGTGCCGGAATGGAGCGATTGGCGCAATAGTACAGTTTTGTGGATCCATTCGTTGTATGTGGTTGCAGAACACCGTCACGTGGGGGTGTTTCGTGCGATGTATCAGCATCTTCGTAACAAAGTAGAAAATCGTCGTGGTTATGCAGGCATTCGATTGTACGTGGATAAACGCAATACCGTGGCCATCAAAGCCTACGAAAATATGGGCATGAGCAGCGAACATTACGCCATGTTTGAGTGGGTTCCGTAGGATGCTCGAACCCCCACCCGTCGCTGACGCGACGACCTCCCCCGCAAGCGGGAG
>SYDY01000042.1 GCA_005801425.1 Bdellovibrionales bacterium | reverse complement strand
GTGACCCATGACCGTCACAACCGGTGGTCTTGGTTTCAAATTCTCTTCAAGGCCTTTATCTGCCTCATCACCGGCAATGGCATCTGCCACCACAAAGGCACTGGATTCAATACGATATTCGTATTCTTCCGCCACCACTTGGGCCGTCTCAAAGTTAATACTTTGATTCTGAGATGCCATGATATCAAGCATCATCAGCTTACGAATCACGTCGCTCACTTTAACACCAAGCTGCTGGGCAAGTTCGCCAACAACGATGGTTTCCTTCATACGAAGGACACGATTTTCCAACTTGGGCATCGTCGCCGGTGCTGAACGCGCCGAATCTGACATGCCTCTTTTCTTACGACGCAAACGAGACGGAGCACCTCCGCGTTCACGATCATCACGACGCGCTGGACGACCACCACCTTGACCTGGACGTCCACCCGCACCAGGTGCGCCCCCTGGACCACCCCGACGTGCAGCATCACCACCCCCAGGAGCACCGCGAGGCTTACGACTTGCAGGTGCACCACCAGCTGCCGGAACCATTTCTCGGCCACCACGAAATGGGTCATGCACGACTTTCAATTCAGTCACACGGCCAAAACGCTGTCCGGCAGGACCTGAGCCCGGGGCACCACGGGTTGAACCCGCAGAAGCACCACCCGAACGTGTCACGCCCGTACCCGTTCGCGGTCCCGTCGCTGCACGTGCCGCACCCGCCATACCGACGCGTGAAGTCGCTGATGCACCCGCAGGTCCATTACGACGCCCCTGCGGCAAACGCTCCATGAGCTTTTCGCGGTCGATCATACGAACCACGATGGCACCACTCGGTCGCTTGATGACACCGGCTTTACCTTGAGCCACAGCCGTTGTGTCATTCTTCGCTTCAATAGGGGCCTCAGGTGGAGAGTCTAAGCGCTCCACGGGTTGCCCTGCGTCGGCATCGGCCACATCGCCAGCAAGCTCGGTTTCTTGCACACGCGGCGCAGCGTCGACAAGCGGCTTCGCGAAATACGTCGAAGATGAGCTCACACGGCGCGCAGGAGGCAACTCAACGTCCACCTCACGTAGGGGCTTCGGCGGCGCCTCGACACTCACATGCGTCTCAACCACAGGCAATTCTTCCACCTCGGGGTGAAAAACCGTTGGGGTCTCAACTTTGGCAACAACCAGAGGTTCCTGCTCAATGTGTAGGATCTGCGTTTCCGCAGGCGACGGTGCCGCCGGCTTTTTACGAACTATCATCATACCGGGCCGCCGTTTCGCTTCATCACTGTCATGTGATTCGGGCATCTCAGCACGTTGCAACACTGCACGTGCTTCTTCTTCATAAACAGAACTTGAGTGCGTCTTCGCTTCGATTCCTGCTGCCTGCAAGCGCAACAACGCATCTCGATTTTCCAATCCGAACTCTTTCGCAAGCTCGTGCACTCTTTTCTTAGACATGTCCACCACCTTGCTCACCCAACCGAAGATGGCGCGTTGGCGCTATCTCCGGTGCCGTAGCACCGTCCTTTGCCCCATCACAAGCGCGGCCGGATTCGTACCACACCGAAAACCAGTATGCAGCTCTATTCGCAAGCTCGCCCGTCGTCACACCCAAAGCGCCCGCACGGCCCAAGCCACACGCTGCGCCCATGGTATGGGAATCCACAAACGGCTTCGTACTTTTCGGTAAACTGCGTTTGCTCCGGTCGGAGATATCAATTGCCACAAAACTCACCGAACCCACAGGCATTTCAATCACAGCATCGACACCTATCACCAAAACACCCAAACGTCGCGCCAACCCCAATGTGCCTAAAAGCCGTCCCAGCCCAAGCTGAGGCAAGACTTCACGGCGCAAATGGTCGATATCCTTTGCCACAATCTCAGCACGTAGTGCACGCGCAAGATGACGGGCCTCAAGGTTTTGGAGACACGCCGCAGACACACAGATGTGCACACCACGCCCACCATAGCCCGAAACCACCAAGGAATTTTCGTTATCGCAAGCGTTAAAATTGACGCGCAACAAATCGCGAGGTTCGCGCTGCTGTCGGCAAACCACACAGGTACGCCCAGACACGTCGCCCATCGCGTCGCATCCAGCGTCCGAGGGTCGCGCATTGCGACGCCTTATTTTGCCCCGTGCAGCACACATATAATTTTTCCCTAAACACCTTCGTTCTCGACACCTTGAGCACTGTCTGAATCATCAACAGGGATCATCGATGCCGCCATGTCTGCTTGTGCAGGCGCAGCAACAACCGAGGGTTCTTCGTATCCTGGCAAGCGCACAATACCACCAACAATTTCCAAACCAAAAGACACGCCCTGCTCACGCAAAGCAGCTTCATCTTTGATTTCTTGATTGGCAGCATACTTGAGTTGTTTCGATTTTTTCTCTGAGAAACCTGTCTGTTCCGACAATTCCGTCACATCACTGTCAGCGAGCTGTTGGATGGTGACAATATTCGCCTTGCACAAAGCCTCAAAGTTAAGATCGGTGACGCCACGAACACGCTTCAAGCGACCCGCATCGTCCAAGCGCAACAAAATTTGCAAACGTTTTGCAATATTCGCAACCTGTGCAGCGTGATCAGATTCCGCTTTGGCCTGCTGCTCTTGTTCACGATCTTGTTCAGCCGCGGTTTTTGCGCTCGCAAGCAAACGATCAATATTTTCAAGCTCCACACCGGGGAACTGAAGCAAAAAGTCACGGTCGCTTTCAACCAAATCCTGAGCCGAACGAATGCCGTGATTGTAAAGCGTCTGTAAAAGAAATTCGTTACAGCCTTCTACTTTTTTGAGGCTCAACCATGCGCGCGCCTTAATATCTTGAATGCGTGATTCCGAGTGAATATCCAAACGCCACCCGGTAAGTTGACTTGCCAAACGAACATTTTGTCCTTTACGCCCAATGGCCAAAGACAGCTGATCGTCAGGAACAATAATTTCCATAGAACGATTGCCTTCGTCGATCAAAACTCGGCTGACTTCTGCAGGCTGCAAAGCATTGCAAACCAATGTGGCAGAATCTTCCGAATACGGCACGATATCGATTTTTTCGCCACGCAGCTCTTGTACTACAGCCTGCACACGCGAGCCCTTCATACCAACACATGCACCTACGGGGTCCACATCACGATCGCTGGAGCTCACCGCAATCTTTGCGCGTGAACCTGGCTCACGAGCGGCACTCTCAATGCGCACAATACCTTCGAAAATCTCAGGCACTTCGAGTTCAAAAAGCTTCACAAGAAGTTCAGGCGTGGTTCGCGACAACACAATTTGCGGGCCACGTGCATGTTCCTCGACGTCCAACACGTAGGCTTGCATTCTGTCGCCTGCACGGTAGGTTTCACGAGGGCACTGCTCACGCAACGGCAAAATAGCCTCTGCACGGCCCAAATCAACAATCAGATTGCCACGTTCAAAACGGCGAACAATCCCTGTCACCAGCTCACCTTTACGGTCTTTGTATTCGCTATAAATAATGCCTCGTTCTGCATCACGAATACGCTGAATGATGACCTGTTTTGCTGTTTGGGCAGCAATACGTCCAAAGCTTCGGCGATATGTTTTAAGACGAAGAATATCACCGTACATTTCATCTTGCTCACGGGCCGCACCTGCA
The DNA here is from genome assembly GCA_005801425.1 of Bdellovibrionales bacterium. Taxonomy (GTDB): domain Bacteria; phylum Myxococcota; class XYA12-FULL-58-9; order XYA12-FULL-58-9; family SYDY01; genus SYDY01. The sequence continues at coordinate 59,050 of SYDY01000042.1, read as the reverse complement.
TCGCCCTCAAGATAAAAAATAGGGAAGACCATCTCATCGCCAACTTCAACTTCAACACCGCGCTCAGCACATTCGCTCGCACTAATTTCGTTAAAAATATCGGTGACTTCATTCACAACACGAATCGTTTGGGAAAGGTCAACAGCGCCTTTTTCAGGGTTGAATGTCGCTTGCAAAGTACGTTCTGTACCAAACGCACGTTTGGCTGCTGCAAGGATTGCTTCTTCCAGGGTGCTCACCAAAATGCTGCGATCGATACCTTTGTCTTTTCCTACTTGGTCCAGCACAGCGCTTAGATTTGCATCCATGGAAATCTCCTTTACCCAACCGTATTACTATCTTCGTGCAGCATGCTCGAAGTCAGGCACCAATCGTGCCTTTCGGATCTGGTCATATGCAAGCGGAAGCTCTTTGCCATCCACGCCGACACATACACCGCGATCGTCTGCCGTCACCAAACTCCCCGTCAAACGTTTCTGCCCTGCAATAGCCTCTGCCAAGCTTAACTTGACCTGACGCCCTACAAAGCGTTGAAAATCCTTCGGACGCGTCAAAGGCCGGTCAAGACCCGGAGAAGACACTTCAAGGCGATAGCGACCTGGTATGGCATCAGACATCCCTTCGGCGTCCAATATGTCACCCACCAAACGCGACACAGTACTGCAATCATCCAGAGTGACCCCAACATCGCCATCACGATCGATGTAGAGACGCAAAACTTGCATACTCGGGACATATTCAACCAGCAAAAGGTCATAACCTTCAGCCGAGAGAACACCCACGAGAGCGTCTGTTACGCTTTGTGCAATGTTTTTGGTCGCCACCGGAACTCCAAGTCAAAAAAAAAGGGCCTCGGGGCCCATCTAACGCGCATCGTACCAGCACATCGCCAGCATGCGCCAGCACGAAAACAGCAACTAAATGTGGTCGAATGGTACCTTAGTTCTATGTCAGGTGTCAACACGGCCTTGTGGGTACTTATCTCTAACCCTCACCCGTCTTCGCTGTCGCTCGACGACCTCTCCCTCAAGAGGGAGAGGTCATAATACATGGGAGCCGAAATAAGCGTTTGGTATTGGCACTTGCGGCCATGCCTACATGCATCCCTGTAGTACCCCGCAGCATACCAACAGCTGCAGCGGTTGCCGGCAAATAACTGGGCTCATTGCGCTTGCCTCGGTATGGGACAGGCGCAAGATAAGGGCAGTCGGTTTCCAATAAAATACGATCTTCGGGCATCATCTGCACGGCCTCACGCAATAGCTCTGCCGTTTTAAAGGTGACGACCCCAGGGATCGACAGAAAAAAGCCACGCGCCAAGTAGGCTTCGGCTTCTTTTGGCCCCGCCGTAAAGCAATGAACCACACCCCCTGCCGACGGTACACCGATATGATCGAGGATATGCAAACAATCTTCATGGGCATCACGAATGTGCAACATGATAGGCAGCTCAACACGATCGGCCATGCGAAGGGTTTCCTCAAAAAACGCGCGCTGCTGCGCACGAGGCGCGTTATCGTAGTAATAATCAAGCCCGACTTCTCCAAGAGCAACCACCTTGGGAGCCCTCAACAAAGACTCCAAGGTTTCGACAACCGATGGCGTAACCGATCCGGCATCATGGGGATGTACGCCGCATGTCGCAAAAACCTGAGGCACGCGTGACGCCAATGCAATCGCTTCATGGGCCCCTGCAAGTACACCCGATGCACCCACCGCAATGAAATGACTCAAACCTGCTTCCAGGGCGCGGGCAATAACATCGGGCAATTCTTCAGCATAAGTGGCTTCTTCAAGGTGGCAGTGGGCGTCGATGTACACAGCGGTTCTCCTACCACAAGGCGCAGCAAGTGGCGCCCTGATACCATGGATCCCCACTTTCGTGGGGATGACGTGCGAATAATGATAGGCTAAGGCAGTGGAATTGAGAAGAAGTGTTTCTGATTATTTAAGTGTTTGCATGAATGCCCTGCGGATCAAACCCGCCGAAACCAAAATCACATTGCTTTCGGGGCTTTATCTTTTTTGTACCATCGGCTGTTTCATTTTGTCTCGCATCGCGCGCACCACATTTTTTCTTGAAATACCCGATTACCGGGGCCAATTGCCACTCGCTTATATCGTCGTGGCGCTTACGGTCTCGTCTGTCATGGCATTTTATTCCCACATAGAACGCCTCCTACGTCGTGACCAATTCAATATGGCAACGCTTTGCTTTCTTATCGTCGTCACGTTGATCTTCCGATGGCAATTTCATCGACCATCACACACCCTTTATTGGATATTTTATGTTTGGGTCGATGTCTTCGGCACATTGCTTGTTCTTCAGTTCTGGAGCTTGCTCAACGATATATTCAATGCACGGCAAGCAAGGCGCCTCTACGCACTCATTGCAGGGTGTGGCGTCACCGCCAATATTGTTGTGGGATTTGGCATTGGTCACCTTGTTCATCGAATCAGTACAGAAAATATTCTTTTTGTGATGTGTGGATTTCTGACGATATGTTTTTTTTGTGTACGTGCCATAGGGCGCATCACCAACAAACAGCTTCAAGCATCATGGAATAATGCGCATACAAAATCATCGAAAACACAAGGTATGTCGTTCAGACATGTCCTAAAACACCATCACTTGCGTTTTATCGCCGCAACAGTCGCATGTTGCTACATTGTATCAACCATTCTTGATTATCAATTTCAAACCATCATAGGTGATTCGATTGCCAACAAAGACGCACGCAGTGCCTTTTTGGGACAATTTATGGGTATCACAGGCATTTTTAGTGTGATCATCCAATTTTTTCTTACCACACGATGGGTTGAACGATTTGGGATTTTTACATCCCTTGCAACACTCCCTGTCGCGCTTCTGGTAGGAACAGGTGGATTGTTTTTTCCTGAAATCATCCCAGCACTTGTTGCGGTCACCTTGGCCAAGGGATCTGAGAATATGCTCCGCTATACCATTCACGAATCAACACTCGCGCTCCTGTACGTGCCTGTCCCTGAACGACTGCGTGGCAAAGGAAAAGCGGTCATCGATGGCATCATTAAACCTGTGGCCATCGGATTTACGGGTGCACTTATTGCTTTGTTTGTGGGTCGATTTAAGCCATGGCATTTCGGTTATATAACACCCCATGCAAGCACCACACAGTTAAGCATTCTCGTTGTTCTCGGTGTGATCGCATGGCTTGCCGTGCTACGCCTTCTCAAAACAGAATATCTCAAAACGCTGATCACCACGCTGCGGGGGCGCAGATTTGCAAGCAGCGATACGCGCATTTACATCCAAGATGAAGCGTCCGTGCAGATATTAAAAAAAACCCTTCATGGCTCTTCCGAAGGGGAAATATTACACACCTTGGATCTTGTACGACTGATCACACCCGCCCTTCAGAAACCCATTCTCAGTACGGTTGAGGATCTTATTCTGCACCCAAGTACGTCTGTGCGTATTCAGGCTCTTGCTGTCTTGTCGGACTGCAACAGTATCAATCAACAGGCAATCGTCCCAATGCTTAATGATCCATCGCCAGACGTTCGTATTGCTGCAACACTCACCTACTGTGCATCCAAGCCTGATGACAACGACGAATATTTGGCCCATTTGCTTGAAGACCCCCATCCACGGGTACGCGCAGCCGCGATTGCAGGACAAATCAGATATGCGGATATCGAGGCAGTGGCACACAGCGCACAACGATTAAAGCACATGCTAAAATCTCCTGAGGTAGATGAACGGATCGCTGCCGCATGGGTCTTTGGAGAAGTGGGCATCTATAATCTTGATCAAATACTGATCGCATTGATCCATGATGAAGATCCACGTGTGCGCACGTCTGCCATTTATGCGTGTCGCCGTTTAAAAAATCCAAAACTTATTCCTGCGTTACTCGAGCATCTGCGCGATCCGCGTTTAAAACATGCAGTGGTAGCAACCCTCGCAACCTTTGGTGAACATGCCATAAAGCCCATGTGCATCATTCTCAATGACATCACACGGCATGCCGATGAACAGGTATTGGCCGTATGGACCTTAGCAAAAATCGATTCCCCCACTGCGATAGAAATGCTCACACCACATATCAATCACAAACAACCGCAGGTGCGCCATGCCATTGCCCATGCACTTGAAGAACACATTTGGCGTGGTGGTCGCATCGCTCTCCACGAAAAAATTATCAACACAACTATTTTCGACGAAGCATCTCGATACTATACAATTTTTTCACAAACGCGCGATCTAGATCATTTAACCGATACACCTTCTGGTTTTCAGCTATTGCAAGAAGCATTAAGGCGGCAAATGGACCAATGCAAACAGGCCATTCTTGCGTTGCTCGCACTCTCATTACCACCGCAAACGGTCCGCATCATTGCGATTAACTTGCGTAGCCAAAATGAGCTTACGCGAGCCAATGCCATTGAACTTTTAGAGAACATTCTACCAAACGAAATGCGAACATTTTTGATCGGCGTATTTGACGATGGACTTACTATTTCCGCATCACACCAACAGTCGAAGAAACCAGAACAATGCATTGAAAATCTTCTTGAGGATGAGAATTTCTGGATCCAGGCATGTGCGATCCATGCCGTGGCCGATGGAAACTTTTTACAACTTGTTCCAGCTGTTGAGCGCCTGCTCAACAGTCCGAACTTTGTGTGCCGTGAAACCGCTATAACAACGCTTTATCGTCTCAAAAAAGAACAATTAAAAAAATACAAAGATATTTTATTGGGCGATATTCATCCACGGATCCGTGCGATGGCTCAAGCCTATCTAGGTTAGCGGGCAGGATGCCCGCGCTCCAAACGTCAATGGAAATATCTCACTTGAATGCTATCAACGCGCTCACCTCCTGCGTCGATGTCAGACACAACAACCACTGCATCTCCCGGCATCAAGCGATTGCGTTCGCGAAGTTTATCAAATGCGGCGCGAACCGTTTTTTCGGGATCGCTTGAGAAATCCATACGAAACGGGACCACCGATCGATGAAGCCACAATTTGCGTCGGACACTGCTCATATTGGTGAATGCGTAAATGATTGAAGTCTGAGGTCGAAAGCTTGCCACCAACCCGCCCAAATATCCACGCCGTGTCATCACAACCAAAGCGGGCGCATGCAATGCATCGGCCATGTGGACCGCGGTTTGCGCCAACGTCGCAATATCATCATCAATAGGACGAAGTTTGTGAAAATCAATGCCAGGCTCTTTCTCCATACGACAAACAATTTTTGCGAGTGTTTCAACACACCTCACAGGGTACTTTCCTGTTGCCGTTTCACCGGATAACATGACTGCATCGGCCTGTTCATACACCGCATTGGCCACATCGGTGATCTCAGCCCGCGTGGGCATCGGATGTTCGATCATGGATTCAAGCAAATGGGTTGCAACAATCACGGGTTTACCCGCAATGGCGCATTCCCTTACCATACGGCGCTGCGCAATCGGCAATTCTTCGAGGGGTATTTCAACACCGAGATCACCACGGGCCACCATGACGCCATCGGCAACTTTTAAAATTTCCGAGAAATTATCAACACCTTCACGGTTTTCAATTTTGGCAATGAGACGTGTGTGCCCACCCTTATCCTCAATAATACTGCGCGCTTCTAGAACATCGTCGGGCGATCGCACAAAAGACAGTGCAATAAAATCAAAATCTTCGTCCGCAGCGAATTCGATATCTGATTTATCTTTTTCAGTAATCGATGGAAGATTAACACGTATACCTGGCAAATTAACGTGCTTGCGTGATCCCAAGGTTCCCCCATCGAGAACCCGACAGCGCAAAGCATGGTCAGACACGCTAAGAACTTCGAGATTGATCAAGCCGTTGTCCAAGGCCACTTTATCGCCCACATGCATGTCGTGAACGATATCTGGGTAATTAACAAATACGCTACGCTCTTCGGTGTTTTGCCCAGGTGAGATGGTAAATGTGAACTCATCACCAATTTTAAGGTCCAACGCTTCTTTCAGTTCACCGGTTCGGATCTCAGGACCTTGCAAGTCCGCAAGAATAGCAATTGGATGATTTAATTTTTTATTAAGACTTTTTAAATTGCGAACAATCGCCAAATGAGATTCACGCGACCCGTGGGACATATTGATTCGGGCCACGTTCATTCCCGCGTTGGCCATCGCTTCCAAGGTTGGGATCTGATCACACGCAGGGCCAATGGTACAAATAATTTTTGTAAGACGAAAATCGCGGCGTATCGAATCGTTCATGCCGTTTGGATATATCGATACAAGGGAAGTGCCAAGAGCGCGTGAAGAACAGGCAAGTCAGAGAGGATAAAGATTATTCTTTTTAAGGTCCCTCATCACATCGGCCTGGCATCGACCTACCGCCTCAGCATTGAGCCATATTTGAAGGAAATTACTTTGCACAAGGCATGCTGGCCACTCATGTTTTTCTTCCGTGTTATCGTGTGCATGTCCAACAGCATGAATCGCCCTAAACAGTTGGACCACAATCATTCCGGCTTTGTTATCCGCCGAAGCATTGTTATGTTGATTTCCAAGCGAAACAAACTGATCTAAACAATCTTTAATGCTCAACGTCACGAGATTGTTAGATGTCCCAAGTACTTTGACCTCATGAGAAAGAATCTCTTTCCAAGTACCTTGATCGTAAGCATTCTTTTTTAGCCGTGGATAATACCATTGACTCAACGCCTGCTGGATTTCATAAACGGTACTGCCTGGGCTGCGCGATAATTCAGGATATGCGTCGGTACCCACATGTTTTTTGTTTTTTTGTGCTGTTTTATCTACGTCATCCAGCAATCGCATAAAATATTCCGACGCATATGCTATCGATTCAGCATTGTTTTTATCCACACCCAATAACACATTTTCCGCATCCTGCTGTCTCTTCGCAGGAACACGTAAGTACAAATCCCTTAATCTCTGATCCATCGCATTTATCTTTGCGTCGGCAATGGCGAAATTGTCAGAAAAAATGCCGCTATTGGAGGAAGATCGTGCCCGATCCAAAACCGCATTGGCAATGTTTGCATTCAACGGTTCTTCAGATGATTTCACTTTTTTTGTCATCATGCATGCATCCTATTTTTGACCATTTATCAAGGGCGTTTCGCGAACCGCCCCTACATCATGGAACTACGCTAAAATCAATCCGTTATCGCTTTAATTACTGGCTTCTTCCATTTTAGCGCACAGGACGAACACTTAGCACATAATCACCACTGGCACGCCCAACACCATCAACGACCAACACAAGCTTATCGCCTCGATGGGCCTCTATTTGGATTTCCGATTGAGGAGATCCTGATTCGTTATCATCGCAACGAATAGGCGATCCCGTACATGTGCCATAAAGCGCGTAAAGAACTGTATCAAAGCTGGAACCAGCCGTACTAAAAATAAACGTACCATCGGATGGAGCCGTCCATGCAATGCCGACATCGGATCCACCGGTGCCTGCACAGGGTGGAGCAAAACTATCGGTTCCACCTCGGGTCGTTCCTTCAGAAAGTATGCCTTGTGCAATAGCACCTACCACTTCGTCTGCACACACAGGCGGCTCACACATGCCCTCGGCTGCGCAATCGGCATCAAAGCAATCGGTAAGACCATCGTTATCGTTGTCGACAACATCGTCGCACAATCCAACTTCCGTCGGCTGTGAAACTTGCTCAATGGTAAGTCCGAAATCACCACTGGCACCTTCAAAACCATCCACCACAATAAAGATCACCTGACCCGCAATCAATCGTGTCACCACCTGCGATTGTCGTGTCCCATGATCGTTGTCATCACAAGGCAACCCGTTGGCCTTGCATGTTGCATCAAGCAAGTACACCACCGAATCGAATTGCGTATCGGTCAGTGTTGAAAATGCATAGTTTGCCGATGCGGGCGCCTTCCAGCGATAAATTTTTTCTGGAGACAAAGCACCACCACATGAACCGGCAAGCGCGCCCGTCGGAACATCGGTGGACGTTGTACTCCCAAGTGACATGGATTGTCCCAACGAAGAACCCAAGTCTTCAAAAACATACGTGCTGCAGGTTGCTCCCGAACACGCAATATTCCGCACGCAATCCACATCCGCGCAATCGGTACGACTGTCGTTGTCATTATCGCTTCCATCGGCACAGAATGCGCCCTCACGATCAACACGAAGCGCCGTAATATTAAGCTTGAAGGTTGAGGTCGCCAGTGCAGTGCCATAACCATCGATGACAATGGAGAACGATTCTCCTGCACGTGCATCAAGCTTCAGCAAAGAGCGTGTTCCTTCGCCGCCATCATCATCGCAACCGATTTCTGAACCACCGCATCCACCACGGCGTATGTACAACGTGGTATCGAAATTCGACCCATCGGTGTCGATTTGATATTGACCCGTGGCCGGTGCTTTCCATTGAAAAAATCGTTCAACACCATTGCCAGAGCTTCCGCAACTTCCCGAAGAAACACTGAGCCACCCCGTTCGAGGTCCCGTCACGGCGGGCTTTCCAATGGCTGATCCAATATCTTGCGAATCACAGCAACTGGTTGCACCTGCACAATCAGGATCTGCGCAGTCAATCAATGTGTCGCCATCGGTATCAAGGCCATCTCCACATGCCGTACGTTCACTCAAAGCAATCGCCAAATCGAATTCACCGGCCGTGCTGCTGTCGCTATCAACCACGATCACAAATTGTTCATTCGCCGTGGCATCCAACGAGAGTTGCACATCTGCCGTCCCGACATATTTGCTATCGCACATAAAATCGGTACCGCATGTGGAGCCATGATAGGCATAAAGCACACCCGATGAACCCAATCCTGTGAGTTTTGCATTGTAAGAACCTGCGGCAGGTGCTGTCCACAGATAGGACACTTCACCGTAATAGCCGCCACAAGATCCCGCGCGCTGATCGGGACGATGCTGTGTCGTACCATGGGTCGTCCCCACGATGCTGAGAATGTCGATTTCTGGGCAACTTGGATAACATGCGGTTTCAGTCATACATTCGGGGTCCAAGCAGTCGATTGTGCCATCAGCATCATTGTCGGCACCATCACTGCATTTGCCCGATTCTGTCGCCTGAAGATTGAGGCGGAAATTTCCAGCGGTTGGGTCACCCCATGAACTGTATTCATCAACCACAAAAATATAACTCGTGCCCTCTTGGGCTTCAAATGTAATTTCTGCGGGTGCCCATGTGCTGCCTGTTTCGCACGCAAGTTCTGCCCCCGTACAGCCCTGGCGAAGCACATACAAAACATGAGACAATGACGATCCACGTGTATCCAATTTATAGCGACCGGTGCGCGGCGCAATCCACAAATAACTTCGGTCTTTGCCTGCTGAACCCTCTGCACAACTTCCCGATAAAAGTCCCAACGCACCTTCGGTGGTGCTTGAAACAATATTGGGCCCCACAGCGCTTGCGATATTTCCGTTAGGACATGTAGGGCTTAAACATGCCGCATCGTTACTGCAATCGCTGTCCGCACAATCCGTTAAACCATCGACATCGTTGTCGACCAAATCACCACAGCGTTCTGGCAAGGCAACATCCCAAACATTAAGCGAAAAACTGCCGCCTGTGCCTTCTTCTGCATCGATCACAATCACAATATTTTGGTCTTTGACGAGCCGAACGGTCACGGAGGGCTGGCCCGCATCGGAGGCCGCACCGCAAACAAGTTCGTTCCCCAAACATCCATCGTTTAAAAGATAAAGTCGGGTGGGCAAAGTTGACCCATTGGTATCGAATGTAAACACGCCGTCCGTCGGTGCAGTCCAACCGAATGTAACCTCGGCACCCGTTCCGCCGCAGCTGCCTTGAAGATTTTTAGCACCCGTTCCGCCCACGCCGGAAGCAACCTGTTGGCCCAAAACACCCCCTAAAAATGTGCCTGGGCAATTAGGAATGGGACATGCCGCATTGCGTGCACAGGCTGTATCTGCACAATCCAGCAGACCATTGCCGTCATTATCAAAGCTATCCGTACAATGACCCGCTTCTGCGCCTTCGGCCAACCGCACAGACAACGTAAAATCACCCTTGGCATCATTTCGCCCATCCACAAGCAGCAGCAATTCATCGCCCTGCACCGCATCCAAAAGTACACCACTCGTGCCTTGTGAACTTTGTGGACTGGCGTCATCGTTGCATGCGACAAGATCGCCCGAGCATTTTTGTTTTAGAATGGTGAGCACCGTATCGAACGTTGAAGCGAAGGTATCAATCGAATATTTGCCCGTGACAGGAACGGTCCATACGTAACCATATTCGGGCGCACGACCACCGCCACATCGCTGCGCGATCATCGATGATCCTTGCGTTGTATTTCCGGTGAGTACTAAAGGCAGCTCTGTGCTGGTCAGTGTCTGACCAATGCACGCCTGCCCCAAACAGTTCTCGTAGGCCTTGCATGCTACATCGGCACAATCGATTGCACCGTTACCGTCATCATCTTTCTGATTATCGCACAGTTCTGCATCGGGCGTTGGATCAAGATCGGTTGGATCTATGGGAGGATTGGTGCCTGGGTCGTCCGTATTTCCACGACTTCCACCACAAGCCATCAGGCAGATCGTTGTACACACGAGCGTGAAACCCATACAACGACGCCACAACATGCTGGCAAATGACATACAACCTCCTGTACTTCCCATCATGTATCCACACCAGAAGGTATGACGATATGCGATTACATCTTACCTGTGTCAATAGTGTCGTACTTGCGCTTACCATTTTTGGAAGTTGCAGGCTGTCCGTGAATGCCCAAGGCATCGCGTATCCTAGCCTTGCAGCACCATCCAACACGATAGGTGTCGTGCTGCCCCTGAGCGGAAAATATCGCCAGTACGGAGAACGTGCACGCGCTGCCATCGAGCTTGCACTCGCAGGAACTGCAAACAACAATGGGCCAAGCGTCGTCTTTCGCGACGGCGAAGGCACAGAAGAAGCGTCGGCGATGGCCGTCGAACAGTTGGTCATGAACGATCGCGTGATCGCTATCATTGGACCTTTATTTTCTAAAGAAGCCCAAGCCGCCTCAAAACGTGCCGAAGCCCTTGGGGTACCCATCATCAGTCTTTCCCATCAATCCGGTATTACAGACATTGGGCCCCACGTATTGCGCACGGGTCTTACAGTCGAAGCACAAGCCAAAGCCCTCGCACGGGTTGCATTTGAGAAACTCGGCATGCGAACATTTGCCATATTACAACCACGCAATCCCTACGGCATAAGTTTCGCCAATGCTTTTTGGAATGAAGTAGAAAAGCGTAAGGGCGAAATAAGGGGACACGAAGTCTATGAACGCGAACAAACAACATTCAAAGAACCCATTCGCAAACTTGTAGGGCGCTGGCACCTGCAAGCAAGGCCTGCTTACAACAAAGCTGTTCGAGAGATTGAAGAACAGAAAATTCCAGCCCACCGCAAACAACTTTTATTGCAAGATCTTGAAAAATCATTCCCTCCTGAAATCGATTTTGATGGTCTGATCATTCCTGATTCAGGTCAAAATCTAGGGCTGATCGCGCCCGCATTGGCATTTGAAGATATCGTGCTGACCCACGATCCCAAAGCTTTAGAAAAACTAAGAAAATCCAGCGGACAAGAAAACCTGAAACCCATTACATTGCTAGGTGCAAGCACGTGGAATTCGGTACAAACCGTCAACAGTTGTGAGAGGTACTGTGAAAATGCCGTTTTTGTAGATGCATTTTTCGCAGATAGCGCCAGTCCCAAAGTGCGAGCATTTGTCGCCGCTTTTGAAGAAAAAACCCATTCAGCACCGCAACTCAGCGATGCCATTGCCTATGATACAGCCTTGCTTGTGAAATCGCATTTGACCACATCACAGCCTTCAAAGCGCGAAGATTTGCTTAAATTATTGCGCAACGGGGCACCTTTCGATGGGATCACCGGTCGATTGCGGTTTTTACCCAACGGCGATATCGAGCGCGACCTCGTGGTACTCACGATCACGAACAAGCAGATCGTCCCGTGGAAATTGCAGTAATGAAGGAAAGATCACGAAATAATGCTGAATGATTGTCGCGAATGGTTTGCCGAACAGGGGATGCTTCAACAAAAGGTCCCTCATTTTCAACCAAGACAACAACAGCAAATTTTGGCCGAAGCCATCCAAAAGACCATGCGTGACGGGCCCGATCTCGCTGCCGAAGCTGGCACGGGCACGGGCAAAACGCTGTCGTATCTTGCACCTATTTTTGCCAGCGACCTTACAGAACGCAAGGTCGTTATTTCCACAGGGACCAAAGTACTCCAAGATCAGCTTGTATACCGCGACATTCCCATGCTCGAACGTGCCCTAGGACGGCGCATCGACGTACACATCATGAAAGGACGCAAAAGCTATCTCTGCGAACGTCGTTTCGCGCAAGCCATTCGCCAACCCCATCTGTTTTCGTCAAACGCGGCCAAAACATTGGACCATATCAGCGCATGGAAAGCCCACACACAAACAGGTGACCGCGACGAAATACGAGCCAATCTCAACGTCGATTCCATTTGGAATGAACTCAGTGTGAGCTCGGATCAATGCCTAGGAAGATCATGTGAATTCTATGGTTCCTGTTGGGTCACTCTTATGCGACAACGTGCACAAACCGCACAAATCATCGTCGTAAACCATCATCTCTATTTTGCAGATGCAGCCATGCGTCGTGCGTCGCCACAAGCCTCTGGGCGCATTATCCCCGATCACAATGTCGTCATTTTTGATGAAGCCCATGAAATTGAAGACATCGCGTGTGAGGCATTTGGTGTCACACTGTCTGATTATCGCATCAATGATTTCGACCAAGACGTATTAAATCTGACCATGCGTGAAGGGATTGAAAACCAATTTCATCCTCTTCGACTCGATCTCCAAGATGCAGTCAAAGCTTCTTTTTCCGCATCGCATATTGCACAACGCAAAACATATTTTCCCGATAAATTAAGTGAAGACACCCAAAAAAATGCACTTCGTCTAAGCGGAAGTCTTCGCGTGTTGGCAGATATGCTATCTGCCTATGATTTCCAAGAAGCCATGCCTCTCATGCAGCGCGCACGCAAGCTTGCCGACGATTGTGATTTTTTGTTTGGTACACAAAATCCAGAAGAAATAAGCAATGAATCACCTTTTGCTTTTTACTCTGAGACATCACAACGAAGTAAAACCCTGTGCGCACGTCCTGTGAATCCCACGCCATATCTCAAACAAGCATTTGCCAACGCACAATGCGTATTTTTGTCGGCCACACTTTCCGTGGGAGGAACACTGAACCATTTTTCAGAAAGCATGGGTCTTGAAAAACCCAACACGCTGATTCTTGACTCACCATTTAATTATGCGGAGCACGCGCTTTTGTATGTTCCCCACGACATGCCACGCCCTGATCACCCCCAGTTTTTTGAACTTGCATGTCGTGAGATTGAAGCGATCATTGAGGCGTCAGGCGGTGGTGTTTTTCTTTTGTGCACATCGCGTTCTGCCGTCGAAGCGTATGCCAAGCACTTTGCCCCCATGCTTGGTGAACGCTTATTTGTGCAACAAGGCAATGGATCCTCGGCACAGCTTGTGGAAGACTTCAGACAGCATGGCAATGCGATATTGATTGCAACCAAAGGACTCTGGAAAGGCGTTGATGTCCAAGGTCCTGCACTTCGCGGTGTGATCATCGATAAGCTTCCGTTTTCACCTCCCGACGATCCCATCACCGAAGCGCGCATTGCCCATATCAAACAACAAGGCGGGAATGCGTTTCGTGAATTTCAATTGCCACAAGCTATTTTGGCATTAAAACAGGGCGTAGGCCGGCTCATTCGCTCAGAAGCCGACAAGGGTGTCATCACTGTACTTGATCGCCGCATTATCGAAGGCAATTACAGCAAAAAGTTTTTACAAAGTTTGCCGCCTGCGAAATTAACATCTGATAGAGAAGAAGCGCTTGAAATGTTGAGGGAGATAACACGCAAACTCACGCCAACCGCATCATCACGTGACGCACAAACCAGCCTTTGATGTCACTCCAAAGACCCACGTCCTGAAGCACAACACCCCCTTGTTGATGTACAGGACGGCCATCTTCTTTGACCATCCGCTGTGAGATATTTTCATAATCCACAATACGGTAATCGGCTGGGAGATGTTCAGGATCGACAGCACCTGCCATGAATTCGTCATAAAGTTTTGCCGAATCGCTCATTATCCCAAGATCGTAGGTCCGTGTTCCACGCCATCCATTGGAACTTCCGACATACGTCGCGCATTCACCATCCACAGCACGTCCAATGCAGCCAATCCCAACACCTTTTTCATGAAAGTAAAACGGTGTTTCAATCAATGTGACACCCGATTCAATCAGCATGGGATAGAATTGTCGCATTCCCAGATAGGCCGCATCGGAGTCGGAAATACCGGGAAGAACGACAATCGTATGATTGGTTTTCCCAGCACTTTCAGCATGCCTGGCCCTACGACAAATGCTCGCGATCAAACCCTCTTCGTCCGTCATGTACGGCATTTGAATGTAAACAGGTACGTCATCTGATGCGTGATCGAGCAAATCAATGATGCCTTCACAAATCTCCGTTTGTGCTCCTGCCAATGATTGCGCAAAATGCGTGATCGACTGTGGTGGGTTTGTCATCGTTGCATGGGTCAAATAACGATCCTGAAATGTATCTGGATCTGATGTAGCTTCTGAAAATAACCCACCCAGCGCACGCCACGCACGCATATACGTCATGCTCGCCTGAACGGCCACAGGACCTGTAACACGCACCATAGAATCCGGAATACCTGCATCTGTTGCGTAATCGTCGCGCAAATTGGTGCCACCAATCCACGCACTCACACCACGTTCGTGACCCCCAAAAACCATGCCCTTGCGATGCTGAATGGTAAATCCCTCTCCCATCAATTTACTAAAACCCAGCGGTTCATCACATACAGTTTCAATACCCGCTTGATGCAATTTGTCTGCGATAGCAGCAAAATCAGGTGTATCACCACCCTCGGTCATGGTGTTAAAAATCACACGGATCGCAACATCGCGCCCTGCACGTTTGTGCGATTTGGCAATCGAACAAAGATCTTTAAGCACCGAATCATCGGCAATCATATATGCATAGAGATGAGCAAATTCACCCGCGTGCAAATGACGCAAATCAGAAAACATATGTTTAAGCACATCACCATTGCGGTATAGCGCGATATGATTTCCCGAGGTAGGAACAGCAAACGAGGCGCAATCTGAGGCCGTCATGGGCTCATCTGATGCAGCCTCCGCAACCACACGATCAAGCATAGATTGAGGAACCATCGGCAATGCCCTTTTGCTTAAAAGACCCGATGGGTCTCCAAGAGGATCCCATGCCGAGAGAGCAGCTGATATTCTCGTTGCTTCCGAATCTGCACCTAGTTTAATCAATCCGAGAAGCTTCCCACGCAGTGCAAGCGACCCGATAGATTTTGCAACATCTGCAATCAGCGATGCACCGTCGCGCATTTTTTGGTAAGCATTCAGCAACGCACGCATGCCTTGGGTATGCCATGCCTCTGTGATCACGGCCTCCACTTCTTTTTCCCCATCATCCACGCCAGACAGATCAAAAAGACCTTCAAAAGAATCCCTGTGCAGTAGCAGAGCGAGCGTATGCGCCGAGTGGTCTGCACGCGGATCAGAAAGCCGTTCGGGACGAAATGGAACCAACGAATGACGCATAGGAGAAACACGCGACGACTCGACTGATGTCATTTTTATACACCCAATCCAGGGGGGATATGTTTGTATATCTATGCATCCCGACCCCAGCGGGCCTATTTTGGACATTTACACACTGCGTCATTTCGATGCAATGAATAAAAATTCGGTTCTCGTCCCTCATTTTAGAAATTTCATTTTCATGTCGAGTACTTAAGCAACAGGAATTCTAATACGCCGATAAGCCTAATACTGTGCGCCGGTGATATTTACGCTTTTGGGCAAAGTATTTTTGGTTTTATCTAAAGAAAAAAACAAGTCGTATTTCCTATATGACGCGTTTTTTATGCCGAGAAAATCAAAAAGACAACGTCCAAAATCGTAAATATCACCGGCGTACAGCATAGAAGACAGGATGCAATAACGATGAGCAAAACACGAAATGACATCGATTTTGGGATGGCCGTCGCCCACGCCAGAGAATTGGTGGAAGCCGGTGACTATGCTGAAGCTGAGGCGTCTCTTATTGCAACACTCGCCCAAATTGAGAGTGTTCTGCCCAATGATGATGTTTTACTCGTAACAACCAAGGCAAATCTCGCTTGCCTGCTCACCGACCGAGCCAAGTATGGTGAAGCAGAACGCCTTCATCGCGAAGTGCTGGCTGCACTCCCATGTACCGATGCAGATCCCGGCCTTGCACGTATCAAAGTAACCAACAACCTGGCAGTTTGCATCAATGCTGCGGGTCGAACCGAAGAAGCGTACACCTTGCTCAGGCACATCGCGCCCAAGGCAGGCATTGAAGGGCTTCTTAATCTTGCATCGTTTCTTCATGAACAAGGACAGGTTGCCCAAGCCCAAAGCCTGTACACCGAAATTTTAGCGGGTGCTGATCCCCAAAGTGATATTGGGATCAGCGCCAAAGAAAAATTTGCGACATTGCTTGCAGAACATGGCAATCGCACCGAACGTGAAAAATCGGAAAACTTACTTCGAGAAGTTGTTGATTCCCGCTGCGCACAGGGCGGCGATCGCCATCCTGATACGCTTCGTGCCGAAGTGGC
This sequence comes from Bdellovibrionales bacterium, assembly GCA_005801425.1. Lineage (GTDB taxonomy): Bacteria > Myxococcota > XYA12-FULL-58-9 > XYA12-FULL-58-9 > SYDY01 > SYDY01. The sequence continues at coordinate 42,265 of SYDY01000042.1, read as the reverse complement.
ACTCGCTTTGGTGCAACATAAGCTTGGAAAAATAGCAGAAGCCAGCGATCTGTTGGCAGAAGTCCTTGCATGTCAACGTTTGGTCTTGGGCGATGATCACCCCGATACACTCACAAGTATCAATAACCTCGCCATGCTCAAAGATGCGCAGGGACAAAGTGATGTTGCGCTTTCCCTCTTTCAAGAAGCGCTTCAGCGTCGCGAAAGTGTGTTGGGCCGTGCACATCCTGATACCATGGTATCGCTCAATAATTTGGGTGCGTTTTGCATGGATAAACGTGAGTTTAAACAAGCGCAGGATCTTCTAGCACAAGCCCATGGCTTGGCAGCCGAACACTTAGGCGATCATGCCCATCGCTATATTTTCCAAGCACGTCTAGGGCGCTGCCTTGAAGCCATGGCCAAATATGAAGAGGCCCAAGAACTTCTTAAACCCGCATTTGCGCAATTGCGATTCATGTTGGGCGATCGCAATCGCCATGCGGAAGCAGCACGGATCTCTTTGCAGCGTTGTTCCGAAGCACTCGAAGACGTCGATTACGATGTACTCACACGGGTATCGCCGTTGGTGAGTTCGGCGTTGCATTGATAATTAGGACGGTTCACGAACCTGGATCCCCGCATTCGCGAGGATGATGATCACATCATTCCCAATTCTAAACGCGCTACATCGCTCATCATCGAAGCATCCCATGGCGGATCAAAAATCATATCGACCTGAACCGAGCCTACGCCAGGAAGTGCGGTCACTTTACGACGCACATCTTCTTGCAACACAGGCCCCATCCCACAGCCAGGTGCGGTTAACGTCATTTCGATACGAATACGCGCGCCTGCGGCATCTTCTTTGATATCACAATCGTAAATAAGACCAAGCTCTACAATATTCACAGGAATTTCAGGATCGTACACCGACTCTAACTGATGATAAACAACATCTTTGGTAATCGCACCGCGGTGATCGGCTGCAGGCAATGGCTTTGCCGTTTTTCCAATGGCATCGGCATCCGCACTATCAATGCGCGCAAGATATCCACCTTCGCAACTTACGGTATAACTTCCGCCCAATTGTTGTGTGATAATCACAGGAGATCCCGCAAGCAAGGTCGTTGGGATCCCATCGGGAATGCGTATGCCTATACAATCACGCGTAAGCGTCGTGCGTTCATGACCTGTCGTGCCTGAAATCATTTTTTACTCCGTCGTCACAAGACTATCACCCTCGGTGATCGCTGCATGCAACGTATGCCAAGCAAGGGTTGCGCACTTCACACGCATGGGAAATTCACGAACCCCTGAAAATGCTTCGAGTTTGCCAAGGCCTGCCATCTCAACATGTTCAGCATCCATGGGTGCTGTAGCCATACGATGAAAGAGATCAAACAATGCAAGCACTTCAGCGCGTGTTTTGCCTTTCACAGCTTCCGTCATCAACGACGACGAGGCCCGCGAAATAGCACATCCCACACCCTGAAACCCGATATCGCGCACTCGGCCCGATTCATCAAATACCAGTTCGAGCGAAAGCTTATCCCCACACAAGGGATTATCACCACGAGCATGATGGGTACATTCAGCCACGCGTTTGAAGTTGCGCGGATGCTTATTGTGATCGAGGATCAGCTCTTGATACAGTTCGCCGAGATCCATTAAAACTCCGTCCCAATCGGGCGACTGCCGGTCGCCCCTACCGAAAAAACGCTACGGTTGCATTCACAGCATCACAAAGCCTGTCGACGTCATCGCACGTGCTGTACACACCAAACGACGCACGCACGGTGGCTGGCACACCAAAATGCTCCATCAAAGGCTGTGTACAGTGATGTCCTACGCGTACTGCAACACCTGCTTTGTCCAACAATGTACCCACATCGTGCGGATGCACACCTTCGATCACAAACGAAACAGATCCAACTTGATGTTCGGAATCTCCCACGAGACTCACCTGAGGCAATTCACGAAGACGTGTCTTTGCATAGTTCAAAACAGACTTTTCATGAACACGCGCGTCGCTTCCCAAATTGCGAAGATACGCAAGGGCAACACCCATGCCGATCACACCCGAAATATTGGGTGTCCCTGCTTCAAAACGCGTTGGAGGATCCGCAAATGTTGTTCCAGAAAATGAAACATTGCGGATCATATCCCCACCCCCTTGATACGGCGGAAGTGCATCAAGCAACGCTTTATGGCCATACACGACGCCCACGCCGTTGGGACCATAGGCTTTGTGGGATGAAAACACGTAAAAATCAACGCCAATTTCAGCAACATTCACCTCAAGATGAGGCACCGCTTGGGTCCCATCAATCACCGACAATGCACCCGCATCGCGTGCCATCGCGGCGATCTTTTGAACGGGGTTAACAATCCCTGTGGCGTTGGACACGTGGGTAAACGCCACAATTTTAGGTTTTGTATCGAGCAGGTTGGCGTAGGCTTCAAGGGACAATGCGCCTGCTTTGTCCAAAGGAATAGGAACAACCATTGCACCCACGCGCTCGCACGCAAGCTGCCATGGCACAATATTGGAGTGATGTTCCATCATCGACACAAGAACACGATCGCCCGAACGCACATGGGCCTGCGTAAGTGTACTTGCGAGAAGATTAAGCCCGCTTGTGGCACCTGATGTGAATACAATTTCTGATCGGCTTGATGCGCCGATGTGTTCGGCCACTTGTGTGCGAACCGCTTCAAATCGTTCGGTTGCGCGGGCACTTAAAAGATGCACACCACGATGGATATTCGCACAATCGCGTCCATACACGCTGGCCACCGCATCAATGACCACCGAAGGTTTCAACGATGTGGCGGCAGAATCGAGATAAACCAAAGGCTTGCCATGCACGGTTTGATGCAAAGCAGGAAAATCGTTACGCACTTTTTGCACGTCAAATGGCTTCACGAAGGGATGGGCAAGCCCATCCCCTGCGTCCTCGTATGATTGTTCGGCGGTCACGACAAAACTCCAAAACGTTGTTCAAGCCATGCATGCACACGCCCGCTGGCATCGGCATCAAGTACTTCATCCGCAAACGCAAATGTCAGCATGCGCATCGCTTGTTCGCTAGATAATCCGCGACTGCGCAAATAAAACATGGCATCGTCATCAAGGCGACCGACCGTACAACCATGGGCACATTTCACATCATCGGCGTAGATCTCAAGCTCAGGCTTGCTGTTGGCCGTGGCGGTTTGCGACAAAATCAAATTGCGACTGGACTGTTTGGCGTCTGTTTTTTGGGCATCATGTTCAACAAAAATACGGCCATTGTACACCGATGTTGCATGCTCCCCCACAATGGCACGATATGCCTGTTTGCTTGAGGTATGGGGCACACAATGTTCGACCGATGTGTGATGATCGATGTGATCGTTTGAAAACCCGAGGGTCAAACCATGCAGATCACAATGCGCATCTTTGCCTTCCAAGATCACACGAAGATCTTCACGTATTTTGGCGCCGCCCAAAGTGACAACGAAAGAGTTGTACTTGCTGTCTCGCAAAAGTCTAATACCCACACGCGAAATAAGAGAACCGACCGATCCACCTTCTTGCATACGGCTATGAACAAGTTCTGCACCCTCAGAGAGTGTTGCTTCAAATACGGTATTGCACACCCTGCCTTGATGTAAGTTCTTGATCGATTGTGTTTCAATAATACGAAGAAAACTGCGCGCGCCCATGCGTAGCATAATACGCGGATGACGATCTGCATTGCCTTGAGCTGTCGTCAACAATACCAACGGTTTGCCCGAAGAAAAATCGTCGGGAACATCGATCCATAAACCATCGCCAAGAAATGCTTGATTTAAAGCGGTCAGCGCATCACATGCAACCACCGATCCCAGCAGCGAAGCCAAAGCAGGATCATCCGCCAATACCTGGGACAATGGACGAATACGTATTCCCGCAGGCGGCGAGAGCGCGACAACACCGCCGGACGCATCAATGACAGCAGCATCAGCAACGGAAGTCATTTCGTTCAAGGATGTATAGCGCCAAGCCTCATCGTGTGGGGTTGGCAAACCCAATGCGCGAAAAGATTTCATGCCAGCATCACGAAGTGAATGAATCATGCCCGAATCCGTAGGCAAGTTATCAAATGCGCGCACAAAACGATCTTCGGTCTGCACTTTTAAAGCACTCATTCCTCTTCCGCCTTCAGCCACCCATAGCCCTGAGATTCCAGATCTTTTGCCAATTGGGGCCCACCGGAATGCACAATTTTTCCATCGGTGAGAACATGCACATAATCAGGAACAATGTAGTCGAGCAAACGCTGGTAGTGGGTGACCATGATCATGGATCGTTTGCCATCGCGTTGCATATTCACACCATCGGCAACATAACGAAGGGCATCGATATCGAGCCCTGAATCGATTTCATCCAAAATACATAATTTGGGTTCAAGAATGGTCATTTGTAAAATTTCATTGCGTTTTTTCTCGCCGCCTGAAAACCCTTCGTTGACACCACGATTAATCAGCAATTCATTCATGGAAAGTGCAGCAAGCTTGGCTTTCATGAGTGCCAGAAAATCAACCGCATCGATTTCTTCTTCACCACGATGCTTACGCACTGCATTGAGCGCCGCTTTGAGGAAATATGTGTTATTTACACCTGGGATCTCAACCGGATACTGAAATGCCAAAAAGAGTCCCAAAGCCGCACGCTCTTCGGGCTTCAAGGTCAACATATCAACACCCAAAAACTGAATGGAGCCACCCGTGACTTCATAGCCTTCACGCCCCGAAAGAACATTGGCCAGGGTACTTTTTCCTGAACCATTGGGCCCCATGATGGCGTGCACTTCGCCCGCACCGACCGACAAACTCAAGCCTTTGAGTATCGGCTTACCACCCACTTCTGCATGCAAATCAACAATATTTAACATTATACTCAACCTATCCAATGCTTCCTTCAAGGCTAACACTCAGAAGCTTCTGCGCTTCGACCGCAAACTCCATGGGCAATTTGCGAAATACTTCGCGGCAAAAACCACCCACAATCAACGAAACCGCTTGCTCAGGATCCAAACCACGCTGCCTACAATAAAACAGTTGTTCATCGCTGACTTTCGATGTGGATGCCTCGTGTTCCACTTGTCCAGCATTGCCTTCCACTTCGATATACGGAAACGTGTGAGCACCACATCGCGACCCAATCAGCAGCGAATCACATTGCGTGTAATTGCGTGCGCCCACAGCACCACGTTTCATTTTAATCAAACCACGGTATGAACTGTTCGAACGTCCCGCTGCGATACCTTTGGCTATCACTGTGCTCTTGGTGTTTTTGCCGAGATGAATCATTTTGGTGCCGGTATCGGCTTGTTGTCGATTATTGGTCACCGCGACGGAGTAAAACTCGCCTACCGAATCATCGCCTTGCAAAATGACGCTGGGATACTTCCATGTGATTGCCGACCCCGTTTCAACTTGGGTCCACGAGATTTTGCTCTTTTTACCGCGGCATGCACCACGCTTGGTCACAAAGTTATAAATGCCGCCTTTGCCTTCTTTGTCGCCGGGATACCAATTTTGTACGGTTGAGTATTTGATTTCTGCGTTTTCAAGCGCCACCAATTCAACCACTGCAGCATGCAATTGATTTTCATCACGCTGAGGCGCTGTACATCCTTCCAGATAACTCACGTGGGCGTTGTCTTCGCAAACAATCAATGTACGCTCAAATTGTCCTGTGTTGGCCGCATTGATACGAAAGTATGTCGAAAGCTCCATGGGGCAACGAACACCCTTGGGGATGTAACAAAACGATCCGTCGGTAAATACTGCAGAATTGAGCGCTGCGAAATAATTGTCAGCGTAAGGCACCACGCTGCCCAAATATTTTCGTACAAGATCAGGATGTTCACGCACTGCTTCAGAAAACGAACAAAAGATAACACCGGCCTCGGCAAGTTTACTTTTAAATGTGGTGGCGACAGACACACTATCAAACACCGCATCAACCGCCACACCCGCAAGGCGTGCACGCTCATGCAACGGAATGCCAAGTTTTTCGTAGGTCGCAAGCAATTCGGGATCGACTTCATCCAAACTTTTGGGACCATTGGCCGTTGACTTGGGTGCAGAGTAATACACGATCGCTTGGTAATCGATGGCTGGATATTTCACATGGGCCCAATTGGGCTCAACCATGGTGCACCAACGACGATACGCTTTCAGGCGCCATTCAAGCAGCCACGTCGGTTCACTTTTCTTTGCAGAAATGAATCGAATAATATCTTCATTCAAGCCCGGCGGTGCTGAGTCCGATTCGATATCGGTGATAAAACCGTACTTATACTCACCTGTCGCGAGACTTTCGATTTCTGTTGAGCTGCTCATGGTCTTTTATCCAAAATATTGGTGGAATCTATCATCTCATGCAATGTCAGACCACGCAGCGCATCGAGCACCCTGCGATTGATCATATGCCAAGGACTGCGAACAGGACATGTCGCCTCCATCTCACACGCGCCTAGGGGTGCAACAGTGCAGTCAGTGAGCCCTACAGGGCCATCGAGAATGGAAATAATATCGAGAACTGTGATTTCCGATGCCAAACGCGCAAGGGCATATCCACCCCGAGGACCCCTATGCGACACAAGCAAGCCACCCCGGCACAATGCCTTAAGTATTTTACCAACAGTGGGTAAGGGTATGTGGGCTTTTTCTGACAGATCGCGGGCATTCACTGTAGCGTCCAAAGGCTGACGCTCTCGGGCCATGGTAGCCATGATCACAACGCCGTAATCGGCCAATTTGGACATGCGGATCATGGTTGGGTACCTGCAGCAATAGGACTGAATTTGTTCTATATAAATAAGTCGTGGATTTACTGATGTCAATGCGCATATTTTATTGCTTGATTGACCCCGAGAATGAGAATCGTTATCATAACGATTAAAGGTTGTTTGATGACCCATACCTGCCACAACACGATCCGATATCTTGCCGAACTTGGTGTAGGGCAGTCGGCGATTATCGCCCAAACAGCGGAGTCCACCAACACCGGCAATCGCCTCCGAGAGATGGGCTTTACCCCTGGCACCGAGATACGCCTTGTACGGTGTGGCCCCGGAGGATGCCCCATGCAATTTTCAGTACGGGGAACACAATTGCTGATGCGTGCTGACGATGCTCGGCATGTTTTCATTCAATCCACCCGAGCCGCGTAATGCGTATAGCGCTCGCAGGCAATCCCAATTCAGGCAAAACAACATTGTTTAATGCCCTCACTGGGAAGCGCGCACGGATCGGCAATTATCCTGGCGTCACCGTTGAATCACGCCATGGCACATCGCACTTGCCCGATGGAACGCCCTACACACTGGTCGATTTACCTGGATGCTACAGCTTAACGGCACAATCTCCTGAGGAAGATGTCGCCAATCGCATTCTCTCGGGAGATTTAGAGCAACGGCCCGATGCGATCGTTTGCGTCGTTGACGGAACACAACTCAGTCGCGGACTCTATCTCGTGATGCAATTGATCGCCTTGAAGCAACCTTTGGTGATCGCACTCAATATGATGGACGCGGTGCGTGCAAACGGCATGCATATCGATATTGATCAACTTGCAAAACGACTCGATGTAACCGTGGTGCCCATTTGCGCACGGCGCGGTGAAGGTATTACAGAATTACAAGAGGCGATTCGGAGGGCGGTTCGCGAACCGCACCTACCATGGATCCCCGCTTTCGCAGGGATGACGACTATTGCAGATGCACAGAAAAATAGTCCCCCTGCTGCTCACGCGTTGATCGATGCGCGCTATCAATTCATCGATACACTGATTGCCCATGTCGTGTCTGTCACACCTCGATCTGTCGATATCACCGAGCGCATCGATCATATCCTGCTTCATCCCGTAGGAGGACTCACACTTTTTGTGTTTGTCATGGTCTTGTTATTTCAAGCTGTATTTTCATGGTCAGAACCCATCATTGGCGCCATTGAAACAGGGATGGGTGGGTTGATTGATCTTGCGAATGGGCTCATTCCACCCTCTTCAACACGCGCATTGCTTGTCGATGGCGTACTTGTCGGTGTTGGTAACGTGATCGTGTTTCTCCCGCAAATTGCCATGTTATTTTTCGGCATGGCGGTGCTCGAAGAATCAGGGTACCTCGCACGCGCGGCATTTCTCATGGACGGCCTCATGCGACGCGTGGGACTTCAAGGCAAAGCCTTTGTACCTTTGCTCAGCAGTTTTGCCTGCGCCATTCCAGGCATTATGGCCGCACGCACCATCGAATCAAAACGCGATCGACTTGTGACTATTTTTGTCGCGCCATTCATGAGCTGCTCAGCACGTCTTCCAGTGTATGTATTGATCATCGCAGCATTGTTCAGTCACATGCCACCAGTATGGGGAGTGCTTTCCGTGGGCGGGCTGTTGATTGCCGCCATGTATTTTTTGGGTTTTTTCGCAGCCATTGGCGTTGCATGGGTATTAAAAAAGACAGCCCTTCGAGATGCACCTCAGGCCTTTATTTTGGAGCTGCCTGCCTATCGCATGCCCAACATAAAAACGGTCACTCGCAGTGTGATCGAACGATGCAGTATCTTTGTGAGCCAAACAGGCCGGGTGATTGTTGCCCTCTCGGTGGTTCTTTGGGCACTCATGGCGTATCCTCGTTTGGACGCCGCAGAGGTCGTACGCTTAGGAGAAACACACGCGTCGCAAGTCCAATTGGAACAATCTTTTGCGGGCAAACTCGGACATGCCATCGAACCTGTCATCCAGCCTCTCGGCTTTGATTGGCGTATTGGCATCTCATTGGTCGCATCGTTTGCGGCACGCGAAGTCCTGGTAAGTGCTTTGGGGCAAATTTATGCGGTCAATGGACAAGATGATGGCAGCCTGGTGAAAGCATTGCGTGCCGATATTGATCCCACAACAGGGAAATCTGCATTCACGCCGCTTGTAGGCATCAGCCTCATGGTCTTTTTTGTGCTCGCCCTGCAATGCCTGAGCACTGTGGCGACGGTACGCCGTGAAACAGGAAGTTGGAGATGGCCAATCGCCCAAATCATCACCATGAACACTCTCGCCTATACTGCCAGCTTTCTGGTATATCAGGTGGGGTCATTGATAGGATTTTAGGTACGCCCATGGGCATTCCGTTGCACGTATTAGATAATCTTATTGTTTGCGCAGCTGTCAGTGGGTCGCTGATCGCATTGTTTCGTATGTTTCGATCCCCGAAGAAATGCGCGCGATGTCCTAAAAAGAATACACAACTTGTACAGCTACGCATGGGCGCAGCCAATAGCGGATCCAACAGGCATTGAAAGGACTTTCTGATGACCATTTTCGACATTTTGGTAAAAGGCGGCATTATCATTCCACCGATCATTTTATGCTCGGTTATCGCACTTGCCGCTTTTTTGGAAAGATTGTGGTCGCTTCATCCGCAAAAGATTTTGCCCGCGATGTTCATTGAACGCGTTGAGTTTCTGATCAAAGAGCAACGGGTGAATGAAGCGCTCACATTGTGCCAAGAATCCAAAAGCCCCATGGCCAACATCATGGCAGCAGCCCTGCGCAATGCCTACAAACCACGTACACAGGTCAAAGAAGCCGTGCTAGAAATTGGTAAACTTGAAAGTGCATTGCTTGATCGCCATGTGGAATTGATTGGAACGATGGCATCCATTGCACCACTTCTTGGGCTTCTTGGAACAGTTCTCGGTATGATCAAAGTGTTTCAAAAAGTGGAAGAAACAGGCCTTGGCGATCCAAGTACGTTTGCAAACGGAATTTGGGAAGCACTGATCACCACTGCTGTGGGTCTTGTGGTATCCATTCCTGCATTCATCGCGTACAAATACCTCTTCGCCAAAGTCGACCGCCTCGTTCTTGAAATGCAAGAACGCTCACTGCGCACCATCGACATACTTTCCAAGGATTGATCCATGGATTTTCGAACGCGCAATCGCCGAGTGATATCGGAAATTAACCTTACGCCACTCATTGATATTGTGTTTAATCTGTTGATCTTTTTTGTAATCACATCATCATTTAGTCAAAATGCTGGTATTGATGTGAGCTTACCCAAAGCTTCTGCAACGCCCACTATTCAAGATGAGGACAACGTCCACATTGCTATCACGCCCGAAGGCCAAGTCATGTATGGTGGCCGTGCAGTCAGCGATGACGAGCTACGCAGTAGCCTCACCGATCATCATAAGCAGCATCCCAATGTCACCGTGATCATCCAGGCCGATGAAAAAACAGGCCATGGGCTCGTAGTCAAAATTATGGATATTGCCCGTACCGTGGGTTTTGAGCACTTGGCCATCGCCACACAAGCCCCGTAATTTGCGCCACGCCGCCACCTGAGCGAAAACATAACAGAGATATGAACCAGGAGGTGTGTGTGGCGCGGTATTTCATTACGGGTGCAGCGGGTTTTATAGGAAGCCACTTGACCCGATTTTTGCTCGCACAAGGGCACGCTGTAACGGGTTTCGATAATCTACGAACCGGACGACGCGAAGCACTAGGTCCATGTCTGCGTGATATCAATTTTATCGTCGGCGATATTCAAGACCACGCCCTCCTCGCCAAATCCATGGTCCATGCCGATTACGTGGTGCATCTTGCAGCACTCTCAGGGGTACCCGCCTGCAGCAAGGATCCTGCTCTAGCCCATGCCATCAACGTCTATGGCACGACCCAAGTCTTTCATGTGGCCCGCACAACACCGACCGTTCAACGTGTGATCTATGCATCATCGGCTGCGATCTATGGCACACGCAATACAACCCATCTTCATGAAGATCTTCCCCATAGGCCTTCATCGGCCTACGGCGCGACCAAAGCGATAGACGAACTTTGGGCGGAAGCCATGCGCCAAGAATTTGGACAAGACATCGTAGGTTTACGCTTTTTTAATGTTTACGGCCCAGGACAAGATCCTGATGGCGGTTATGCCGCTGTGATCCCCGCTTTTGTGCGTGCTGTTGGCCGAGGATCGCCCATGACTATTGAGGGTGATGGTTTGCAAGTTCGCGATTTTATCCATGTATCCGATGTGGCACAGGCGTGCACGCTTTTTTCAAGCGCACCTATCTTGAATCATAGCATCTACAATATCGGCACTGGTGAGCCGACTTCTGTTTTGGATCTCGCCCACTGCTTAATACAAAATACAGATGCAAAATCCGGAATTGTACATGTTGCAGCACGTCCTGGCGACATTCGTACTGCCATTTCAAACAGCAAGCGCGCTGCGGCTGATGTTAATTTCAGCCCGAACGTTCACTTGCAGGATGGATTGCGAGAAACGTTCGCAAGTTTTTTTTCTCAAGCAGCTTGAATCACAAATAAAACATCCCCTTCGGTAATGAGTGCGCCTTCCATAGCGCGGACTTCCACAATCACGATGTTGTCTTCCGCTTCAATAGGGATCTCCATTTTCATGGATTCAAGGATCGCGAGGGTCTCCCCTTCGGAGATCGTGTCGCCTGACTTGACAAGAACTTTCCAAATGGTTCCGGTGATAGGTGCTTTGATCGATTGTGCCATGCAGTGATTTTGACAAAGAATGTGCAATCGAACAAGTAGGATGGGGCCTGGGTTGCTTCGCCCGATGACTCGGGCTCGCAATGACGGATATTTGGTACTGGGAGATTACATTATTTTTGAAATTCAAGAATGATTTCGCCATCGCGAATATAGCCGAGTTCGTCACGGATGATGCGTTCTTGGACATCACGGCGATTGCGTACCGCGTTGATTTGATCGCTGAGTTCCTGTGCGTGATTTGAGAGCGATTTAACATCCGCATCGGTGCGTTTGAGAGTTTGCTCAAGTTGCGTGCGTCTCGCCCAAGCGTCAGGATCCAACATCGTGTAAATCACGAGCAACAGAGCAAAAAACAACGATACGGCAATCCACACGCGGAGGGGTTGGATTTTCAATATTTGAATCAATCTTGGGATCATGCTTTTGTGATCATGCACACAATTTCATCCGATATCAAAACCACAGGCAAAGACTCGCCTGAGCGCATGTCTTTGATCTTGCCTGTATTGCTCGCAATTTCATCGGCCCCTAAAACCATCACATGCAATGCACCGGACTGATCGGCCCGCTTCATCTGTGTTTTCAATTTCCCACCCGCAAGATCCACCTCGACACGTAGCCCATGGGTTCGCCTAAGATCCTCAGCCAACGCCATGCACTCGGCAACAACTTCGGGAAAAGGGATGAGATAAAGATCGGGACGACTTGATATTTTGGTACGTGCGGAAAGCAGCAATGCGAGTCGCTCCACACCGACAGCAAATCCAACAGCCGGCGTAGAAGGACCACCGAGCTCTTCTACCAATGAATCGTAGCGGCCACCACCAAGGATGGCATCTTGCGCCCCCAAGGCCGATGTCGAAAATTCAAAAATAACACCCGTGTAATAATCAAGGCCACGCACCAACCGAGGCTCACGCACACAAGGGACACCTGCACCCGCAAGAAGTGCTTCTACTTCTTTGAAATGCGTGATTGCTGCCAGGCTCAGACTGTCTGCCACATCAGGCGCCAAAGTCATGACCGATTTGCATTCTGGGCGCTTGCAATCAAGTGTACGCAATGGATTTGTTTCCATGCGACTTTGACAGCTTTCGCACAATTGCTTGGCCTTTGGACGAAGATAATCAAGAAGTGCCGCACGATATGCCACACGACTTTCGGGATCACCCAAGGAATTGATTTTGATGGTGACATCTCCGAGTTCCAATTCGGTACACAGACGATGCAACATAATCATGGTTTCCGCATCGGATGCCGGTGTTGCCACACCAAAAAATTCGGCACCTATTTGATAAAATTGCCGATAGCGCCCTTTTTGAGGACGTTCAGCACGAAACATGGGTCCCATGTACCACCAGCGCTGGACCGGTGCCTTGTGCCCATATCCATGCTCCACGTAGGCGCGAACAACACCCGCGGTACATTCAGGACGTAACGTAAGAGAACGATCACCACGATCCGAAAATGTGTACATCTCTTTCGAAACAATATCGGTGGCATCGCCAAGACCACGGGCAAAGAGCTGCGTTTCTTCGACGATAGGAACCTGCGCGCGCCGATAACCATATTGTCCAAGAACACGGGCAGCCACATGCTCAATATGTTCCCAAAGCGCGCTCTCAAGAAACGCTTCACCCGCACCAGGCAAAACGTCGTTCATGCCTTTAACCGCTTTGTACATCATTATTTCCGCACTTTTTTCTTACTCGTTTTTCGAACTTTTTTCTTAGCAACGCGAGGTTTCTTGCCTTGGTGAAATGCCACTGCTGCAACATCGTCGTAATGGGACGCATACACGAACGTAATATGCTCACGAACCTCTGCTGGGATTTCTTCAACATCCGCGCGATTGCGCTCAGGCAACACCACAGTACGAATACCCGCACGACGTGCTGCAACCACTTTCTCGCGAATTCCGCCCACCGGAAGCACTTCACCGCGCAACGTAATTTCGCCGGTCATCGCAAGACGAGGCACAATTTTCTTTCCCGTTAATACCGAAATAAGTGCCGTTGTGATGGTGACACCCGCAGATGGGCCATCTTTTCTGACGGCGCCCGCAGGAAAGTGAAGGTGGAAATCGCAATCCACAAATTTTTTCGGGTCAATGCCAAGCGCATCAACACGGCTTCGCACATAGGATACGGCCAATTGGGCGGATTCACTCATCACCTCGCCGAGATGGCCTGTGACTTTCATCGTGCCTTTGCCTTCCATGGCGACCATTTCGATGTACAAAATATCACCACCCGCAGCAGTCCATGCCAAACCGATGGCCAAGCCAGGTGCCAAATTTTGAATCAAACGATCATCATGAATTTTTGGCGCACCTAAGTATGTTTCAACCTTATCGATGCCAACGCGCATGTTGCCTTTTTTGCCCATCACGATTTCTGTGGCACGTTTGCGGCACACACGCCCAAGCTGACGTTCAAGTTCACGCACACCCGCTTCATGGGTATATTCACGGATCACACGCTTGGTGGCAGCACGATCCATGGAAAGCTGTGTTTTCGTCATGCCATGTTCTTTACGCTGACGAGGAAACAAATGCCGATTGGCAATTTCAAGTTTTTCTTCAGGGATATAACCGGGCAAATCAATAATTTCGAGCCGATCGTACAACGCTGGAGGGATCTCGCTTTCGACATTGGCCGTGGCAATAAACATGACACGACTCAAATCGAACGGCAGATCCAAATAGTGATCGGTAAACGCATGATTTTGCGCAGGATCCAACACTTCAAGCAATGCGCTTGAAGGATCGCCTCGCCAATCCGATCCCATTTTGTCGAGTTCATCAAGCATAAACACAGGATTACGCGATTCAACCTGACGAAGACCTTGGAGCAAACGTCCTGGCATCGCACCGATATAGGTTCGGCGATGACCTTTGATTTCAGCTTCATCGCGCATACCACCTACCGAAAAGCGGTAGAATTTACGCCCCAAAGCTTTTGCAATACTTTGACCGAGCGATGTCTTGCCAACACCAGGAGGTCCCGCAAAACATAGGATAGAACCCGTTTTTGCAGGGTTGAGCTGATGTACCGCAAGAAACTCGATGATACGGTCTTTAACTTCTTGCAACCCATAATGATCGGCATCAAGAATTTCACGGGCACGCACAATGTCACGGCTATCGGCAGTGAGTGCTGACCAAGGCAAACTTCCAATCCACTCAAGATACGACCGAACCACGTTGTGCTCAGGGGACTCTGGCGGCACCATTTGCAATCGCTTGAGTTCTTCATCAGCGCGTTTGCGTGCTATTTCCGACAATCCGGCTTTATCGAGTTTCGCTTGCAGTTCTTCAACCGCAAGAACCGCCGGATCTTTTTCTTCACCAAGTTCAACACGAATGGCCTTAAGCTGCTCACGCAACAGAAAATCACGCTGATGTTGCTCTACTTTTTGTCTGATCTCTTCGCTGATACGATTTCCAACCGTCAGCAAATCCAACTCGCGAATACACACTTCCAACGCTTGGCGAAGGCGTTTGCTAACATCGAGTTCTGTTAAAAATGCCAATCGCTCTGCATGGCCACGCGATAAATGTTGCGCCACAAAATCTGCAAGCGTTGCCGGTGATTCAATGCCCAACGCTGTGGATTTCATCTCATCGGTGGCCATGGGATGTGCATCAAAAAATTGCTTGAGCGTAAGACGTACCTGACGGAAAATCGCCTCAAATTCATCGCGATTTTCGACCACTTCCACGGGATACATCAGGCGCAATGCGGGATAGGGCCGTTTTTGTACCAATTCCAAAGGCTGTGCACGTCGCATCAAATGCACCAAGGCACTCACGCGTCCATCTGGCAAACGCAGAACACGCACCAAGCGGGCAAGGATCCCCACACGGTGAATTTCACTTAATGATTCAGGAAGCGCCTGCGCTTCATTTTCTTCCTCATCGTCGTCGATAGGAACAACGGTGATGTCGTCGCTGAGATCACCTGTATCCTGCTCCGTATCAACCGCCAAACTCACCTGCTGGGTAAGTTCTTTAAGTTCGGTGAGATCCAGATCAGACAACTCTTCGGTGTCCTGGCTCACACGGTTGACCAAAACAAAAAAACCACCTTCGGATTTTGCCTGCAAAATAGCATCACGGCGCGGACCTTCGTCCAATAGCACCGGAACAACAGGGCCCGGAAACGGCACAAAGTCCGTAAGAACCACGGCAGGTAATACCGCAGGGGGTTGATCGCGCACACTAACCAAGGCGCTCGAAGGCGCTTTATCGTCTGAATGATTTGCCATCGCGCGGCGATTCTCCCACAAAAAAATAAAAATATGAACCCTTCACAACAAGCACCAAAAAATCTGCGATACTTAAGGAATGAGCCTCCCATTCGTCTTGCTCGCCTTCATTCTCTCCGGAGCCCCTGAAGGATATACCGATGTAAACAAAAAAATTACATTTTTGGGTTTCTCGGCCAACGAGGCTGCCAGTGCCTGGAAAGCAGACACCGTTGAACAGACTCCCACGGGCGCAACGATCTCCTTCAGCATCATACGCATTGTACGCAGCAGCACCAATGAAGTGGTCGCATCATTTCGCGCATCGCCCATGGTACGAGGCCCTGGTGGCAATCGCCGTGCACCTTTGCCAAGCATGCGCGCGCTTGAGCAAGCCCATCCTGAATGGGCAGCAGCCATGCCCGCAAGCAAATGGGGCAGATACAAACGTCGCATCGGCTTTAAAGCCATTCAATTGATTATGAACGACGCCGCACTTCGGTTGGCAGCCGACGAAGACACAAACGCTTATATGAGCGCCAGCAAGAAATGCATCCAAGTGACCACCAAACATCCTGGGGATCCTATGGGTTTTCAGCCTGTCGCGCGGCTTATGGATGGGAATCTTATGTCGCTTGGGCATTTTCGAATTGAGGGACAACCGGGGCAAAACATACGGGGCTGTGTCGAAGTCAAAATGTCAAAATCGGGGTACCATTTGGCCGTGCTCGCTCTCCTTGAAGTGCAACAAGGGAGTGGCCCATGGCAACCGCGACCCATCGCTTCTGTGACCGCGCTCCCGGAAGCCATCGGTGCAACCCAACTCGGCACCATGAATATGATGTTGGTGCAGGGCCGACTGCTTCAAAAAAATATTGCTGAGATCAATCCTGCAATGGAAGAAACGTATACGACGTATATCGGGACGTATTGGTAGCGCGATGGTTAAACCGACGTTTCGCCGTCTACTTTGATGCCGTCGAGTTTTTTTCCAAAAGCCGTAAGTTTTTTATTTAATGTCGCCACCTGTTTTGTGAGCGCTTCCACATCGGATTTGGTGGCGATTTGCATAGATCGAACAATTTTAGCCACAGACTCTTCGGCAACACGTTCTACACCGTCGCGATAGTCACTCAACACAGCAATAGCATCATTGTTGCGTATTCTGTCCCACACTTTGGCGGCTTTAATCCGGCCAAGCAGGTCTTCAAGATGCTTTTTCGCCTCGTGTGGCGATACACCGCGTTCTTCAATCAGCGTTTTCACGCTATGCACAACGCCATCTTCGGCATCAAGCATCTCGCGCGCACGCTTCTGTAGATTTAGAAACAGCTCTTCGGCTTTATCGCGCGCTGCAGCGCCCATCAATTCAACACGTTCATTCACCGACATTGTCGCCTCCAGAGCAGCATCATGCTGCATAAACCTCGCCTTTGCGCGGCCAATCCAAAGCTAACACATCGCGTTATCTGAGAATAGATGAAATGTGCGGAAAGATGAGAGAAATCTGAATCGAAATGAATCTAACCTCGGCCTAGCTCGCCTTTGGGATCGGCATGGTGACGATTGAAGCCAGGGAATAACTTTGCCCGTTGCTGGGCCGAATAAGTGCGCCCAGCGTGGGATTCACGGATGACATCAGCGCGAACCTCTGCCGGAAAATATTCGGGGTGGGGCCTTGTTTGGACGTGTTTTAAAAACTCGATAATCGGCTCACAATCAAAACCGAGTTCGGCAAGACCTTTGCCACAAAAAATATCCGCACGGGTCTCTTCTTCACGGCATATGCCGTAAATCTCTTCTTGGGTGAGTTCACGCGCTTCGCGGTAGCGGGGCTCATCCCAGCGTTTTGGACGATGACCAATTTCGTGGGCAAGGGCCCCCACAAGCACCGCATGCTGGTTGGCATAACCGCGCAACAAAGCCACGCCCATATACACCGTACCCTTGCGGTCAATCATCGCATTGGCGCCTTCGCACAAAATTACATCGTATTCTTCGGGATCATCCCCATGCATACTCGCAAGTTTCAGCTTACGTCGCTTAAGCATCGCCAACAGCCCTGCCAAATCGGGGAAATCATCGATGGACACCAAGCGAGGCAAAACTTTGGCAAAAATATGAGACTCAACCTGCTCGCTGATGGGCTTTTGGATAACCTGGGTCGCGCCAGACGGCGCTTGCCCTATATTTGTCTGAATAACTGAACTTGAGGGCCCCGAGCCGGAAATAGGCGACATTGTAAAACCTCAACATATTTTACCGCATTTGCCGCAGTTTGGCATCCCTCTCTCTCAGATCCCATATTTAGGGTATGACACGAAAAACTACATACATTCTATGTTTGCTCACAGTTGGAAGCTGGATCTCTGGCTGCAAAGAAAACCCCATTTTTGGCTATGGCGGGAGCCAGAACAATGGGACCCCTGGTACGCCGGTCGCCGTTTATGAAGTGCGAACCATTGCGGCAGGTCCGCTGCGCCATCAGCCAACCAACGAAGACTATACCGCTCACCCCTATTTTCCTGACACCAAGATAGAAAACCAACAGGGTATAGCGGAGCCTGATCAAGAGTGGAGCGTCACACGCGAGGCCGGTGATTGGCTCCATTTGGTACCTCTTTCGCGTTCTGGCGGAGGCTGGTTTCCACGTGATCTCACAGTACGTGCAAACAATTCCAAACCCATGATTATCGTCGCCGATGAAACACCTTTTTGGGACAGCATCGATAGCAATAAGCCGATCAACACTGCCAAGCGTGGCGATCTGGTCTTTGTTGAGAAAAGCGAAGGGTCACGAAGCCAAATCGTAGCGAACGATGGCAAACGATATTGGGCAAACACATCCGATTTTTCGGACGACACAATGAACATGATCGTGGCAAGGCTGCTGCGCCAAGCACGCGCATGCATGTCCGAGGACGACTTGAGTATTACACTCAAAGAACATCTCTACCAAGCCTCCGTTTTGCTCACAGCAAGTCCACTGCATTTTCTTTTGATGCAAGAAATTCAACGTTTAGGCCTTGATCCACCTCCTATCGATTCGTTGATTACAGACAGTGCTAAAGCTGAGATTGAACGAGCGTATGTGCAATCACTAACAAAGTAATGCACCCACCGCAGAACACCCCCACCGGTCGCATGGCGACCGACTCCCCCAAAGGGGGAGTTTTTTACTCTTGCGGACAGAATGTTCGTAATCGCACAGCGCGCAATGTTGGACGAACCGATTCGCGGTCAACAGCCAGCGTGGCGCGAACAAGCGTCACAGTAGGCCGAACGGAAAAACCACTAAATGTCGATTCTGGTAGATCAATGTAATACCAGCCATTCAACTCAGGCTGTGTGACAGGATCACCCCGTTTAATATCTCCACTGTTTAATGGGTAAGAACCATGCAATCGCATGATGCATGCATTGGAAGTGTCTCCCGCACACGGAAGCAAAGGATCTGCAGCACTCACACAACCTGAACCTGCACCATTGAGAGGGTCATTTCGCCCAGCATTGGCCTTACAATTGTCATCATTGGATGCAAATGTTTTTGCATCTTTCACTGCATCACGGCTCAATCCCATACGCAATCCAAATCTTATCGTAGCGCCAGGCAATGTCGGATTGTAATCGTCCGCACGAAATTCAATACGAACCAATCGTGATGTTCCTTCCACGGCACATGGTGTTTCGATGATTTGGTCAATAGAGCCTGTTCGCTCTTCCAACAACGTTTGCAAAGAGCCCGTAAAATCGCTGTAGGTATAGCTGTGTCCACCTGCAGGAAGATAATCGATGGGCAACGTAAGACATGGAAGCTCTGTGCAGTCACAGCTTACTTCACTGCATGTTGGCGTGTCCCCAAAACGCGTGCATGCAGCACTGCTTGCATCATTGGCACATGCATCGCTTTTCATGAGGGCATTGATTGATTTAAACGATACGGACATCATCAAGCTGCCAAAAGCTTGATTCAATTGCGATGGCGTCCATGAATCCTGAATACCTGTGAGTCCTACACTGCGTGCAACCGAGACAAGCGGTGTGCTTGTTCCATAGCTCTTTAAACTTCCACCTGAATAGCTATGACTAACGCCCACGATGCGATCATTAAAAATTTCACCCACACCAATGCCTACAGAACTCTCCGCGTAAAGACTCTGATATACCGAATCAAACGAGCCAAGGGGTGATTTTAAACCATAGGGGGCTGCAACGTACGCAAGATAACGATAGCGCGGATCGTAAGCATAAGACGTGCGTGCATCTGTCCCGTCAGGGAGCGTAACCACGCCTGGTGGCGTGGCCACACCAGGCGCCGATGCGCTGTGATACTCAGAAATCTCACCTGTCTTGCGATCACGTTGTTCGTAGGAAATTTCTACCGCACCAAATTCACCATTGCCTGTAAAGAACCACATGCGGTTGAAACGGTCGATCGTAATACCGCGTGCAGGTCGATATTTTGCCCCCATAGAATTTTCAGTAAAAAGATGTGGGATCTTGCGATATCCCGTGGAAAGAAGACACTCGTCAGTATTCGAATAAAGGGCAACGGATCCCGCAAAACGGGTGGAATCACCATCCGTTGTAAAAATCATGGGCCGACTGGTGGCCGCCGCATAGGGCGCTGCACGACAAGCATTCGAAAGGGTACTGATTGTGCATCCAACCTGTGATGTACATGGACTTAAACTAGGATCACGACATCCAGCGGGTGTGGGATTTAAACACGCTGTCCCATTCCAGCGACATCCCCAAAAATTCCCACATGCACTCTGGTCAAGACCTGCGCAGTCACGCCAATTAAAATGAGAATAACAGTGATCAAAACTCGCGTTTCCAAACGGTGAACGACCCCATCGACATTCTGCACGTGCCTGACAATCCGTTTGATTTCCAATTTCGTGACACAACCACTGATAATAACCAGGACGACGCTCAATGCGCGTGGATGGGCGACATTGCGCATCATATTCTGCCGATGCAGGAAACCAGTCACAGGTGGCACTGATGAGTGTA
This sequence comes from Bdellovibrionales bacterium, assembly GCA_005801425.1. GTDB lineage: Bacteria > Myxococcota > XYA12-FULL-58-9 > XYA12-FULL-58-9 > SYDY01 > SYDY01. Next base: position 21,450 of record SYDY01000042.1, on the reverse strand, counting down.
CCATCACTTGCAGAAATACGCGCTGTTCCTTCAAGCACAGCCGGTGTTAAGCTGCAAAGACTGCTGCTCGTTGCTGTTGTAGGACGACAATCAAGCGGAGGCATGTCATCGCATGAGGAAGCCAACACATGAAGACGTGGGTCATCGATGCATACACCATCTTGCCACAGACAATGTCCCCGCGCAGAACATCCCTTGGCGTCCGAACCAGCACATGTACCCGATGTCCATGTTGCAGCAAAAGCTGCGCTGTTCGCATTAACGATGCATTGCCCAGGTAATGGGATCGCCGACCACATACATCCTTGCGCCACATTGCAGTTGGGTTCTGTTTTCCCTGAACATAAAAACGTTTTTGGGCTGCACTTGCTGTTGCGCAATTCGCATCCTGAATGTCCTGCAAAAGTAGATTCACATTCGCTTAGCGTATTATGCGAGTCTATGCTTGCTTTTTTACCACACCCCACGGCATTTTTTCCGATACATCCCAATGTACCACCCCAGGTGCACGCACCTGAATAGGCATTGCATTCATCTTGGTTGGTATACGCTGCACACGAAATAAGACAGGCTGAACCGGACCATTCACAACCCCAACGCTCATTGCAGCGATTTTTGCTTGCCACAGGACGCCCGAAGCATTGTTCCGCCTCATTCACGCAACGCGCACCCAATTCACCCGCTGGAACGGTCCACGTGCATCCACCCAATGCATGACAACTTGTGGCATCAACACCCGCCGAACAATGTCCCGGTGTCCACCACGCATGCCGTGGATTGCGTGCCAATGCAGGATCAAACATGGCAGCCACAAATGTCATGAGATGGTCAGGCGATCCGCCAAGACTCGATGGAAACATGGGTCCAGAAAAAACACGTTGATTCAAATCGACCGCAAAACCATAAGCACCGCGACCTCCATTGGGTTGGCTCGGATCGCCATCGCCAGCAGGCGCCAGATTTTCTCGCATTCCAGCAGGCAACACGGTTTCAGGCTGCATGCTTAAGAAATCATACATCGTTCCAGTATCACGAACATCGGCCCATTGCTGCCTGGTGGATGCGTCTGTACTGGGACCTCCATCATACGTATCCGTCCAGTGGGCTGTGTTGCCCGTGGTTGGATGCAGGCTTGCATCCAGATGGTAGTACGTCACCGTAGGCATGCGGATCAAACGGGTTGAACCTTCATTGATATCCAAGGCATCATCTCGGGTAAACGATTCTAAACGAAATCCATAGGGGTAATAATTGGCAGGTTTCGCAGTTGATGTTCCACTTCCAGAGTCAGGATAAGCTGGGATCCATACAGGATTGGGATTTGTGTTAATCGCGATCGCGGTTCCTGATTGAATATTAATCACCCACAAAATACCATTGTTGATGGCGCTTCCATACATACGCGGTGTTTCGCGACGACTAGCACTAACAGAATTCGTATCAAGCGAGATCCACGCATTAATCACAGGGCGCTGCGCAAGTCCCGTCAATCGTTGAACATCGGTGGCATTGCGTTGTTCCACCCGATACATAGGACTCATTTCGTTTCCAGAGGCCCATACATGACCCTCACGATCCACCGAAATATTGCGCATAAGCCCACGATAAAATGCCAACGAATATGTATTTTTTAAAACACAACTCGTTCCCGAGAATGCACATACATTGTGATAACTGTTACACAGGTTAGCGGTAGTGTACTGGCTGCAAAAATCGCGCGCCACACATGCACCACTATTCCATTGACAAGCCCCTTGGAGCCCACAATTGCTCTCATCGCGACCGTCACACAGTGTCGGCACATACGTCCACGCGATGCATTCGTCAAAATCACCCCAAAATTCGATTTTATTTTCGGGAGGGCGGCCGCACCCTGTGGGGCTGATATCGTAAATTTTTGTTCCATCGCGATCGTAAACACCAGGATCATTGATCCAAGAACAACCACTTTGTCCAATACATGCCGATTGTGACGCAAGTGAACGGCACCCTACTGTGGGTCCACATTGACCCGATCGAATAATCGAATTGATCACCCATGTGCATGGTAAGCCACAACTCGATTGGCTTGCTATTGCGGAACAGCCATCCGAGGGTCCACCCCCACTGCAAAAGCCTTCAGAGTTCGATGTACCATCCCCCAGTGTCGTCCGAGAAATACCATAGGAAGTACATGCTGGATCCGCATTGACTTTCATTGCCACCTGCAGACGAGCCGGCTGACGCTGCGCAAGACCACTGCTGGTATCGATAAATTCAAACCAGTCATCAATACCATCATAGTCCGTATCAAACTGGATCATACGTGTCGCGAGCCCTGGTGATGCGGGAAGTTGGGATGTTCTGATACTTCCTGAATAATCACGATCGGGACATCGGTTTGAATCCGTGATGATCTTGGTCATAGAACCTGCGGTCGAACCCGAAAATCCATCAATACGATTTGCGACAAACAGGGAGAAATCTGCCGGCTTATACGCTGTACGCGACGGCCGTTGCGTGTCACGACCACTTGCGCGATATAAGTCACGATTGTACGTGCCATCACAACCGACACCGGCACGAACATCAGGCGCATAATCAACTTTTCGCTGACACGAACCTCCGCGCCACTCGCACATGTTATTAACAATGCATGGGTCTTGTGAAGAAATCCCCGTACAATCGTTTTTATACCACGCATTGTAGCCATAGGTGATCGCGGAGCAGTAGGCTGCTTGTTGTGCACCATAGAAACCCGAATTGGGATCTGTATTTATTTTCGAGACGATATCATGCTGAAGTGCGGGAAAAGCAAACGGTGTAAAGGCACTTTCGATGGTCACACCGGTACCATCGTCGCCCGTCGTCGTTCCTGTGTGATCGTTCGACGAAGACACATCAATAAGGCCTTCTTTATCTGGATACGAAGGACAGCTTACATCAGCACAAACACCACAGGCATTTTGAAGTTTTTCATCGACACCCGAAGTCAACGTGGCATTGCAATTGTTATCGAAGCCATCACATCGCTCTATGTTGCCGTAAAAATTTCCCGAATTGCTATCATCACAATCCAAATGCAAGATATCAACACCAGGCACCACACATGTATTCACATTCCATGTGCATCCTGCCAAAATGCAAGAAGCTTCAGTAATCCCCGAAGTACAATCGCGCGAGACTTCTCGACAAGTTCTATCATCAAGCCCTTGCCGCTCGCATTTCCAGGTAGGAACACAAGCCCCTGAACCAACATCCGACCATACACATCCAATTTTTCCTGTGCATGTTCCTACGGACGTAAAAGAGGAACATTGGGGTGTCGTAATGCAAGAACCACCAAACCAGAGGCAACCATTGGTGGCATTGCAGTCCAATTCACTTGCCTTGATCACACAATTGAGATCAGGCGAACAAGCATTGCCGTCAAGATCATTATCAATGCCTTCATCAAATCCAAAATCACAATCGTTATCGATGCGATCACATGCAAGCTCTGCTTGCCCACCCGACAGAATATGTTCGGAAACCCATGCCTCAATACACCGATTGGAGTGGCTTCTATCAGTGACTGCACATGTTGGTATGCAGTGAACAGAAAGATCGTTGCTAAATCTTCCGATATCCCATTCACAAACAGGTTCACAACGTGGCAGACAATTTCCTGAAGACCAACGGCACACACCATCGCTCATGCATGCAAACTGTTTATTATTAAAGTCTGCACAATGTAACTTTGATTTTTGAAATCCATCTAAACTGCGACACACGGCCACCAATGGGACGCAGCAATGAGATTGCGAAACACCTGAGCAAACGGGCAAATTTGGCCAATCCTTGCAAAGAGGAATACAGGTGTTGGTGTCTGGGATGGATATATTAATCGGCAGATACTGTGCTGCACTTGTGCACAATGGCTTGCTTGCACGCGCATCGAGATCCATGATGAGCGGCGGGATACGTGGTGAGCATGCGGGATAATTTCCTTCGATACACGTCAGTTTGTCAGCACAACTTCCTTCACCGCAATCAAACGTAGGCGTGTTATTGTCAACCAGGCCATCGCAATTGTTATCAAAACCATCGCAAACCTCAGGACTTCCCGTTAAGGCAGGATCACATTGGGTTGATCCCGCAACGCATCGTTGAAATGTATCGCATACCGTATTTAGTTTATCTGGGTGGCAGCTTATGCCAGAAAATCCTTCATCAACAATGCCATTGCAATTGTTGTCGACACCATCGCAATTTTTGTCATCCAAAATTGCATAACAAAAATTTCCGTCACCCGTTAAAGCACATCCTTCCGGACATTCGGTGCTTCCAACCTCGCGAGTGCATTTAACACCACACACAGGCCTTGCGCCCGATTCAAGGGGGAGACATCGATCCGGATTGCAAGAACCATCATCTTTTCGACAGCAATTTTCTACACCTGACGCTGTTGAAATATCGTTGCTTCCACATACCCCCTGCGCAACCGCTTTGCCAAAACATGGGCACGATTTGTCAGGCCTTGACCATCCTGCATCGAGAACACTGGTACGAAGAAAACGCGGCCTTGCAACATCCGCCAAGTGTGCGCATAAAAGCTCTGAAGGTGGCTCTGCACCTGTGCCCACGGTGAGATCTGTTTTCAGTTTCTTTAAATCAATAAACGGATCGCTTTTAATCGGAAAACCAGAAATTCCGACGCCAGGCACAATGGTCCCAGAATTTCCATCAAACGGAATGGAAAGTCCATCGATACCTGCACCGGGATAATAGGAATTATACACATGAAGCATTAAGCATTCTGCATTCATCAGTGAGCGATCGGGGCCACCCGCATACACACATCCACCAATACCCGATGTGGACACTGTCCATTCGCATGCTGGACCCGCTATGAGATCATCCTCACAACTTGCTTGAAGCGAAAATCGACCGCAATCCATTGGGAGGTTCAATCGGCCTCGGCCAATATCGCTCACATACGAGGAATACAGACATTCCATGGATTGTCCGATGGGCTGAAAATTGATCCCATCGGAATTTTCGGGCTTCTTCCCAATATCACTCAGTAAATCGGCTGAAAAAAGATTGTAAAGCGATGTCGCGCCTTCATAAATAGAAAAATTACCGGCATATTGAAGTAACAATGAAAGCGCTGTTTCCCAGCCCCGTGTATAGACCGTATATCCGCTATCACGTTCGACTTGCTGCATGAGACGTATTGCACGAATCGCAGTCATGTAGATTTGGAGAACAATTTCTTCATTGCCGACGCTTGGGCTTAATGTTGTGACACCATCACCCAAACGTGAAAACCAATCAATAAAACTTCCCGGAACATAGCCACCACCCACGGTGGAACCTTCCCCTGTTAAAAGCTGCACAACCAATGCAAGATTGGTTTCAACGGGCGCTGCAATTTTGCTGTAACTTCCACTTGATTCAGAGGAAAGATACGCCATCATGGCTTGGTAATCCGTAAGCTGACGTTTCAGCGCAAGCGCTGTACGGAGACCAAAATCTGCAGCATCATTTTCTGCACGAAAATAACCCATCCCCGTCGATAACATGGCATTGGTTTGAATATCCTTGGCTTCTATTTTCAGCGCGGGGACACCCAAGAGTTTTGCATAGGTAGCATCGGAGTAAAGCCATTCCAATTGAGAAAAAGCCTGCATTGATTTTTCAACGACGTATTCCAGATCTTGATTGGCCTTCAAAATGTCATTGCTGATCTGATTGCTATGGGCTTGTGAGAGCCTTTGTCGGGCATCACCAAGCAGCGCGGAAGATCGAGCCACAATTTCATCAGGATACATCCGATAGCCTGTATCAATTTTACGACTTTCTGCTTGCCCTGTACTGTTGTCACGGGCGATCACATCGATAAGAAATTTACGATTTGAACCATTCACCGCAGTGCGTGAACTTTCAAGCATATCCCAAGAAGCGCCGCTTAAACGGCCCACTTCTTTTTCTAGTGATTGGATTTCTGAAAGATGTGCGCCTTGAATCGCGTTTACCGCAGAAACAAGACGTGAGACCAAAGTCAATCGCAACGTCAATGCATCAGCCGATGTCAGTGCTGGACAGGTCATGATGGCCCTGTCTGCAGCGCGCATGAATGCGAGTGCTTGTCCGATATTGGTACGAAATAAAGTCGTTATTCCGTCAGCACCATGAAGGGCAGCCGTCCGGATCGCGCGTTGGGCATCTGCACACAGTGCAAGGGCGGGATCTTCTGCCAGTGCTGCAAGTCCTGCTAAAAATGGAGAGGAGACGATGGGACCTATCGTCTCGTGGCGTTGTTTTCCTGCCGCATCAGTCACAATAACACTGATTGTATGCGTTGCATTTTGTGGAAGAGCCGATGGGTCGAGATGCAAAATACCGCCGATACAAACATCCGATTGCAATTCTCCACATCCTTGAAGAGTCGCAACAAGTGGGCATGGCGGTCTGTCAGAACACCATTCACGACGTGGTCGGTCGTTATTTAAAAGACATGTATCACTGTTCCATAAACATAAGCCGTTCCATGATTCACATGCGTCTTTCGTGGATGACCCCATGCAACGAAGATCAACCTCCGAAGGAAGATCTTCCCGTGTCGTGCATGTTTTGGGGCCATCATTCCATGCACAATACGAACCCAACGCTTCGCAACCGAGTCGATTGCCTTGATTGCCCCAAAAACTTTGTTCCTCTGGTGAAAGTTGACTATTCGAACCACTCGAAAAATCTTCACACCTGATCCAATGACACACACCCTCAAGATCGGAGTCACTGCATATCTCACGCGTTTTGTATGCAGAGCAAAATGAAAGTTCGCCATCGCTTGGAACGGTCATGCCACATCGATAGTCTTGATATTGGATCCGAATACCTGGGTCAGAGGGTGAAACATAATCAATAAATGTTTCTATGCGACGAATTCCGCTGCGTACTTGACCCCCAAGATCTTGAATACTCACCGTCGGCAAAAGTGACTGGGCTGCATCAATCGTGAGCACACCCTCCGTGGGAGAAATATCCACAAGGGTTCCTGCCCCTTGCTCCTGCAAACGAAATCCCGTCACGGTAGGAGAATCGCCATCGATCGAAAAACACATCGCACCACTGATACCCAATTTCGAATCTTTGGTTGCCGTAATCACAAGGGGGCAATAGGTCCCCGGAATATTAAGTCGCGTACAAAATGTCCCATCCGAACATTCCGTACTTGGCGGAGGGGCCCCAGCAATACCCGAAATGTTCCATATTACGCCATCAAGAGGGTGTTCCGCATCACATCCTGCAAGTCCCGATTCGCAAGCGTAAGCATTAATCAGCGGAGGATTTAGCGTATCAGAAGCGCCTGCCCCTAAATCAGAGCGATATCCATAATGTGTTCTCAAATTATGCACGACGAGACCTGCAGGAGCAATCAGTTTGACATTCATTTCAAATGTTTTAACCGTTTGATTGCGAGAAAAATCTTCTACAATCGCATCCACGCGATACGTATCGCCCACGCCTGCAGCAGGGAGTGGAACGCAAACATTTTGAATACGCGATAAAGAGACAACCACTGCCGATGTGCTTTTATTGGTCAACCGCCAACGATAAATCAAATCTTTGTCGGCAAGGCATTCATCAACACCTGTTCCTGTTAAACGCGGCTTAGGCAAAGAAACCCATGCACCATCAAGACCTGTTTCCTGGGATGTACATTGTCTTCGTGCAACGTATACGGTTTGGTCGGAGGGTGTCGCAATCATTGACGTGCGGGGTGGTTGAAGATCCGAAACAATAATTTTGAATTGCGGTTCCACCTGAACATTGGACGCATCGGTGACACGAAGACCCGCTCTGTCGGTCGCATTGATCGTTATAATATTTTCACCAAAAGCAATAGGACTATCGCCTAAAACAAAATTGGGTGAATAACCTGCGCTTGGATAGATCAATGCTTGTTCTCGTGCCCAGTTTTGTAATTCGAGTGATCCAACGATGTCCTCCTGAATCAAACCATCGCATGCATCCTGCGCAAGATAGTCACCTGGCCAAAGAAAAAGCGTACGTAAAATACGTCGTTTTTTTTGCAAGGGTGTTTCACTTCCCACATTGGGCAATGTACTTACATACCGAACAGGATCAAAACCATTGGGTCCATTGCAAGAAAGAGATATCGTCGGAGAAGGTATCGAAGAACTGGGCGGTTCCGAATCTCTCATCACATATCGCACCGTGGTTGTGTTTGTATCGGTTGTTCCGCGTGCCCCCGCACGGTACGTAACCGTCAACACACTCTGCCAGCAGCGATGCAACGGACCACATACCGTCCCATCTTGGATGCCGCTGGGCAATGCCCATGTATTCACTGTATCATCGAGGATCACGCGGAATCGCGTGGCTGTGACAAAACTTCCGTTGGTCCCTGAAACGCCTTCTATAACGCGCGATCCTTCTTCCCAAAAAATCCTTGTGCCCGCGGGAGCGTCTATTTTAATTGAGGTAAAAATACCCGATGCCGTAGGATGCCGAATATCAAACCAGCGTTCAGGCTGGAGATCGACCACAAGCTCACGCAAAGTACCTGAAGGGTCAACATCACTGCTACGCGCCAAACATTCCTGAGCACGCACCAACGGTGAGGAAGGCAAAGGTGCGGGATCGATCACACCATTGAGTTCTTGGATCGCAGATAAATTATTAAAACAGAACGTAGGAACTCCCGATCCACACCGTGAGGTTGCTGCATAGACATCGGATGTCATTGCAAGAAACAGAATCACGGCCATGCTACGCCAAAACATTCCAACGGCCTCGGCAAAAACACCCATGACGACTTCCCTCTTACATGCGATAAAAAAAGTTCCTCATGGAACTTGGTCGTAAGCGCATCGCGCTGAGCGTGGTAAATAAACGATTTCGAGGATCACTTCGGGACTTACCAGTTCACCATCTTGAATACCGTTCCATAGAAGCAATGCATCACCACCAGCGCCCTCGGTCAGTACCGTTGCACGCACAAGCATTTCGGTGACACGTGCTTTATCGGCCGATTCACCCAAGCTTGAGGTCACATCATTTCCAAACGCATCAAAGCCCGATAGTCCCATGCCGCCTAAGCGGAATTTTGTGTCGCCAGCCGCGATACCCACAAACATCAGATCGTCTTCAGAAACGACAATTCCATCAGGAACAGAAACGCGCAAAGTTCCCAATGTTTGTGCTGAGCTCAAACATGAAAAAACCATGCCTGCTGAGGTCGATAAATTTTCAGTCAGAGCAATCACCACGTTGCGTACAGGAATAGGGCCAAATACATCGGAGCAATCTTCAATCACCAAGCATTCTTCATGGCTGCACGATAAGTTCGAACCATCGGCACATATTCCGTTTGTACAACATCGGCTACTGGGCATGCATTGTGTGCCCTGAGGACATGATCGCAAGTACGCATCATGCTCTGAAGTTCCATCACCATCACGACAAAATGCTTCACCATTGGCACGTTTTGGGAAATTAATTTCATTCTCGACACATTGTCCATCGGCATTGATACCGAATGGTTTGCATTCTTCGCAAACATTGAAACCTACGCTGCTTTCTACACAAACTCCCAGAATACATGTTTGATCGTCTTCGCAATCGGAAGGAAACTCACAGGGATCGCCCACCGGAAGTGCAGGAAGACACCGATGCTCTGTGCAAACGCCTCGGCACCTCACCCCTGTGGCATTGGTGCAATACAATTCACTTAAGGGGCATGCAATCGTGGCATCGCATTGAAAATCATTGCATCGACCACCCACACAAATTTTTTCAGAAGAACAATCTTCGTCTTGTGCGCATTGGGTATTTCCGGGGGTAGGTGGATCAATGATGGTTTTTGTGCATGATGTTGTGAGAAAGAAAAAAATGAGAAGCGCACTGGGTGCCCGCCTTCGCGGGGATGACGTCATGTTTTGTTTCATAAGCCACCTCCGCAATTTCCAAGTGCGGTGAGTATGCGATGGCCAACTGACGTATTGATCACACCCTCGGATTTGGTTTGCCTGCCGCTAAATGCCACGTGCAGTGCAGATCCATCCCAGGCAAGAGAAGAACGACCACCCCGTTTGGGCGTACGTGGCGCAATAGAAACAGGGGGATCAACAATGAGGGCACCCGATGAGATCCGTCCACAGGCGACGCGGATCATATCTGGTGCATGACCGCTCAATCCTGTGGGCGTTGCTTTTGACGCATCATCATCAAGCCATGACATGGCCCATGTATTGGCATTGATACCCACCGTACTTAAGAAAATGGAAGGCGAGATACTGGGCTGTTCAAATGAAAATGCGTTGGAAACAACACCGTTCTTCCATGTGTTCCCGCTGCGGACCAGTACTTTGAGATCGCGACTTGCCACGAGACCTGTGCCTCGGTCATAAAGAGAAATAAAAAGAACGTCATCCATACTCGCCAATGAAGAAACTTTGGCCCGGTCCATGCCTTGCGGCAAAGCAATGACGTTGCATCCTGAAGTTGTGCAATTCCACAAAGAAACCGTATCCCTTTTAATATAACTAACATACGCAGCACCTGATGATGTGACAGCAAGCTGAACACTGGTGATCGATTCGGTGTTTGCATTGGCACTCGCGACACGTACGCTTTGAAAATCTTCTGTTGTCGATCCCTTCCCATATCTGATTTCTAAAATCGCCAGTGTCCCTGAAATTTTGGGAAATGTTCGATTGACCCATGCCATATGCAATGCATTGTTTGTATCCACCGCCATCGCCGGTGTAAGTGAAGCAATTTCGGGCGCGTCCATAGAAATGCGAGGTGCATCAACCAGTGATATGGGCATCGGGTTATCCCGATTGTTCAAATCACGGGTTGCAATCCCTGAAGACAGAGGGCTTTGTAATTCTGTTTTTGTTGCAACGAAGCCACTCTCACTCCAAACAATCCTCTGATTTGCCATACTCGGAGAACGTGAAATCCCATCAAGAGGTGTTGTGCTTGCCGTAGACGGCTCCCATGCCGAAACAAGTTGGGCATTGGATGACTGGAAATCAATGGGAGCATCACTGTTTAAACGCAAGGCTTGACGATAAAAGATATTAGGCGCGATTTGTTTTGGGACACCGGATAAATTATCCAAGGCCAGGTCACAACTGGCCGAATTGTCAATCGTGCAGTTTTCTTCCCATGCCACGTCAACACTTCGAAATGATGCGGTAATACTTGGGAAATCGCCTGCAATGCCTGTGCCTGAGCCAAGCAACCAATTGATTGCAGGAACATCAAAAAATATCGTCCCCATCCCCGCAGCGCCGCTTTCCGCAACAGCAGTCACCTGAACACGCATACGGCCATGAGGAAGAACTCCCACAATGACCGGATCTGCCAATGGCGTTTTAAAATATGACAATGTTTCTTGGTCATCGTCTGAGCGATTGCTAAGGACAGCGTCCGATCGCACAATTTCCATCGCATCGTTAAGAACAACAAAGGATACGCTCTGCACAGGATCGTCGGTCAAGGGTGTAATGAACGCTTTCAGAAGCAAATAATCACTGAAAACTTCTTGCGCATAAGGCATGACGTTGGAAGAATCGATGCCGTCAATGGCCACACGTACCGATGGACCGGGCCGTACATTCATTTGAAAAACAACAGGATTGGGACTCAGATTACCCACTTCATCACGGGCATAAAATCGAATTTCCTGCGACGTGCACGGAAGGCGAATTTGTTTATTAAGAAATCCAATGCGTCCCGAAGAAACGGAATTGCCACGGTCATCGAATCCTACGAATTTGACACCATGCACATCGTTGAAAGAATCACTTCCTCCCAAACACGTGATATCATACAAAACTTCTGAATCGCTGGCGCGATCACCTGAAATGGTCCACGATCCGGCCACGGGTTCGCCTTGCGATCGAATGATGGGATCGGCGGGTGGGATCGTATCAAGCGCAATGATCCAAGGCCAAACATAACTTTTTTTGCTGTCGTCGCCTCGCACTGTCGCGTACAATTGAACATCATACGTTCCATCAGCCTTTCCAGTACCCCCTTGGCCAAGAACAAATGATGCCGTGAATGATGTGCCGGCACCGTTATCAATACCATTGCCTTGTAAAGTCGATTCACGTTTTGACCACACCACACGAACGTCGGTTCCGAGTGTGCGCTGACCACGAAAAAGAAGTTCTGGCGAATTGGTATATGCATGCAACTGTTCATAATCCACGCGGAGTATGGATTTTGAAGAAGCGCCATTTGGCAATTGGAGTGCAACACCTTCAGGCGATTCAACGGAAGTTCCATTGAGCGTGACCTGTTTTGCAGGGCTCACATTTCCAGCACGATCGCGTACACGGAGATCGATATGGGTTTGCAATATGTTTCCGCCAACCACAGGCACCGTCACGGTGGCAGACCAAATTTCACTATTCGACGCATTGCCGGTCAAAAGAACCACGACCCCCTGTTCAACCACCGGCGCAACCAACACGGAGAAACGTTCTTTGGTGCCTGCGAGTGCAAAATCAACAGAAGAAGCGCCACCCGATGCCACCTTCGTTGTTTTTGAAAGTGGACTTACAACAGGTGCTGGGGGTGCAATCCTATCAAGAATGATCGGATCAAGAACAAGCCTGTCACTTCGAACATTCTCTCTCACACCAAACAATGTGATTGTATTGGGCCCATCACGAAGGTTCACGTCCCCTTCCCATGCCGTGACATCGATATTGCTGGTGATAGCGCGCGAGCTTCCTTCAGTATCGAGCATTTCGTAGACCGCAACACCGAGGGCACGTGTTCCGCGCAAATGCAGGATAGGATTATTGGTAAAAGCAGGTAAAACCAGATCGCGGGCCAAGCTGGGTCTTGAAACATCGCCTCCTGAAATATGCTTTTTTTTGCATGCAGAAGCGCTCAAAAGGCAAATGAACCCCAGAAAGAGATGAGACGTGCACGCTTTCAAAATTCGCACGTGCTGATCATTCGCATGCAACCGGCGCAACACAAGAAATTCGTCTTCTCTTCAAGCTAATTTCAGTATTTACCTTTTCTATAGTTACTATTTCGAAATCAACTTTTCACGTTCACAGAGCATCCCGATGAAAGCGGAAAACTGTGACAGAACTACGATACCCATTAGAAGTGAAAGCATGGCCCCAGATGCCCTATTGGCCTATCAACAACAACGAAAACGGCTTGCAGATGGCAAGCAGCTCTTGAATCATTATCAAGCAGCCCAGGCCATTCGGATCTTTCAAGAAATACTCACTCTTCCTGATCCGCCCATCGAAACCATTCCCTATCTCTCGTTGGCCATTTTACTTTCTGACAAAAACAATGCCCTCGAAGAAGCCAAAAAAATCATTCAGTCTGCCCTTGAAAATCATCCCGAGGACGCATTGACCCATGCCGTCATGGCAAGGGTCTGCGAACATGCGCGGCGATTTAATTTAGCCCTTGAACATCGTAAATTGGCCATTCGTTATAGTGGAAATAATCCTGCATGGTTCGCAGAAATACGTGACGCACTTTCCTTGGAGGCGAAACCCGGAGAGCGCCGTGGATTGGCATTGCCTACTCATGCATTAAGCGGGTGGGTATTCCTCTGGCCTCTTGGCGTGGTCAACACGCTAGCACTTCTTGGCTTGAATGCATCCATCGCCCCTACCGAAGAAATCATCAAAGAATACTCTGTCTTATTTTTCCTACGCGCCACAATACTGTGCTTAGGTGCAGGCATCGGCGTAATTATTCTTTACAAAAGCCAAACTCCCATTGTTGCAATTCGGAATTTAGGTTGGAAATTTCGAGGGGCATTTGTTCTCGCAGCATGCATCTTAGGCGTTCTCTTCGGACTATTCGCACCGCGCATTGATCATCATACAACGATGGTGAATCTGATGGGCATGGCGGCAATCCGTGCATTGAGCGAAGAAATGTTTTTCCGTGGGTTTGTGATCACATTGCTGTCCAGCTTCATAGGCACACAACGTTACGTCATGCTTGTATCAGCCATGTTTTTCGGCATGTACCATTGGACTTTTTGGACCTTCACCCATGATCTCACTTTGATGTCCTCAATTTTCTATACAGGATTATTTACGTTTGCGCGGGGCATTCCTTACGCTTGGATGTATTTGCGCTCAGGAAGCATTATGCACGGAGTGCTGTGCACATGGTTGATTTGGTGTGTTCAGGGCTACATAGGCCAGCTTGTGCCTTAAAATGTTGTGGACGTTGATTTTCAAATATCTTTTGGTGGGAAATCTCCCCATGGTCATGATCGATCCTGGCCATGGTGGCGACAATACCGGTGCCTTAGGCATTTGCGGCATTCATGAAAAAAATATCACACTGCCCATTGCCCAACATCTCGCCAAAATCCTGCGTTATACGGGTCGCGTAAAACCATGGCTCACACGCAACGATGATCGTGACCTCAATCTTGATGAACGCGCTGTCTTGGCCCATCGTATGAATGCATCGGCATTGGTTTCCATTCATGCCAACACCGCAGAAAATGAACATGCACAGGGTGTTGAAATTTATTTTTTGAGCCTTGATGCCAATCAACGAAAAAGAGAAGTTCGAGCGGCAAAAGATCAATCCACAACACTTCAAAAAATTCTTGATGCCAATACAATCAACAGCCAACACCGTGCGAGCCAACAGCTGGGGTTTTTAATGCATACTGCATTGAAACCGTGGATCCGAACAACCAACACCGGACTTCGGCAAGAATCGATGGCCCTTCTAAAAAAAACGAACGTTCCTGCTGTGCTCGTTGAAATAGGTTTTTTGAGCAATCCGACAGAATGCGTTGCGTTGCAAAAAGCAATAAGACAACACGAGATTGCCCAGGCCATGGCGGTGGGCATACTTCGCTTTATAGCTGCCCATGTGCCGATGCCACCTTGACTTCGTCGCCCCTGTCAGTCAAACCGGGCTGCCATGCCAAAACGCGCCCACGATCAAGCACGCCCTCTTACGATCACCCCACATTACCTTACCCATCCCGAAGGCTCATGCCTTATTGAGATGGGCGACACCAAGGTGATCTGTACCGCATCCATTGATGAACGTTTGCCGCCATGGCTTGCGGGAAAAGGTCGTGGCTGGGTCACCGCAGAATACGACATGTTGCCACGCGCCACCGACTCAAGACGCCAGCGTGATTCCCACAAGGGCAAGCCCCAAGGACGCACCCAAGAAATTAGCAGACTCATCGGCCGTGCTTTGCGTGCTGCGGTGGATCTCACCGCCCTCGGCGAACGCGGCATCACCATCGATTGCGATGTGATCCAAGCCGATGGTGGAACACGCACTGCAGCCATTACAGGCGGTTATGTGGCCCTTGTACAAGCCATCCAAAATCACCCCATATTGCGCAAAGTGGCCGACAAAATACTCAAACACAGTATTTGCGCAATTTCTGTGGGCATTGTCGACGGACAACCCTATTTGGATCTCGATTACGCCTTGGATAGCAATGCACATGTGGATCTCAACGTCGTCATGACAAGCACAGGTGGACTCGTTGAAGTACAAGGTACAGGCGAAAGCGGTCCCTTTGACCGCGAAAGCTTCAACGGACTTCTTGATTTGGCGTTGTCAGCCTACCCGCATTTATCACGCACGCAGCAAGCCGCCATCGACTTGCCTTTGCAAAATCCTTTGGCTTCGGTAAGCGGTTAAGACGCTCCGCCCCCCGCCCCACAACAAAACGGGCATTTTGTTTCAAGATCCACGATTAACCCACTTGTGGGATCATACATCATCAGATAGACGCACACACGCATTCCCCCAATGATTATAATAAAATGGAGTTCGCCTGTGGGTCGTCCGTCTTTTTTGCGACAAGCGATTTCGTTCATCCTTATCGTAGGCCTTGTTCCATGGCCAAAACACGCAAGTGCCGTGGGTGTGGATATGGACGCTGCCCTGGAAACCCCGAGTTTCACGGAAACGCGTGGGTCATCGGACGCACAAATCCCTAAAAAAAATTCTGATGCCGCGATCCCCGCATTGCATGCCAACAACCACGGCAATTTTACGTATACCATCGCGTTGGATGTGCCCCAGGGCGTAGGCAACATGACGCCCGCGTTAAGCCTCGCGTACAACAGTGGCAATTACCGCAACACGTCGCCTTGGGGCGTGGGATGGACACTTTCGATCCCATCCATTCACCGATCCACACGTCAAGGATTTCCTGCCATTGAAAAGCTCTCAACGGGAACGCGATATCTTGAATCAGATGCGGTATTTGAAAGTTCCGAAGGTGAATTGGCGCGCACAACGCAAGGACCAAGCGGATCCGAAGGAGCACTCTATGCGCCCATGCGTGAAAATTTTCCGGTGCGCTACGAACGTTTAGACAATCACTGGGTAGAACATGCACCCAACGGCAACAAGCGGTTCTATGGCGATGATGCTATTATTCGCAACGAACTTGGCATTCATCATTGGTTGCTCACATCGCACGTGGACCCATTCGGAAATCGCGTGGACTACGAATACCATTTGATAGACGATGCAAAACGCGCAGATCTCACGCGTCCGCAGAAATTACCCATTGTATCACGCATTGCGTGGGGTGGCAGTGACACCGTTCCCCATCGGTCTGTGGCTGAATTCGAGATCGAGGAACTTGAACCCCATGCACAACGCATCGACATGCTTGCAGGTCATGTGTGGACCACCCATCGGGTGACAAAAATTCGCATGGGGCGTTTGGATGCACAAGGCAAGGTCTTGAGCGAGCTGTATTTTGAATATGCCCTTGAGCAGGAAACGAGCCCCACATCGGCACGCTCTCAACTTGTTCGCGTGATACGTCGCGCCCCCGGTGAGTCTCACCGCGTATGGACATTGGGATACAGCGGCGATGCGCCATGTGATGCAAAACAACCGTGTTTTTCTTCAGAAAAATCCATCTCTGCTGATCCCGTTTATACTCAACAGTCATTCACATGTTTGGCACCTTTGACATGCGACGATGGCGTTGTGGTGTATCCGAGTTCAGACGTGGCCATCAGCCCTCCGGGACGACGATCTGCAAGTCGTTTTATGGATACCAACGCTGATGGCATTGTGGAGCACGTTTATCATCCTGCGGGTTTCTCCGCTGCGGAATCGCGCATGACTTCAAGCGATGCATTTATAAACGGACTTCCACCCGTGAGTGCACTGACCGATCTGGATCGCGATGGTGATGTGGATGCGGTCAGTTTTGGGCAACTTGAACGCAGCAATGGCGGCGGCGCTATCCTGCCCAGTTCGGGCGATATCGATGGCATTTGCGGAAATCAAGCGTTTAGGGATCGTTGCGGTGATATCGATCCATTGCCGGAGATCCCAAGCATCCCCGAGCCTCGTCCAGGCAATCCGGGCCCTTTCCCGCCATGGGTGCCTTCTTTTTTTAGCGGTACGCCATCGCTCCCTGGTGTGAATTGTTTGGAATGGATCAATGCATGCAGAGATTTTGATATTTCATACGATGAATGGCTTGCGCGCATGCAGGCAAAAATACCCAAAGGGATGACCCCCATCCTTCCATCCAAAATTTCCATGGAAATGGTGACCGAAAAAAATATTTCGTTCCATGGCAATCCAAGCAGATCTGGCCAAGCACCCACAGGCATGACGACAAAAACGCTGCATGGATGGCCACGGGGTGTTGAAAAACAAATTGTAATCAAAGACCACTCCATGAGTCGTTTCGCGCCACGTTTTTCGTCTGTTTTGGTGGAAGATTTTCTTGCACCCATGGTGGACCTCAATGGCGATGCACACGCCGATATTTTGTTGCTGAAAGAGATGCGCAATGGCGAAGTTGGCCTTCGGCGCTATCACATGGTTCCACGTGCGTTTATTCAACGCGATGGTGAATTCTTTCGCGATACACCCCCGCCTGTGCTGAACCCATCGTCGGGTTATGATCAACGCAGCGATTTTACACAATCGTTGGATGGATTGCTTGGCAATTGGGGACGATGCAGTTTAAATCCAAACTATCCCTGCGAATTAAATTTTACCACCCTGCCCGCCGACATCAACGGCGATGGACTTACGGATCTGATCATCGCTGCAAAACCGCGCGCAGGAGACAACACATGGGATTGTCCGCAAGAACACGCACTACTTCTCAATCGCGGCTACAGATTTTCAACACCCAGTGAATCCGAAATTGTTTCCATGGGTTTGTCGCAAGCATTTGGGAAAATCAATAACAGAGATCGGGCCTGCAACGCAGATCAAACAAGCAGCGCGGGATACCAGTCCTCTGCCATGACCATGGCAGACATCAATGGCGATGGTCATGATGATGTGATCATTTCGGTGCAAGATCCTGTGTGGAAACGCAAAGTGGATGAAGTTTATTTTGGAACCGAACGCGGGTTTCGATCAGCGCCCTCGATGCTTCCATCGAATTTTCCCGGCTTTGCGGTAACCCCCGCAGGATTATCAAAAACACGCCAAGCACCGATTTCTGCGCAAGACATGGGCCGCCTTGGCGATATGGATGGTGATGGTTTGGCGGACCTGATCCGTGCGGGGTGGATCTCGGGTCCCTTTGGTGCACCCCGTGTTGCCACATGGCAGCGAAATACAGGCGAAGTGCCCGATCTTCTCACGCGTATCGACGAACCTCAAGGCGGGCGTTTTGATTTAGGATATCTTTCGGGCGCACAAGCATTGCAACGCAAAATTATTGCGAATGATCACATCGGTCTTCCCATGCAAGGACAGTTTCTTGTGTCCGTGGTGCATACGCCCCTTGCACCAGATTTTGTGGCTTCCCAATGGATGGGCCAACGGCAAGAAAATTATACGTATGGGAGTTATCATCGTGATCATGCTAAGAATTTATCGTTGGGATTTGGCACAGTTCACGCTTCGGTATTGATCACCGCGCCAGCACAGCAACTCACACGCAGTTTGGAAGTGGAAGAACACTACGAAGTGCTGCCTACACCCCAAGATCGTATCGCCTATGCACGTTTGGGACGTTTGGTGCAGCGAAGCATGCGAACGGCTTTATCAGAACGTGTGGAGCGGCACGCGTACGATGTTACACCAGGCGATGGCGCTTGGGTGCGCGTGCGAACTTTACAAACAGACAGCACCGTTTGCGAAGGCAGAATCGATTGCATCACCCATCGCGTAAAAATGCATTTTGACGATGTGTTTCGGGATCCTGTAGAAATCGAAAGCGGCGACATCGAAACATCGGGCGCATTTCTCTACGATGCCTCTTACACAAGCACGGTGCGAAAAGTACAAACATTTAACGCAAGTTGGATTGTAGGCAATGTCGTTGAAGAATCGGTGTGGGGCCAATCCCAAAGTCATTTTGAACGCTTGTCACAATGGAAAAAATCATTTGATGACATAACCGGTGTTTTGCGTGAAGTGGAACATGCGCGCGGCAATTCACCAGACGCATGCAGCGATATGGATGCGGCATCTGTGGATGCACATACCGATTTTACACACGATTCACGCGGTCGTTTGATACGCGTAGACGGCCCAGCCGATGATGTCTCTGGTTATACCTACGATGACATTGGAATTTATCCTGAAACGTCGTGGGTTGGCCCACCGGATGCGCGCCTTGAAGAACAATTTGAATACGATTTACGTCATGGAAAACCCACCGCTCACACCGACGCCAATTTAAATAAAACACGTTTCACCTACGACAGCCATGGCCGCATCCTTTCGGTTCAAGATCCCAATGGCGGCACACGTGAAATTCATACGTATAACGATGTTCCGCCATTTTTGCATCGTGCGCGCACGTTTCCAACCATTTCAAATACTGTGTACACCGATACGTATGTATGGGGTGAACGCGATGGATTTCTTACTGTCATCAAACCCTCCGATGGATCGCCACGCAGAAAACATGCGAGCGTGACCGATGGCGATGGTTCTCCAAGAATTGTTTTTGGTGCCAAAGCCATCACCGGAACCGATGCCGCAAGTTTTTTATTGGCTGCTTTGCCTTCTCTTGCAGGTTTGGCTTCCAATCCTCATCCTTTGGACGAATCAATTTCTTATCATGTGTTAGATGGCTTTGGACGTCGTACGATGGATGAAGATCCTGCCGGTCGAAAAACTCTTTATCATCCCAAACTTCGTGGTGTTGCCACCGATTATCCCGATGGTCGGCATGTTTTGCGTTACGATGATCATGCGGGTCACGCGGTGGAAGTGATCCATGACGATGACATTGTTTATCGTTACGTACGCAACGGACTTGGTGCGATTGAAGAAATTGAAGAGCCCGGTGACGTGCGCCGTGGGTTTACATACAATTTACTTGGTCATCGTGTTGCCACATCGTTGCCGGGATATCATGGTTATGGCCAAGAGATTGTAAGTTGCTTTGATGCAAAAGGTCGTATTCTGGCACGTCAGTGGCCTTCTGGACGTCATTTGGCGTGGGAGCGTGATGCATTGGGTCGCGCAGTGAGCATTGAAAACGATTATCCCGGGTTGGGCGGCAAACAAAATTCAGAAGTGATGCATATCGAATATGACAAAGCAGAAAATGGCCGTGGTCGTGTGTCTGAATTGTCCAATGCAGCAGGCACATGGCGCTATGGTTACGACGTTTTTGGAAACACCGAAGTCAATCATTACCAACCTTCAGATGCGCTTCGTTGGAACAATGTTCGTTCCAATCTAACGGCATTGGCCACACATCATCCCAATGGCACCGTGGCCAACGAATTGTCTATTTTTGAAACGGGCGACCGACGTACGCAATTTATGGCGAGTTACGGCTACGATGCGCAAGGTCGCGCCCTTGGCGCTTCCATCTTCGGCGCCGATGGCATGGCGCCGGTGGTGCACGACGTTCACTACAATGTTGATGGCGCGTTGGATGGCATTCTATGGCCCCACGATGTGCGTTTGAATATCGCGTATCATCCGCAATTACGCTCACGTGCAGCAATTCTTGTGACCCGAGATCGTTTGGGCGAACTTTTTTCAATCACGCACAATGCATTTGACAATGCTGACCGCCTGACTTCTGAAACACAGCGTTTGCGCGATCACCTTACAACGAGCAAATTCTACAGCTACGACACCATGGGCCGCCTCAATTCTAATTTTCGTTCGGCAGCACGATCTTCGGCTCTTGAACAGTATGCATTTGATGATGCCGGAAACATCACGGCAGCAAAGGGTCTGTTTGGAATACAAACATACCGATACGACGATGAAGTGCATCCCCATGCTGTGACTTCAGTCAACACGCGATCGTTATCGTACGATGCCGATGGTGTTTTAAAACAAGATGGAAACTCGCAATTTGTGTTTGATGCTTTTGGATGTTTGCGTGAAGTGAAAAACGCCGATGGCAATCGCATGATGGGTTTGTGCGGTCCCGATGGCAATCAAATGTACCGAGAAAGTCGTGTTGGAGAAACAGGGCCGCCGCGC